>NC_021500.1:2204574-2519513 GCF_000410515.1 Enterobacter sp. R4-368 | reverse complement strand
TTTCGGGCCGATGAAGATAAAGCCGGAGCGCTCAACCTGCTCAGCGAAGTTGGCGTTCTCAGAGAGGAAGCCATAACCCGGATGAATCGCCACCGCGCCGGTAATTTCGGCGGCGGAGATAATTGCCGGGATATTCAGATAGCTTTTTACTGATGGCGCTGGACCGATACATACGGTCTCATCTGCCAGCAGTACGTGTTTTAAATCGCGATCCGCAGTGGAGTGCACGGCGACAGTCTTGATGCCCAGCTCTTTACAGGCACGAAGAATACGCAGTGCAATCTCGCCGCGGTTGGCGATAACAATTTTATCCAGCATGTGCGCCTCGTTTACTCGATGACGACCAGCGGCTCGTCAAATTCAACCGGTTGGCCACTTTCAACCAGAATGGCTTTCACCACGCCTGATTTATCGGCTTCGATCTGGTTCATCATTTTCATGGCTTCAACGATGCACAGGGTATCGCCCACGTTGACTTTCTGGCCGATTTCGATAAACGCTTTCGCGTCCGGGCTCGGGGTGCGATAGAAGGTTCCGACCATCGGGGAACGTACGATGTGACCACTGATTTCCGCTGCGGCTGCAGGGGCTTCCGGCGCTGCGGCAGTTGCGACAGCGTTAGACAGGGCTGGTTGCTGTTGCATCATCGGCGCAGCATAAGCCTGCTGCATCACCGGGAAGCCAGCATTCGGCGCGCTGCGGCTGATGCGCACAGACTCTTCGCCTTCAGAAATTTCCAGTTCGGAGATGCCTGATTCTTCAACCAGCTCGATCAGTTTCTTAATCTTACGAATATCCATGAGTGGGTTCCGTACTCTTGTTTAGTGTGATTGTGACAGGCGTTTTACCGCCGTCTGTAAAGCGTATGAATAACCTTCCGCACCCAGCCCGCAAATAACGCCTTCGGCGATATCTGACAGATACGAGTGGTGGCGGAATGGCTCCCGCGCATGCACGTTGGTCAGGTGGATCTCGATAAACGGGATGTCGACTGCCAACAATGCGTCGCGGATAGCAACACTGGTGTGCGTAAACGCGGCCGGATTGATCAGGATGAAGTCCATAATGTCTTTAGCCTGATGAATACGGTCGATGATTGCGTACTCCGCGTTTGACTGAAAATGCGCCAGTTCCACATCAAGCGCTGCCGCTTCGGTGCTCAAACCGTTAACAATCTCGCTGAGCGTAAGCGTGCCGTACTTATCCGGCTCGCGGGTGCCAAGCATGTTCAGGTTCGGTCCGTTCAAAACTAATATGTGGAACTTGCCAGCCATTGTGCCGCTATCTCCTGCGATTCTCGGGTAAAAAACAAAATATACCTTCGATTCGCGATTGTCACCTTTTCAGAGGCTAAAAACCCCTGTCAGGAAAACCAAAGTCGCACATTATAACGATTTCGTAGCAATTGGCAGCTAAATACTGGTCTTATCAGGGAAGATTATCAACCACCGCCCGGAATCTGGCGGTGAATGATAGTAGATCTGCGGAGAACTGCACACAATGAGCGTGTTAACGCCACCATTGGCGAAACTTCTTATAGCGCCACGCTAACAGCCCAATCGCGGCGGCAGCGTAAAGGATCGGCTGCGGTGACAATATTTTCACCGACCAAAGGTAGTGAATCGGCGCGAGGATCGCCACCAGATAGACGAAATTGTGTAGTTGTTGCCAGCGTTTTCCCAGCTTGCGCTGCGCCCATTGCGTTGAGGTCAACGCCAATGCCAGCAAAATCAGCCAACTTACGGCACCCAGCGTTAAATAAGGGCGCGTTACCAACTCTTGTCCTAATAATGAAAGATTATTAATACCCAGTTCCAGCAAGGTGTAGCTGGTCAGGTGCAGCGTCGCCCAGGCAAAGCACCACAGTCCCAGCAAACGCCGGGTTCTGATCAATAAAGGTTGTTTCGCGTAGCGTGCGAGCGGTGCTACCAGCAAACTGGCGAGCAGGAATTTAAGCGCCATTCTGCCCGTAAAATGCTGGATGTCTTTCGCCGGATCGGCGCTGAAATAGCCCTGATTCGCCGCCCAGAAAAGCCAAAGTAAAGGCAGCAGACCCGCCAGATGCAATGCGACTTTTAACCATGTCACCTGTTTTGCCGTTAAGCGCACTCAGAAATTCTCCCGCAGATCTAACCCGTGATAAAGCGAAGCCACTTCTTCAGCGTAGCCATTAAACAGCAGCGTTGGCTGACGTTTTACATCCAGCGCGCCGCCGGATCCAATAAAACGTTCCGTTGCTTGTGACCAGCGTGGGTGATCCACATGCGGGTTCACGTTGGCGTAGAAGCCATATTCATCGGGCGCGGCAAGGTTCCAGGTGGTCGGCGGTCGTTTACTGGTGAGCTTGATACTGACTATCGATTTGATGCCTTTAAAACCATATTTCCACGGCACAGTCAGGCGGATCGGTGCGCCGTTTTGCGGCGGCAGCGCTTTGCCATACACCCCGACAGTAAGCAGCGTGAGCGGATGCATCGCTTCATCTATACGTAGCGCTTCAACATACGGGTATTTAAGGCCACCGCCGATAAATCGGTCTTTTTGCCCCGGCATCTGATCCGGTGCGTAAAGTGTCTGGAACGCGACATATTTTGCGTTGCTGGTGGGTTCAACTAACGCCAGCAGTTTATGCAGCGGGAAGCCGATCCACGGCACCACCATCGACCAGGCCTCTACGCAGCGCATCCGGTAGATTCGCTCTTCCAGCGGGAAACGCGAGGTCAGCGCCGCGTGGTCGAGGGTTAACGGTTTCGCCACTTCACCATCAATGGTCAGTGTCCAGGGATCGGTTTTCATTCCCCCGGCGTTGGCGGCAGGATCGGCTTTATCGAGGCCAAATTCATAGAAGTTGTTATAGCCGGTGACTTTCTCTTCCGGTGTCAGCGGGAGAGAGGCTTTCCACTGCGCAGGTTGCGTAAAATCGAGCGCTTTTCCTGATGGCGCTTTTGGCCGGTCATGGCCTTTAAACCAGTCCAACAGATCGGCCCGCGCGCCGGGTGCCAGGGTCAATGCCGAGGCGCTAATTCCCAGCATTTTCAGCACCTGGCGGCGCTGTAACATGAAAACGGATTCCGCAGTGACATCGGCTTCAGTTAGTTTTTTCTTCATCACATCCTCCGTTAGTCTCTCGTCAAGCATGGTGTAAGCGAAGCGTGAGCGCGAGCATGAGTGTGTTACCAAACATTGTAAATAGTCAGGTTAAGACATTTTTCAGGCTTATTGATTGTTGGCAAAAAATTTCTGAGGGCTATACTCGCAGATATGAAACGCGGTGCCAGTTTTCCCTGCCGCCTCCACACTATCCCGGGACGCGGGTAGACACCAAAGTTAGCACTTACTTCTATGACGTAACCCTGAGCGGTATCGTTTCGTTCTTTATACAAGCGGAGTTAACACAAGGATGCGATTAACGACGAAATTTTCAGCTTTTGTGACGCTACTGACAGGGCTGGCGTTTTTCGTCACCCTGATTGGATGTTCACTGAGCTTCTATAACGCGATTCAAAATAAGGTTGCCAATCGTGTGGAAGCGGTGGCGGCAATTATTGATACGCGCTTGATCTCAACGCCGGTTTCCCGGTTGTTGCCGCAGCTTGATGAATTAATGGTGCCGGTAGACATTATTGAGATTCAGATTAAGCAAGGCCAGCGCACGGTGCTCAGTTATTCGCATAACGGAAGTTATCGCCCGGCGGGCAGCAACTATCAATATCGGGAGCTGCATATTCCCTCCCTGAAAAATCCCGGTTTCACCTTCACGCTGGTTTACCAGGATCCTATGGCGAACTACTTTCGTTCGTTGTTAACCACCGCGCCGCTGACGGTGGCGATCGGTTTTATGATTGTGATCCTCTTTCTCTCCGTTCGCTGGTTGCGGCGACAGCTTTCCGGGCAGGAACTGCTGGAGACACGCGCGACGCGGATCCTCAACGGCGAGCGCGGGCCGCAGGTTCGCGGCAGCATTTATGAGTGGCCATCACGCACCAGCAGCGCGCTGGATGTGCTGCTGACCGATATCCAGTTTGCCAGCGATCAACGTAGCCGCATGGATACGCTTATCCGCTCCTATGCGGCGCAGGACAAGCGAACGGGCCTCAATAACCGTCTGTTTTTTGATAACCAGCTCGCCACGCTGCTGGAAGATCAGGAAAAGGTGGGTTCGCACGGCGTGGTGATGATGATCCGTTTGCCGGACTTTGATCTGCTGCGCGATAGCGGCGGAACCACCACCGAAGAGTATCTCTTTACCCTCATTAACCTGCTTTCTACCTTTATTATGCGTTATCCCGGCGCGTTACTGGCTCGCTACCATCGCAGCGACTTCGCCGTACTGCTGCCGCACCGCACATTAAAGGAAGCGGAGAGCATCGCCGGGCAGATCCTGAAAGCAGTGGACGGGTTACCCCCAAATAAAGCGCTGACCCGCGAAGACATTATGCACATTGGTATTTGTGCCTGGCGTAGCGGGCAAGCCGGTGTGCAAGTCATGGAGCATGCCGAAGCTGCAGCGCGCAACGCGGTGTTGCAGGGCGGAAACAGCTGGTCAGTGTACGACGACACATTGCCGGAGCAAGGGCGTGGAAATGTGCGCTGGCGGACGCTGATTGAGCAGATGCTGAGCCGCGGCGGGCCGCGCGTGTATCAGAAACCGGCGATCAACCGTGATGGCCAGGTTCATCACCGCGAGCTGATGTGCCGCATTTTCGACGGCGAACAAGAAGTGATTGCCGAAGAGTATATGCCCATGGTGCAGCAGTTTGGTCTGGCTGAAGAGTATGACCGCCTGCAGGTGACGCGGCTGATTCCGTTTATGGGTTTTTGGCCGGAAGAAAACCTCGCCATGCAAATAACAGTGGAATCATTGATCCGTCCCCGTTTTCAACGCTGGCTACGCGATATATTAATGCAGTGCGAAAAATCTCAACGTAAACGGATTATTTTTGAACTTGCTGAGGCGGATGTTTGTCAACATATCAGCCGGTTACAGTCGGTGGTGCGTTTAATCAACGCATTAGGCGCCCGCGTGGTGGTAAATCAGGCGGGTCTGACGTTGGTGAGCACCAGTTGGATTAAAGCGTTGGATGTTGAATTATTAAAGCTGCATCCGGGGCTGGTCAGGAACATTGAAAAGCGCACCGAAAACCAGCTTCTGGTGCAGAGCCTCGTGGAAGCGTGCAAAGGCACGCGAACGCGAGTTTTCGCGACCGGTGTTCGCTCTCGTGGCGAATGGCAGACGCTGGTAGAACGGGGTGTTGCGGGTGGGCAGGGCGATTTTATCGCGGCTTCCCAACCGCTCGATACCAATGTGAAAAAATATTCGCAAAGATACTCGGTTTGAACTGCTGTTTAAGTCGTTTTCACGTAGAATAATGCGCGCTGCCATGTTTGGGGGTGTGCGTGCCTGCCCGCCGGATTATCGCAGTGAACAAAGCCGGTTTGTCCTTATGAAAAACTGCAAACGCAACAGACTGGAAGATGAGCTTTTTTTACTTCCGGGCAGAATCATGTCGTTTTGCAACAAAGGAAACAAACTGCACTAATTTTCACCGTAGCAGATGATTCTTATGCCTTGTCGCTGCTACGTGTGGTTGGTAAAGTAAGCGGATTTTGTTTCCGCCCCAGCTTTCAGGATTATCCCTTAGTATGTTGAAAAAATTTCGTGGCATGTTTTCCAATGACCTGTCCATTGACCTGGGTACCGCGAATACCCTGATTTATGTAAAAGGACAAGGCATCGTACTGAATGAGCCTTCCGTGGTGGCCATTCGCCAGGATCGTGCCGGTTCACCGAAAAGTGTGGCCGCAGTCGGTCATGAAGCGAAACAGATGCTTGGTCGTACGCCGGGCAATATCGCAGCCATCCGCCCGATGAAAGACGGCGTCATCGCCGACTTCTTCGTGACCGAAAAAATGCTTCAGCACTTTATCAAACAAGTGCACAGCAACAGCTTTATGCGTCCGAGCCCGCGCGTTCTGGTTTGTGTGCCGGTTGGCGCCACTCAGGTTGAACGCCGCGCAATTCGTGAATCCGCGCAGGGCGCTGGTGCTCGTGAAGTGTTCCTGATTGAAGAACCGATGGCGGCCGCAATTGGCGCTGGCTTACCGGTTTCTGAAGCGACCGGTTCAATGGTGGTGGATA
Organism: Enterobacter sp. R4-368; assembly: GCF_000410515.1. Classification (NCBI taxonomy): domain Bacteria; kingdom Pseudomonadati; phylum Pseudomonadota; class Gammaproteobacteria; order Enterobacterales; family Enterobacteriaceae; genus Enterobacter; species Enterobacter sp. R4-368. Next base: position 2,513,374 of record NC_021500.1, on the reverse strand, counting down.
TCGGTGGTGGTACCACTGAAGTTGCCGTTATCTCCCTGAACGGCGTGGTTTACTCCTCTTCTGTTCGTATTGGTGGTGACCGCTTCGATGAGGCGATCATTAATTACGTTCGTCGTAACTACGGCTCCCTGATTGGTGAAGCGACCGCAGAACGTATCAAACACGAAATTGGCTCTGCTTACCCGGGCGATGAAGTGCGTGAAATCGAAGTGCGTGGCCGTAACCTGGCTGAAGGTGTTCCGCGTGGCTTCACGCTGAATTCCAACGAAATTCTGGAAGCGCTGCAGGAACCGCTGACCGGCATCGTGAGCGCAGTTATGGTTGCGCTGGAACAGTGCCCGCCGGAACTGGCTTCTGATATCTCCGAGCGCGGTATGGTATTGACCGGTGGTGGCGCGCTGCTGCGCAACCTTGACCGCCTGTTGATGGAAGAAACGGGTATTCCAGTTGTAGTTGCAGAAGATCCACTGACTTGCGTAGCGCGCGGCGGCGGCAAGGCGCTGGAAATGATCGACATGCACGGCGGCGACTTGTTCAGCGAAGAATAGTCCGCGTCAGATGCGAAGCGGATAGTCGCTTCGCATCTGTCTGGCCTGAGAATACGCAAAGCCTATGAAGCCAATTTTTAGCCGTGGCCCGTCACTGCAGATTCGCCTTTTCCTGGCGGTTGTGGTGGCGCTCGGAGTCATTATTGCCGACAGCCGCCTCGGTACGTTCAGTCAAATCAGAACGTACATGGATACTGCCGTCAGTCCTTTCTATTTTATTTCCAATGGTCCCCGCGAATTATTAGATAACGTTTCCCAGACGTTGGCTTCGCGCGACCAGCTTGAGCTTGAAAACCGGGCATTACGTCAGGAACTGCTGCTAAAAAACAGTGAACTGCTGATGTTAGGGCAGTACAAGCAGGAGAACGCGCGCCTGCGTGAACTGCTGGGCTCTCCGCTGCGTCAGGATGAGCAGAAAATGGTGACCCAGGTGATCTCGACGGTTAACGATCCTTACAGCGACCAGGTGGTTATCGACAAAGGCAGTGCGAACGGGGTGTACGAAGGCCAGCCGGTGATCAGCGATAAAGGTGTTGTCGGCCAGGTAGTGGCGGTAGCGAAACTGACCAGCCGCGTCCTGTTGATTTGCGATGCCACTCATGCGCTGCCGATTCAGGTGCTGCGTAACGATATCCGCGTGATTGCCGCCGGTAACGGCTGCACAGACGATCTGCAACTCGAACATTTACCGGCGAATACGGATATTCGTGTTGGCGATGTGCTGGTGACATCAGGTCTGGGCGGGCGTTTCCCGGAAGGGTATCCGGTTGCGGTGGTCTCGTCGGTTAAGCTGGATACCCAGCGTGCTTATACCGTGATTCAGGCGCGTCCAACCGCAGGCCTGCAACGTTTGCGTTATCTGTTGTTGCTGTGGGGCGCGGATCGTAACGGTACTAACCCAAGAACACCGGAAGATGTGCATCGTGTGGCGAACGAACGTCTGCTGCAGATGATGCCGCAGGTACTTCCTTCTCCTGATGCGATGGGTCCGCCTGCGCCAATGCCCGCTCCGGCGACTGGCATTACGCAGCCGCCGCCGCAAGTCTCTCCGGGAGGGCAATAGTGGCAAGTTACCGTAGCCAGGGGCGCTGGGTTATCTGGCTCTCGTTTTTAATTGCACTGTTGCTTCAAATCATGCCCTGGCCGGATGACATCATTGTCTACCGGCCAAACTGGGTATTGCTCATTTTGCTTTACTGGATCCTCGCGCTGCCGCACCGCGTAAATGTTGGCACGGGTTTCGCGATGGGTGCCATACTGGATCTGATTAGCGGATCCACCCTCGGTGTACGCGCGCTTTCGTTAAGCATTGTCGCCTATCTGGTCGCACTGAAATTCCAGTTGTTCCGTAATCTGGCGCTCTGGCAACAGGCGCTGGTGGTGATGCTGTTGTCGCTGGCGACAGAAGTTATTGTCTTCTGGGCGGAGTTTCTGGTTATTAATGTTTCGTTTAAACCAGAAATTTTCTGGAGCAGCCTGGTCAATGGCGTGCTATGGCCGTGGCTCTTCCTGTTAATGCGTAAGATCCGCCAGCAGTTTGCGGTGCAATAAGGCGTTTATGACTGATATCTGGCTTGCTTCCGGTTCTCCTCGTCGCCAGGAGTTGCTCACCCAACTGGGCGTCACTTTCACGCGTATTGTTCCGGGTATTGAGGAACAGCGTCAGGCGCAGGAGAGCGCCCGCCAGTATGTGTTACGCCTCGCGCGCGAAAAAGCGCAGGCCGGTGTGGCGATGGCCACAAGCGATCTGCCTGTGCTGGGCGCGGACACAATCGTCATATTTAATGGTGAAGTGCTTGAAAAACCAAAAGACTCCTCGCATGCTGCCAGTATGTTGCGCCAGCTTTCCGGGCAAACACATCAGGTGATGACGGCGGTTGCGTTGGCAGATAGCCAGCATGTGCTTGATTGTCTGGTGGAAACAGAAGTGACTTTCAGAGTGTTATCGGAAAAGGATATCGCCGATTACGTCGCCAGCGGGGAACCGCTGGATAAAGCCGGTGCTTATGGCATTCAGGGGCTGGGTGGCTGTTTCGTGAGAAAAATAAACGGTAGTTATCATGCCGTTGTGGGTTTACCGCTGGTGGAAACCTGGGAATTGCTGAGCAATTTTAACGCACTGCGCGAGGGAAAAGATAATCATGACGGCTGAATTGTTGGTCAACGTTACTCCATCGGAAACACGCGTCGCTTATATTGACGGCGGCATCCTGCAGGAAATTCACATCGAGCGCGAAGCACGGCGCGGGATAGTAGGCAATATCTACAAAGGTCGGGTCAGCCGGGTTCTGCCGGGCATGCAGGCGGCTTTTGTAGATATTGGTCTGGAAAAGGCAGCGTTCCTGCACGCCTCCGACATTATGCCGCACACCGAATGCGTTGCCGGGGAAGAGCAGAAAAACTTCACCGTGCGCGACATCTCCGAACTGGTCCGCCAGGGGCAGGACTTAATGGTGCAGGTGGTAAAAGATCCGCTGGGTACTAAAGGTGCGCGCCTGACCACGGATATCACACTGCCATCCCGTTACCTGGTCTTTATGCCGGGCGCTTCGCATGTCGGTGTTTCCCAGCGTATTGAGAGTGAAGCCGAGCGTGAACGCCTTAAGCAGGTCGTTGCGGCGTATTGCGATGAGCAGGGCGGTTTTATTATCCGTACTGCGGCTGAAGGCGTGTGCGAAGAGGATCTCGCCTCCGATGCGGCGTACCTGAAGCGCGTCTGGACGAAGGTGATGGAGCGTAAAAAGCGCCAACAAAGCCGCTGCAAACTGTACGGTGAACTGGCGCTGGCGCAGCGCGTGCTGCGCGATTTCGCCGACGCTCATCTGGATCGTATCCGTGTGGATTCGCGTCTGACGTTTGAAGCGCTGCTGGAGTTCACGGCGGAATACATCCCTGAGATGACCAGCAAGCTCGAACACTACAGCGGCCGCCAGCCGATTTTCGATCTTTACGATGTGGAGAATGAAATTCAGCGCGCGCTGGAGCGCAAAGTGGAACTGAAATCGGGCGGCTATCTGATCATCGATCAAACCGAAGCGATGACCACCGTTGATATCAACACCGGTGCGTTTGTCGGCCATCGCAATCTTGACGACACCATCTTCAACACCAACATTGAAGCCACGCAGGCCATTGCCCGCCAGCTGCGCTTACGCAATCTGGGCGGCATTATCATCATCGATTTTATCGATATGAATAATGACGATCATCGCCGTCGCGTGTTGCACTCGCTGGAGCAGGCGCTGAGCAAAGATCGGGTTAAAACCAGCATTAATGGTTTCTCCCAGCTTGGTCTGGTCGAAATGACGCGTAAACGCACGCGCGAAAGCGTGGAACATGTCCTCTGCAATGAATGCCCCACCTGTCATGGCCGCGGCACCGTTAAAACGGTGGAAACCGTGTGCTATGAAATCATGCGCGAGATCGTTCGTGTGCATCATGCTTATGATTCCGATCGTTTCCTGGTTTACGCTTCCCCGGCGGTGGCGGAAGCGCTGAAAGGTGAAGAATCGCACGCGCTGGCGGAGGTGGAAATCTTCGTTGGCAAGCAGGTAAAAGTGCAAATCGAGCCGCTCTATAATCAGGAGCAGTTTGACGTAGTAATGATGTAATTCGTAGCGTGCTGCGACATGAGCGGGTCTGGGTTTGGTTGACAAGGAGAGAGGCGTGAGGCGACTGCCGGGGATATTGCTGCTTACAGGCGCGACGCTGATTGTTATCGCGGCGCTGCTGGTAAGTGGGCTGCGCCTTGTCCTGCCCCATCTGGATAGCTGGCGCGAGCCCATTCTGGCGCGTATCACCGCACAAACCGGCGTTCCTGTCTCGGCCAGCCAGATACAGGCGCGCTGGGAAAATTTCGGCCCTGAACTGGATGTGCGCGATATTAACGCGACGCTGCCCGATGGCGGCGAGCTGTCGGTCAAACGCGTGACGCTGGCGCTGGATGTCTGGCAAAGCCTGCTACACATGCGCTGGCAGTTTCGCAATCTCACCTTTTATCAACTGGTCGCACATAGCAATACCCCGCTACAGCGCAATGACACCGGCGAACCTATCACCACGGATCGCATCAGCGATCTGTTTTTACGCCAGTTCGATCACTTTGATCTGCGCGACAGCCGCATCAGCTTCTTAACGCTTTCCGGACAGCGCGCTGAGCTGGCGATCCCGCAACTTACCTGGCTTAACGGCAACGATCGTCACCGTGCGGAAGGGCAAGTCAGCCTTTCGAGTCTCACCGGCCAGCACGGCATTATGCAGGTACGCATGGATCTACGCGACGACAACGGGCTGTTGAATAATGGCCGCGTGTGGTTGCAGGCGGACGACATTGATGTCAAACCCTGGCTCGCCAAATGGATGCAGGATAAGGTCGCGCTGGATACCGCGCGCTTCAGCCTTGAAGGTTGGATGACATTAAGCAAAGGCGTGGTGGAAAGCGGCGACGTATGGCTGAAAAAAGGCGGTGCCAGCTGGCAGGGCAATAATACGCAGCACCGCATGACGGTGGATAATCTTACCGCCCATGTCTCTCGTCAGCAGCAGGGCTGGCAGTTTGATGTACCAGTAACGCGTATCGCAATTGATGATCACCCCTGGCCGCAGGGCGCGCTGAGTTTTGCCTGGGTTCCGGCACAGGAAGTGGGCGATACCAGCAGCGTGCGCAGCGATGAATTGCGCGTACGTGCCAGTAACCTTGAGCTCAGTGGCTTAGAGGGGCTACTGCCGATTGCGCAGAAAATCTCACCGGAACTGTATGACATCTGGCATACCATGCAGCCTCGCGGCAAGCTGGAGCAGCTGGCGCTGGATATCCCTTTGCAGGTGACAGAAAAAACGCGCTTCCACGCGCAGTGGCAGGATATTGCCTGGCAACAGTGGGAACTGCTGCCCGGTGTTGAACATCTCAGTGGAACGCTTGCCGGCAGCCTGGAAAACGGGCGCTTAACCGCTGATATCGCGCAGGCGAAGATGCCGTATAAGACGGTATTCCCCGAACCGCTGGAGATTGAAAAAGGCGTTGCCACGCTGAACTGGCAGAATAACGAACACGGCTTCCAGTTGGATGGGCGCAATATCGACGTTCAGGCTAATGCCCTGCGCGCACGCGGTGATTTCCGCTATCTCCAGCTGCAAGGTGATGAGCCCTGGTTAGGTATCCTGGCTGGCATCAATGTGACAGATGCCGGGCAAGCCTGGCGCTACTTCCCGGAAAATTTGATGGGTAAAGAGCTGGTAGCGTATCTGAGCTCGTCGATCAAAGGCGGGCAGACGCAAGATGCCACGCTGCTGTTTGGCGGTAATCCTAAGCTCTTCCCGTTTAAGCACAATGAAGGCCAGTTTGAAGTTGCGGTGCCGCTGCGCAACGCGACTTTTGCTTTCCAGCCTGACTGGCCGGCGCTGCAAAACCTCGATATCGATCTCGACTTCCTCAATGACGGCTTGTGGATGAAAAGTAGTCAAGTGGCGCTGGGTGGTGTAACGGCCAGCAACCTGACTGCCAACATCCCGGATTACGTCAAAGAGAAGCTGTTGATTGATGCCGACATTAACGGGTCGGGCAAAGCCGTTGGGCCCTATTTCAAAGAGACGCCGCTGCACGATACGCTGGGTAGTGCGCTGGATGAGCTGCAAATCGATGGTGATGTAAGCGCTCGCTTACATCTTGATATCCCGCTGGACGGCGAGCAGACCGTCGCCAAAGGTGACGTGGCGCTGAACAACAACAGCCTGTTTATCAAGCCGCTTAACAGCACACTGAAGAACCTCAGCGGCAAATTCAGTTTCGAGAACGGTACGCTGAAAAGCGAACCACTACAGGCAACCTGGTTTAACCAACCGGTGAACCTCGATTTCTCCACCACCGAAGGGGATAAAGCCTATCAGGTGGCGGTGAATCTCAACGGAAACTGGCAACCGGCAAAAACCGGCGTTTTACCCCCACAACTTAATGATGCGCTGCGCGGCAGCATCGCATGGAAAGGCGATGTCGGCGTAGAGTTGCCGCACCGTGGCGGCACTACTTACAAGGTCAATATTGACGGCGATCTGGGCAGCCTTGCCAGCACGTTACCGCCGCCGCTGGATAAACCCGCAGGCAAAGCGTTGCCGCTGAAGGTAAAGGTAGAAGGGAACCTGCACAGTTTCGATTTAACCGGTAATGCTGGTGGTAACAACCATTTTAACAGCCGCTGGTTGCTGAATAATAAGCTGACGCTCGATCGCGGGATCTGGACCTCAGACAGCCGTACGCTACCACCGCTGCCGGATCAGGCCGGGCTTGAACTCAACTTGCCAGCAATGAACGGCGCGCAGTGGCTGGGTCTGTTCAGGCAGGGCGTGGCAAATAATGTCAGCAGTGCAACCACCTTCCCGCAGAGCATTACGCTGCGTACGCCAGCCCTGACGCTGGGCGGGCAGCAGTGGAATAACCTCAGCATTGTTTCGCAGCCGCAAGATTCGGGTTCGACCATTGAAGCGCAGGGGCGCGAAATCAGCGGTACATTGACGATCCATGATAATGCGCCGTGGCAGGCCGCGATCCGCTACCTCTACTACAACCCGTCGAACACGGCACCGAATGATGATGACATCTCTTCCCCTTCAACGCTGTTGCGCGGTCAGACTCGGATCGATTTTACCGGCTGGCCGGATCTGCAACTGCGTTGCGCAGAGTGCTGGCTGTGGGGGCAAAAATATGGTCGCATCGATGGCGATTTCGCCATTCAGGGCGATACGCTGACGCTAGCGAACGGCCTGGTGGACAGCGGCACTGCGCGGCTCACCGCCGACGGTGAATGGGTCAACCGTGAAGGCGCGGAGCGTACTTCACTGAAAGGCGTGCTGCGCGGCGAGAAAATTGATTCTGCGATGGGCTTCTTTGGCATACCGACACCGGTGCGTGATTCGTCGTTTGATATTAATTATGACCTGCACTGGCGCAGCACTCCGTGGCAACCGCAGGAGGAGTCGCTCAATGGCATCCTGCGTACGCGTCTTGGCAAAGGCAAAATTACCGATATCAGCACCGGCCATGCCGGGCAGTTGCTGCGCCTGTTCAGCGTCGACTCGCTGTGGCGTAAATTGCGTTTTGATTTCAGCGATACCTTCAGCAGCGAGGGGTTCTGGTTTGATTCCATTCGTAGCACGGCGTGGATCAAAGATGGTGTGCTGCATACCGACGATACGCTGGTGGACGGCCTGGAAGCGGATATCGCCATGAAAGGCTCGGTGAATTTGGTGCGCCGCGAGCTGGATATGGAAGCGGTGGTTGCGCCAGAAATTTCCGCGACTGTCGGTGTGGCGGCGGCCTTTGCCGTTAACCCGATTGTCGGTGCGGCGGTGTTTGCCGCCAGCAAAGTGCTGGGGCCTCTGTGGAACAAAGTCTCGATTCTGCGCTACCGCATTACCGGCCCGGTCGATCAGCCGCAAATCAACGAAGTCCTGCGCCAGCCGCGTACGGACAAAAAGCAATGATTTGACGGCATCGGCGAATTGCCTCAAGCTCCTTATATCGCACTTTTTATTGCCCGCAGTGGCGGCAACGACGAGAAAAAATGATGAGTCTTAATCTGGTAAGTGAACAACTTCTGGCAGCGAACGGCCTGAGCCATCAGGATCTGTTTGCTATCCTCGGTCAATTGACCGCGCGTCGTCTTGATTACGGCGATCTCTATTTCCAGTCGAGCTATCACGAATCCTGGGTTTTAGAAGACAGCATCATTAAAGATGGTTCTTACAATATCGACCAGGGCGTGGGCGTGCGCGCCGTCAGCGGTGAGAAAACCGGTTTTGCGTATGCAGACCAAATCAGCCTGCTGGCACTGGAACAGAGCGCGCAGGCTGCGCGTACCATCGTGCGGGAAGAGGGCGATGGCAAAGTGAAAACGCTGGGCGCGGTTGAGCATCAAAGCCTTTATACCAGCATCGATCCGCTGCAAAGCATGAGCCGGGAAGAGAAGCTCGATATTCTGCGTCGCGTGGATAAAACAGCGCGCGCGGCGGATAAACGCGTGCAGGAAGTGACCGCCAGCCTGACTGGCGTTTACGAACTCATTCTGGTGGCGGCGACCGATGGTACGCTGGCGGCAGACGTTCGCCCGCTGGTGCGGCTTTCTGTGAGCGTACAGGTTGAAGACGACGGCAAACGCGAGCGCGGCTCCAGCGGCGGCGGCGGTCGTTTTGGTTATGACTGGTTCTTGCAGGATGTGGATGGCGACGTTCGTGCGGATGCGTGGGCGAAAGAAGCCGTGCGTATGGCGTTGGTCAACCTTTCTGCCGTTGCCGCGCCTGCGGGCACGCTGCCGGTGGTGCTTGGCGCGGGCTGGCCGGGCGTATTGCTGCACGAAGCGGTTGGACACGGGCTGGAAGGCGACTTCAACCGCCGTGGAACATCGGTATTTAGCGGCCAGATGGGGCAACTGGTGGCCTCAGAACTCTGTACCGTTGTGGACGACGGCACCATCGCCGATCGTCGCGGTTCTGTGGCGATTGATGATGAAGGAACGCCGGGCCAGTACAACGTGCTTATCGAAAACGGCGTGTTGAAAGGCTATATGCAGGACAAACTCAACGCGCGTCTGATGGGCGTCAAGCCGACCGGTAACGGGCGTCGTGAATCTTACGCGCATCTGCCGATGCCGCGTATGACCAACACCTATATGCTGGCGGGCAAATCAACGCCGCAGGAGATTATCGAATCTGTCGACTACGGCATCTACGCCCCGAATTTTGGCGGCGGCCAGGTCGATATCACTTCCGGTAAATTCGTCTTCTCCACTTCTGAGGCGTACCTGATTGAAAAAGGTAAGGTCACCAAAGCGGTGAAAGGCGCAACGCTGATTGGCTCCGGTATTGAAGCGATGCAGCAGATCTCCATGGTGGGTAACGATCTGAAGCTGGATAATGGCGTTGGCGTCTGCGGCAAAGAGGGGCAGAGCCTGCCAGTGGGGGTGGGCCAACCGACGCTGAAAGTCGATAACCTGACCGTCGGCGGTACGGCTTAACGCTCTTCCCACCCTCTTCGCACGAAGAGGGTGACTCTCTCACACGCTGCGTCCCTGCATTCCCTGATACACCTTCGCCACTTCAATAAAGTAATCCGTCAGATAGTTAATACACACCTGCACTTTTAGCGGCAGCTTATCTTTTTCGGTATAGAGCGCATAAACCGGGCGCGGATCCGACTGGTAGCGCGGCAGCAGGATCTCAAGTTGACCGCTGTTGATCTCGTCGATCACCCACATTAACGGCACGAATGCGATCCCGGCGCCTGCCGTCAGCCAGCGCGTGAGCGTCATCGGATCGTTAGTGACAAAACGCCCTTGTGGAATCAATCGCGTGGCGATCCCTTCTGGTGCCACCAGCTCAAATTCGTTATCCGGACGCACGCTGTATTCCAGCCATGAGTGGTTAACCATATCCGCTGGCTTTTCAGGAATGCCGTACTGGGCGAGGTAACTTTTTGCCGCGCAAACCACCATTGGCATCGCCCCAAGGCGGCGGGAGAAGAGGCTGGAATCTTGCAATGCGCCGACGCGGATCACCAGATCCAGACCGTCAGCGATAAGATCCGGGGCCGGGATCCCCGTGACGAGATTTACCGACAAACCCGGATGCTCTTTGAGCATGTCGGCGGTCATTTTTGCCAGCACATTTTGCGCCATGGTTGAAGAACTGCCGATACGCAGCGTACCGATGGGGGTGTTGTTAAAGGCGTAAAGCTGCTCGTGAACATCCTGCACTTCATGCAGCATCCGGCGGCAACCCTGATAGTAAATCTTCCCCGCTTCGGTGAGGCCCAGACTGCGCGTGCTGCGGTTTAGCAGCTTTACCTGCAACTCATCTTCAAGTTTGGCGACGGTCTGGCTGATGGAGGAAACACTCATTTGTAGCTGTCGGGCAGCGGCGGTAAACGAACCTAATTCCACCACTTTGGCAAACACCGACATGCGTTTTAGTCGTTCCATTATTCACTCTGAGTTAAAAGTGATTTAGATCACATAATATAGATAACAGCATAACAGTTACGTTAATATACTATCTATTAAGAATATTCACGTCACTCTCGCCTGGCTCTCCTTGCCCTTACTCCTGCGGTGACGTTAGAACGAATTGTCACCTGCACGCTGTCTAATCAAGGTCAACATGAGTCTGTTTCCCGTCATCGTGGTGTTCGGTTTGTCGTTCCCACCGATTTTTGTCGAATTAATTTTGTCACTGGCGATCTTCTGGCTGGTGCGCCGGATGCTGGTCCCCACCGGGATCTATGACTTTGTCTGGCACCCGGCGCTGTTTAATACTGCGCTGTATTGCTGCCTTTTTTACCTGCTGTCGCGCCTGTTTGTTTGAGGTAGAAGTGAAAACACTAACAAGAAATATCTCTCGCACCGCTATCACTATGGTGCTGGTGATCCTGGCGTTCATCGCGATTTTCCGCGCCTGGGTTTATTACACCGAATCGCCCTGGACGCGCGACGCGCGCTTTAGTGCCGACGTCGTCGCTATCGCGCCAGATGTCACTGGCCTTGTCACCGCCGTCAATGTGCATGACAACCAACTGGTGAAAGAGGGCCAGGTGCTGTTCACCATCGATCAACCGCGTTACCAAAAAGCGCTGGCGGAAGATGAAGCCGATGTCGCTTACTACGAAGCGCTGGTGGCGGAAAAACGCCGGGAAGCCGGGCGGCGTAATCAGTTAGGCGTACAGGCCATGTCGCGCGAAGAGATCGACCAGGCCAATAACACCCTGCAAACCGAGCTGCATCAGCTGGCCAAAGCCCAGGCGGCACGCGATCTGGCGAAGCTGGATCTGGAGCGTACGATCATTCGAGCACCGGCCGATGGTTGGGTCACGAACCTGAATGTGTACGCCGGTGAATTTATTACCCGGGGTTCCACCGCGGTGGCGCTGGTGAAACAACACACGTTCTACGTTCTGGCGTACATGGAAGAGACCAAGCTGGAAGGCGTGCGTCCGGGTTATCGCGCGGAGATCACCCCGCTTGGCAGCAACCTGGTATTGAAAGGGACGGTGGATAGCATCGCCGCAGGCGTCACGAACGCCAGCAGCAGCAATGACAGCAAAGGCATGGCGACCGTCGATTCCAACCTTGAATGGGTGCGGCTGGCGCAGCGTGTGCCGGTGCGCATTCGTCTTGACAAACAACAAGGCAACCTGTGGCCAGCGGGAACGACCGCAACGGTGGTGGTGACGGGTAAATCCGATCGTGATGAAAGCCAGGATTCGTTCTTTCGCAAAATGGCGCATCGCCTGCGTGAGCTGGGGTAATCGCTATGGGGCTGTTATCCATTGCCAGCCAGCATTTGCGTTTTGCTTTCAAGCTGGCCTTTGCCGTCGTACTGGCACTGTTTGTTGGCTTTCACTTTCAGCTTGAAACCCCGCGCTGGGCGGTGTTAACCGCGGCGATTGTCGCGGCGGGACCCGCTTTTGCCGCCGGTGGCGAGCCCTATTCCGGGGCGATTCGCTACCGGGGGATGTTGCGTATTGTCGGCACCTTTATCGGCTGTATCGCCGGGCTGGCCATTATCATCATGCTGATCCGCACCCCGCTTCTGATGTTAATGGTGTGCTGTGTCTGGGCCGGGTTTTGTACCTGGGTCTCGTCGCTGGTGCGCGTTGAAAACTCTTACGCCTGGGGGCTGGCGGGTTATACCGCGTTAATTATTGTCGTTACCATTCAGACGGAACCACTGCTGGCACCGCAATTTGCCGTTGAGCGGTGCAGTGAAATCGTGGTGGGCATCCTCTGCGCGATTGTTGCCGATCTGCTCTTTTCCCCGCGCTCCGTCAAACAGGAAATTGACCGCGAGCTGGATAGCCTGCTGCTGGCGCACTATCAACTGATGCAGTTGTGTATCAAACATGGTGACAGCGAAGAGGTGGACAAAGCCTGGGCTGCGCTGGTGCGCCGTACCACGGCACTTGAAGGGATGCGCAGCAATCTGAATATTGAGTCTTCCCGTTGGGGACGTGCTAACCGCCGCCTGAAAGTGATCAATACCCTGTCGCTGACGCTCATCACCCAGGCGTGTGAAACCTATCTGATTCAGAACACCCGTCCGGAGCTTATCACCGACACGTTTCGCGAGCTGTTTGCCGAGCCGGTCGATAACGTGCAGGAGATGCACAAGCAGTTAAAAAGAATGCGCCGGGTCATTGCCTGGACCGGTGAGAGGGAAACGCCAGTTACTATTTATAGCTGGGTTGGTGCAGCGACCCGCTATCTGCTGCTAAAACGCGGTGTGATTGGCAACGCGAAAATCAGCGCTGTTGAAGAAGAGGTTCTGCAGGGCGAAGTGGTGGTGAAAGCAGAATCAGCCGAACGCCACCATGCGATGGTTAACTTCTGGCGCACCACGCTTTCTTGCATGCTGGGCACCTTGTTCTGGCTGTGGACCGGCTGGACATCCGGCAGCGGTTCGATGGTGATGATCGCGGTGGTCACGTCGCTGGCGATGCGTCTGCCCAACCCGAAAATGGTGGCGAAAGACTTTATTTACGGCATGTTATGGGCGCTGCCGATTGGTTCGTTTTATTACCTGGTTATCCTGCCATCGACGCAACAAAGCATGCTGCTGCTGTGTATTAGCCTGGCGGTACTGGCATTCTTTATTGGTATTGAAGTGCAAAAAAGGCGGCTGGGTTCAATGGCGACGCTGGCGGGCACCATTAATATTCTGGTGCTCGATAATCCGATGACCTTTAAATTCAGCCAGTTTCTTGATAACGCGCTGGGTCAGTTGGTTGGCGTGGTTCTGGCGATGGTCGTGCTTTTGCTGGTGCGCGATAACTCCCAGGCGCGCACCGGGCGCATGCTGTTGAACCAGTTTGTTTCTGCTGCTGTCTCGGCAATGACCACCAATACTGCGCGGCGCAAAGAGAACCATCTGCCCGCGCTGTATCAACAGCTTTTCTTGCTGCTGAATAAATTTCCTGGTGATATAGCGAAGTTTCGCCTCGCGCTGACGTTGATTATTGCGCATCAGCGCCTGCGGGATGCGCCGGTGCCGATTAATGATGATCTTTCGGCTTTTCATCGCCAGTTACGGCGTACGGCGTCACAAGTGATATCCGCAGGTAACGACACGAAACGTCGCCGTTACTTCACCCAGTTGCTCGAAGAACTGGATATCTACCAGCACAAGCTACATCACTGGAACGCACCGCCGCAGGTTACCGAGCCGGTACACCGGCTAACAGGTATGTTGCACAAATATCAACATGCACTGACCAGCAGTTAATGCCAAACCGACGCCAAAAGCGTCGGTTTTTTTATAGCTATACTTTCCAGAAGTTTTTATAAACCGCAGATCGGGAGGACAAATGACAACGCAGTCACTGCAGGACAACGCGCTTTTTCAGACCGGCTATCTGGTTGATGGGGTCTGGAAAACGCTGGACACCACCTTTGACGTTCTGAATCCGGCTACGGGTGAAACTATCGCGAAAGTTGCCAAAGCAGGTAAGAAAGAGACAGAAGAAGCCATTGCCGCCGCAACGCGCGCTTTTCCCGCATGGCGGGCGAAAACCGCGAAAGAGCGTTCGACCATTTTGTACCGCTGGTATGAATTGATCATTGAAAACAAAAGCTGGCTGGGCAGATTGATGACCACTGAGCAGGGCAAACCATTGAAAGAAGCGGAAGGTGAAGTCGACTATGCCGCCAGCTTTATTCAGTGGTTTGCTGAGCAGGCGAAACGCGCAAACGGTGAAATTATCCCGCCCATTAAACCAGGCTCACGCATTCTGGCGACGCGAGAACCGATTGGCGTGGTGGCCGCGATTACACCGTGGAATTTCCCGATGGCGATGTTGACCCGCAAACTGGGACCCGCGCTGGCGGCAGGCTGTACCGGCGTTATCAAACCGGCAAATAACACGCCGCTTAGCGCTTTTGCATTGCTGGCGCTGGCGAAAAAAGCCGGTGTGCCGGATGGCGTGCTGAATGCCGTTGCCGGGAACACGTCTGAAATCAGCGATGCCATTATGGCCAGCCAAGACGTGCGCAAAATCTCGTTCACCGGCTCGACGGCGGTGGGGAAAACGCTGGTGCGCAACGCGGCTGAAACCATGAAAAAAGTGTCGATGGAGCTGGGGGGGAATGCGCCTTATATCGTGTTTGAGGATGCTGACATTGACGCTGCGGTGCAGGGCGCTATCGCCAATAAATTCCGTAATGCGGGGCAGGTGTGCGTCAGCGTTAACCGCTTCTATATCCATGAATCTGTCTACGACACCTTTACGCAAAAACTGACAGAGGCTGTAAATGCATTAAAAGTGGGGAATGGTCTGGATGAAGGGGTGGTTGTCGGACCGCTGATTGAACGCGCTGCGGTGGATAAAGTGCGCGAGCACGTCGACGATGCCGTCGCCAAAGGGGCGAAAGTATTGGCCGGCGGTAAACCGCACAGCCTTGGCGGAAACTTCTGGCAGCCAACGGTGCTGGGTGATTGCAGCGATGGCATGAAACTGGCGCAGGAAGAGACGTTTGGTCCGGTAGCTGCCTGTTTCCGTTTCACCAGCGAAGAGGAGGTGGTGCAGCGCGCCAACGCAACACCGTTTGGTCTGGCCGCCTATTTCTATACGCAGAACCTGCAGCGGGTATTCCGCGTTTCGCAGGCGATCGAAAGCGGCATGATCGGCATTAACGAGTGCGCGGTATCAACGGAGCTGGGGCCGTTTGGCGGGGTGAAAGAGTCCGGTCTTGGCCGGGAAGGTTCTGTGCTGGGGCTGGAAGAGTTTCTGGAAGTGAAAACTCTGCACCTTGGGGGATTGTAATCATGCGGGCGGCGTCTGCCGCCCTGTTGGGCTGATGGCGGAAAATGAATATCTACACTTTCGATTTTAAACATATTGACGATCAAAGTGCTTTCTACCGCGAGTTTAGCCGCCAGTTCGCTATTGAGCGCGAGAAAGTTCACGATCTGGATTCCCTGTGGGACACGGTGATGGATGGCGCGCTGCCTTTGCCGCTGGAAATTGAATTTATTCATCTACCGGAAAAACAGCGCCGCCGTTTTGGGGCATTGATCCTGCTATTTGATGAAGCGGAAGAGGAGCTGGAAGGCGAGCTGCGGTTTAATGTGCGGTGAGCGAAGGCAAAAAAAAGCCCCTGACAGGCAGGGGCAAGTCGTCGGACAAGACGACGAGGGTTTATTTATACAGTTCAGCCGTAACGTGGGTGCTATCCCCCGTACGTGCTTCAATAATACGGTAGCTGCTCGCGCCAGCCTGATCGGCTTTAGCAGAGAGCTCCTGGCGAATGTCCATCGGGACGCCCGCTCTTTGGGAAATAGAAACACTGCCGATAGATTGCAGGTTGCTGGCTTGATCGCTGTTAACAAGCGTTGCGGCGCTCGCGCCGAAAGAGATCAGTGATGCAAGGCCAAGGGATGCGATGATGAGATTACGTTTCATTGTCTGTCTCCTTTAGAGAGGCTCAACGGCGAGAAGGATTAAACTGCTATTTTTGTGCCTGGTGCCGTTGAGGGACGAATACATAGGGTTATCGGTAAAACTTATTTGTACAGCTCTGCGGTTGCGTGCCACTGGTCGCCGCTACGTGCTTCAATAATGCGGTAAGCTGACGCACCTTGTTCTTCCGCTTTTTTGCTCAGTTGCGCGTTCATGTCCATCGGTGATGCGGTGACAGAACCGATAGAAACAGTACCCAGCGACTGGCGAGATTGCGCCTGTTCCGCGTTGATGGAATCCGCCGCGAAAGCGCCAAATGACAGGGCTGAAAGGATACTCAGTGTTGCAACGGTTGATTTGATATTCATGTCTCTTACCTCGTCGTATTCTTTTCTTTAAATTTTTCGGAGGGCCTCGTTTCGTGACCCTCATCACAAAATCAAGTATACACTAGTCACGCGAATAATTAATACCAAGCTAATTATAACTATGATTAATGGGAATATGATTTGTGGTTTTATATTGCTTAAAGGCATAAAAAACAGCATTCAGGTAAGAATTTAGTTAACGATAGTTAAGAAAATCATATGGATAGCTGAATTTGATTTTTTGTGCGGTGGTATACGCTGGGAAAGGGAGGTGAAACCATAAATCGCACTAACTGCTAAGTTAGCGGTAGGTGAAAAGTCGAATTGTGGAGCGAAAAGCCGAACATTCCCCCGCGAGCGAAGCCGGGGGAGAGATGTTAATTACAGTTCTTGTTCGAACAGTACCAGAATCGCTTCGTAGAGATCTTTCACCGTGAAGCCTTTGGCTGGTGTGGTGAAAATGGTGTCATCCCCGGCGATGGTACCAAGGATGCCTTCCGCTTTACCCAGAGAGTCCAGCAGACGCGCAATCAGTTGCGCAGCGCCGGGGCTGGTGTGGATCACCACGACGGCATCGTTGTAATCGATATCCAGCACCAGGTTTTTCAGCGGGCTGGAGGTCGTGGGAACGCCCAGTTCGATTGGCAGGCAGTAAACCATTTCCATTTTCGCGTTGCGCGTGCGCACCGCGCCGAATTTGGTCAGCATGCGAGAGACTTTAGACTGATTGATATTGTCGAAGCCCTCTTCTTGCAGAGCCTGAACAATTTCTCCCTGAGAACTGAATTTCTCTTCTTTAAGAAGCGCCTTAAACGCTTTAACTAATTCTTCTTGTTTTGCCGAGCTTCGCATAAGTCACCCGTAATATGGCCGTGAAAACAACATTATTATGCATATTGATGAATTTTTATGCAAATATTCTCGCGAGGGAATTTCTGAAAACTGCTGAGAAGGCGCGAAGTTTATCAAATCCTGTGATGAAGCACAGCCACATGTGTCTTACGTCGCAAATAAGATTAAAAAGTAAATTAAATGTTATAAAGTTGATGTTATTTTGGTGAATATCGCAGCTATATTATAGACTCTGAGTGTTAGTTGCTTAGCTTGCCGATCTGACGGTCATATCCATCCTTATATAAGATCTTAACAGTGGGCTGCGCCGCACTATTTTGGCGCGTTTACTGTCATAATTACCAGGGTGGATTAAGGTCGCCGCAACGGAGTAACAAAATATTTAGCTAACCATAATAAGGAGTTTAGGATGAAAGTCGCAGTCCTCGGCGCGGCCGGCGGTATCGGTCAAGCGCTCGCCCTACTACTGAAAACACAACTGCCTTCAGGTTCAGAACTCTCCCTGTATGATATTGCACCTGTAACCCCTGGGGTTGCCGTTGACCTCAGCCATATTCCTACCGCTGTAACCATTAAAGGCTTCTCCGGCGATGATGCGACGCCTGCGCTGGAAGGCGCCGATGTGGTGCTGATTTCCGCGGGTGTGGCGCGTAAACCGGGTATGGATCGCTCCGACCTGTTTAACGTCAACGCCGGTATCGTGAAAAACCTGGTCGCTCAGGTGGCGAAAACCGCGCCGAAAGCCTGTATTGGCATCATCACTAACCCGGTAAACACGACAGTCGCGATTGCCGCTGAAGTGCTAAAAAAAGCCGGTGTTTACGATAAGAACAAGCTGTTTGGCGTTACCACGCTGGACATCATCCGTTCCAACACCTTCGTGGCAGAGTTGAAAGGCAAACAGCCAACGGATATCGAAGTCCCGGTTATCGGTGGTCACTCTGGTGTAACAATCCTTCCGCTGCTGTCGCAAATCCCGGGCGTAAGCTTCAGCGAACAGGAAGTGGCCGATCTGACAAAACGCATTCAGAACGCCGGTACCGAAGTGGTCGAGGCGAAAGCGGGTGGCGGTTCAGCAACGCTTTCCATGGGCCAGGCCGCCGCACGTTTTGGTTTGTCGCTGGTGCGCGCGCTGCAGGGCGAGCAAGGCGTTGTTGAGTGCGCTTATGTGGAAGGTGACGGCGAATACGCGCGTTTCTTCTCGCAGCCGCTGCTGCTGGGCAAAAACGGTATCGAGGAGCGTCACGCTATCGGTAAGCTCAGCGCGTTTGAACAGCAGTCGCTGGAAGGCATGCTGGATACGCTGAAAAAAGATATTCAGCTTGGTGTCGATTTCGTTAATCGTTAAGCCTTGTTGTCCTGCACGTGCAGGAAGAAAAAACCGGAGCCTGTAGCTCCGGTTTTTTTATGGCACTCAGTTGGTCGCCGGGTATTCCTGAATCGTGACCTTGAAGGTGAGTTTCTTGTCGTCGCGCATGACCTCGACCGGAATTTCAGACCCTGGCCGGATTTCCGCCACTTGATCCATGGTTTCGAGGGCGGAAACAGCCGGTTTTCCGTTCACCGAGGTGATCACATCATTGACCTGAATCCCCGCGCGTGCCGCCGGGCCATCCGGCGAGACTTCGTTGACGACAATCCCCTGGATCGGATCGATACCGCCGCCCTGAGTATGCAACGGCGCGATCTCCCGGCCGCCAATGCCGATATAGCCACGGATCACGCGGCCATCACGGATCAACTTATCCATGATTTTGGTCGCCAGCTGGAAGGGAATGGCGAATCCGATACCTTCCGGCGTTTCGCCGTCATTACTTTTATCAAACGACAGGGTGTTGATACCCATCAGTTCGCCCAGCGAATTCACCAGCGCGCCGCCGGAGTTACCGTGGTTAATGGATGCATCGGTCTGCAAAAAGTTTTGCCGCCCGCTGGGATTCAAACCAATACGACCTGTGGCACTGATAATCCCCTGGGTCGTCGTTTGACCAAGGTTATACGGGTTGCCGATCGCCAGCACCACATCGCCGATATGCGGTGTGCGCTTTGTGTTGATGGGGATCACCGGCAGGCCGCCGTTCGCATTAATCTTCAATACCGCAAGATCAGTCAACGTATCCGAGCCCACCAGTAACGCCTCAAACACCCGACCATCCTGCAGCGCGACAATGATTTGGTCCGCATCGTTGATCACATGTTTGTTGGTGATGATATAGCCGCGTTGATCCATGATGACGCCGGAACCGAGCGTACGTATTTCGAGGCGATCATGGGTGGAGCTATTCAGGCTACGGTTATAGACGTTCACGACCGCAGGCGCTGCGCGACGAACTGCCGGGTTATAGCTGGCAGGCGTTTCATCGGCGCTGTCGATTTGCGGCGTCGCGAGCGGAATATTTTTACGCAGCGAAGGCATGGCGGCGATGATCAGACCACCGACGACCAAACCGATTGCCACGGAACGTAAAAGCTTCACATACATGATGGGATAGTCATTAAAAGGAGAACGGCAGCAGCATAACATGAGTTATCCGGACATCACACGCAGGCGGTGATGTCCGGCGGCAGAATTACTTAGCGCAGCAGCAGATAGATACTGTCGTTGCCCCGCACGATATGCAGTGCCATAACGGAAGGTTTCGCTTCCAGCACTTTGCGCATTTCAGCAATCGACTGAACACGATCGCGGTTAACGCCAATGATCATATCATCTTTATGCAGGCCAGCCTGCGCGGCGGCGCTGCCTTTTTCCACATTACCAACGGTGATGCCTTTGGTGCCATCTTTCAACTGACCATCGCTCAGCTCCGCGCCTTGCAGTGATGGAGAGATCAGTTCTGCGCTGGCGGAAGATGAGGTGCTTTTATCAAGCGTCACTTCAACATCCATTGGTTTGCCATCGCGTAACAGGCCTAACTTCACTTTGGCACCTGGTTCGGTGGTCGCAATACGCGAACGCAGTTCAGCGAAGCTGCTCAGGGGCTTACCGTTCAGGCTAACAATCACATCACCCGATTTGATCCCTGCTTTCGCCGAACCCGAATTCGGCAGCACTTCACTGACAAATGCGCCGCGCTGCACGTTCAGGTTAAAGGCTTTGGCGATATCCGCGCTCATTTCGGTGCCTTTAATGCCCAGCAGACCGCGTTTGATTTCACCAAACTGAATCAACTGGCGGGAGAGGGTTTGCGCCATGTTACTTGGGATCGCGAAGCCGATGCCGACGCTACCGCCGCCCGGTGCGAGTATCGCCGTGTTAATGCCGATAAGTTCGCCGTTCAGGTTGAGCAGCGCGCCGCCGGAGTTGCCACGGTTAATGGAAGCATCGGTCTGGATAAAGTTTTCCAGCCCTTCAAGGTTCAGGCCGCTGCGACCGAGCGCAGAGACAATCCCGGATGTGGCGGTTTGCCCTAGGCCGAAGGGGTTGCCGACGGCAATAACGAAGTCGCCAACGCGCAGTTGATCGGAATCGGCGATGGCAATTTGCGTCAGATTGCTCGCATTTTGTAATTGCAGCAGCGCGATGTCGCTCTGGTCGTCCCCGCCAATCAATTTGGCTTCGAATTCGCGTCCGTCATTCAACTGCACATTGATTTTTTGTGCCTGGTTAATCACGTGGTTATTGGTCAGCACGTAACCTTTAGCGGCGTCGATAATCACCCCGGAGCCAAGACCTTCAAACGGCTGAGGCTGCTGCTGGGGTTGATCCGGCATCTCTTCGCCGAAATATTTTTTCAGTTCTTCAGGGACTTTCTGACCTTGTACCGCCGTGCCTTCTACCTGCACGCTAACAACCGCTGGCAGAACCTTTTCCAGCACCGGCGCGAGGCTGGGTAACGCTCCCTGACCAGGGACTTGTGACGGCATTGCCGCAAGGGTCTGAAAGGGTGCCGAGAGAGTTAACCCGACACTTAACGCAAATGCACTCAACAGCTGGGTTTGTTTCTTCATTGATGCTGGCTCTCGTAACCTGAAGTGGAAGGAATGACGCCCCAAAACAGTTTGATGTTATTGAAATTTCAACCGGGTAACAATGAGGTGAATGACTAAATAATAGCTGCGATGCGCAAGAAGGGACGGGCGCAAGGAGCGCGCCCGTAAATATTTATGATGTGTTCGATTACTTACGGCTGGCGCCGCCGCGCAGCAGGCCGGAAGCACCTTCAGAATAGTCACGCGGGATCTGCACCGGTGCCTGATCGTTGCTGGCTTCAGATTCAGCCAGACGGTTGCGGAACGGGTTCTCTTCCGCAGACATTTCCGGCAGCAGGCTGGACGAACTTTTCGCCATATGCTGATAAAGCTGGCGGTAGTCGTGCGCCATGTTATCCAGCAGTTCAGCGCTGCGGGCAAAATGGCTTACCAGCTCTTCGCGATACTCTTCGAGCTCCGCTTTGTTTTTCTCCAGCTCATACTGCAAGGCCTGCTGTTGGCGCAATTTGCGGTTTCCGAAACGCATACCCACGGCACCAATAATAATGCCGACAACCAACCCAATTAGCGCATATTCCCAGGTCATGAACTTCTCCCGTTGTTTTTTGATTCCGTAGGGTGTGGGCTGCAAGCTCCTGCCTGCGCCTGATTGTGCCACTATAACCGCTAATCGTGCAGAAGTGGAATCCTGACGCAGCATCGCGTAGTGTAGAACGGCCTTTTTTTCGTCAACCCTGTGGGGGCGGATCGATTTTCAAGGAATAACAACAACACCATGCAGAGCCTTTCCCCAACATCGCGATATTTAAATGCCCTGAACGAGGGTAGCCATCAACCGGATGATGTGCAAAAAGAAGCCGTCTCACGGCTGGATGTCATTTACCAGGCATTAATTAGCCGCAGCGAACCCGCCGCGCCGCAAGGTGGTGGCTTGATGGCGAAATTTAGCAAGCTGCTCGGCAAACGTGAGCCTAAAGAAGCCGCACCTGTACGTGGTCTCTATATGTGGGGCGGCGTCGGGCGGGGAAAAACCTGGCTGATGGACATGTTCTATCAAAGTCTGCCCGGCGAGCGTAAACAGCGTCTGCACTTTCACCGCTTTATGCTGCGCGTCCATGAAGAACTGACCTCGCTACAGGGGCAAAGCGATCCGCTGGAAATCGTGGCCGACCGCTTTAAAGCCGAAACCGATGTGCTGTGCTTTGACGAGTTTTTTGTCTCGGATATCACGGACGCCATGCTGCTTGGTGGGCTGATGAAAGCGCTGTTCGCACGTGGTATCACGCTGGTGGCGACATCGAACATTCCGCCGGATGAACTGTACCGTAACGGTTTGCAGCGGGCGCGGTTTTTACCTGCGATTGACGCTATTAAGCAGTTTTGCGACGTCATGAATGTCGACGCGGGTGTGGACTACCGGCTGCGTACACTAACGCAGGCGCACCTGTGGTTAACGCCGTTAGATGCCAGTACCGCTCAGCAGATGGACAAATTGTGGCTGGCGTTGGCGGGCGCGGCACGACAAAACGCGCCGGAACTGGAGATTAATCATCGGCCATTGCCAACGCTGGGTATGGAAAACCAGACGCTGGCGGTGTCGTTTTCAACCCTCTGCGTGGATGCCCGCAGCCAGCATGACTACATTGCGCTTTCACGGCTCTTTCATACGGTGATGTTGTTTGATGTGCCGGTGATGACGCCGCTGATGGAGAGCGAAGCGCGGCGGTTTATCGCGCTGGTGGATGAGTTCTACGAGCGTCACGTGAAGCTGGTGGTGAGCGCAGCGGCAGCGTTGCATGACATCTATCAGGGTGAGCGGCTGAAGTTTGAATTCCAGCGCTGTTTATCTCGCTTGCAAGAGATGCAGAGCGAAGAATATCTGAAACGCGCACATATGCCCTGATGCGGCCTTGCCTTCTTTTATTGCCAGAGGGCGACAAAACCTGCGTCAAATCACGAAAAGGGGTCGATCTTTGACCCCGACTTCTCTATAATCCTGCGACCCCACGTTACAAGAAGGTTTTTTTCCCGAAACTTTCTCTGCGCCGGCATAGGCTATTCGAAGGGGTAGGTTTGCTGGACAATGTCGTGTGAACCTCAACTGACTAAACGTTTGGGTGTTCACCAACGTGTAACTAATTATTTGGGTAAGCTTTTAATGAAAACTTTTACAGCTAAACCAGAAACCGTAAAACGCGACTGGTATGTTGTTGACGCGACCGGTAAAACTCTGGGCCGTCTGGCTTCCGAACTGGCTCGTCGCCTGCGCGGTAAGCATAAAGCGGAATACACTCCGCACGTTGATACGGGTGATTACATCATCGTTCTGAACGCAGAAAAAGTTGCTGTAACCGGCAACAAGCGCGAAGACAAAATGTATTACCACCACACCGGCCACATCGGTGGTATCAAAGAAGCGACCTTTGAAGAGATGATTGCTCGCCGTCCTGAGCGTGTGATTGAAATCGCGGTTAAAGGCATGCTGCCAAAAGGCCCGCTGGGTCGTGCTATGTACCGTAAACTGAAAGTTTACGCTGGCAACGAGCACAACCACGCGGCACAGCAACCGCAAGTTCTTGACATCTAATCGGGATTATAGGCAATGGCTGAAAATCAATACTACGGCACTGGTCGCCGCAAAAGCTCCGCCGCTCGCGTGTTTATCAAACCGGGCAACGGTAAAATCGTAATCAACCAGCGTTCGCTGGAACAGTACTTCGGTCGTGAAACTGCCCGCATGGTAGTTCGTCAGCCGCTGGAACTGGTCGACATGGTTGAAAAATTGGACCTGTACATCACCGTTAAAGGTGGTGGTATCTCCGGTCAGGCTGGTGCGATCCGTCACGGTATCACCCGCGCTCTGATGGAGTACGACGAGTCCCTGCGTTCCGAACTGCGTAAAGCTGGCTTCGTCACTCGTGACGCGCGTCAGGTTGAACGTAAAAAAGTCGGTCTGCGCAAAGCACGTCGTCGTCCGCAGTTCTCCAAACGTTAATTGGTTTCTGCTTCGGCAGAACGATTGGCGAAAAAACCCGGTGCGAGCCGGGTTTTTTTATGGATAAAGATCGTGTTATCCACAGCAATCCATTGATTATCTCTTCTTTTTCAGCATTTCCAGAATCCCCTCACCACAAAGCCCGCAAAATCTGGTAAACTATCATCCAATTTTCTGCCCAAATGGCTGGGATTGTTCATTTTTTGTTTGCCTTATAACGAGAGTGACAGTACGCGCGGGTAGTTAACTCAACATCTGACCGGTCGATTAAGTCCGGTAGCAGTAAATTCTGAATATATACCTGGAGGTTTTCATGGCTGTCGCAGCCAACAAACGTTCGGTAATGACGCTGTTTTCTGGTCCTGTGGACATCTATAGCCATCAGGTCCGTATCGTGCTGGCCGAAAAAGGTGTCAGCTTCGAAATTGAGCACGTGGAAAAGGATAATCCTCCTCAGGATCTGATTGACCTCAACCCGAATCAAAGCGTACCGACACTTGTAGATCGTGAACTCACCCTGTGGGAATCACGCATCATTATGGAATATCTGGACGAGCGTTTCCCGCACCCGCCGTTAATGCCGGTTTACCCGGTGGCGCGCGGTGAGAGCCGTCTGTACATGCACCGTATTGAGAAAGACTGGTATTCGCTGATGAATACCATCCAGAACAGCAGTGGCGCACAGGCGGACGCGGCGCGTAAACAGCTGCGTGAAGAGCTGCTGGCGATTGGCCCGCTGTTCACCCAGAAACCGTACTTCCTGAACGACGAGTTCAGCCTGGTTGACTGCTACCTCGCACCGCTGCTGTGGCGTCTGCCGGTACTGGGTATCGAACTGAGTGGTGCCGGTGCGAAAGAGCTGAAAGGGTATATGACACGCGTTTTCGAGCGTGATTCCTTCCTTGCCTCTCTGACAGAAGCCGAGCGCGAAATGCGCCTGGGCCGGGGTTAACTGCATGGATTTGTCACAACTGTCTCCACGCCGTCCGTATTTACTGCGGGCCTTCTACGAATGGCTGCTGGATAACCAGCTTACGCCGCATCTGGTTGTTGATGTGACGTTGCCGGGCGTACGCGTGCCGATGGAGTATGCGCGTGACGGGCAGATCGTGTTGAACATTGCGCCGCGTGCGGTTGGCAACCTGGAACTGGCGAATGACGAAGTGCGTTTCAACGCGCGCTTCGGCGGCGTGCCGCGTCAGGTTGAAGTGCCAATGGCTGCCGTGCTGGCGGTTTATGCCCGTGAAAACGGCGCCGGTACGATGTTTGAACCGGAAGCCGCGTACGATGAAGAGGTCGTCAGCCTGAACGATGACGATCATACTTCAGCGCAGGAAAGCGAGACGGTGATGTCGGTTATCGACGGTGATAAACCCGATCACGAAGACGATCACGATAACAGCCCGGATGACGATCCGCCGCCGCGCGGTGGGCGTCCATCGCTGCGTGTGGTGAAGTAACCTGGAAAGCAGAACCTGATGGTTCTGCTTTTTTTTGTGTTTAATATGCGCATAAAAAAGGAGGCCGAAGCCTCCTTTTTGGTCGCTACATGGGTATTACACTTCGAGGTAGTTCAGGATGCCGTCCGCCGCCTTACGGCCTTCGGCAATCGCCGTTACCACCAAATCGGAGCCACGCACGATGTCGCCGCCAGCAAAGATTTTTGGATTGCTGGTCTGGAACGCATTTTCGCTGCCCTCTGGCGCAATCACGCGGCCCTGCGAATCCAGCTCAACGCTGTGTTTCGCCAGCCACTCCATGCTATGCGGGCGGAAACCAAACGCCATAACAACCGCGTCGGCCGGAACCACATGTTCAGAACCGGCAACAATTTCCGCACGACGACGGCCTTTCGCATCCGGCGCGCCCATTTCCGTGCGTGCCATCTTCACGCCGCACACTTTACCGTTGGCATTGATTTCAATGCCCAGCGGCTGCACGTTGAACTGGAACTCCACGCCCTCTTCGCGCGCGTTTTTCACTTCGCGTTTCGACCCCGGCATGTTCTCTTCGTCACGGCGATAGGCACAGATAACGTGCGTCGCGCCCTGGCGCACTGACGTACGCACACAGTCCATTGCGGTATCGCCACCGCCAAGCACCACAACACGTTTGCCTTCCATGCTGACATACGGTTCTTCCGGCGTTTCACCGAAGCCCATAATCTGCTTGGTGTTAGCGATGAGGAACGGCAGCGCGTCAAACACGCCGTTTGCGTCTTCATTTTCCAGCCCGCCGCGCATCGACTGATAAGTCCCGACGCCAAGAAACACCGCATCGTACTCTTTCAGCAACTCGTCAATCTGTACGTCGCGACCCACTTCGGTATTGAGTTTGAACTCAATACCCATACCGGTGAAAATTTCACGACGGCGTGTCATTACCTCTTTTTCCAGCTTAAAGGCCGGAATACCAAAGGTCAGCAGGCCGCCGATCTCCGGGTGACGATCGAACACCACCGCTTTCACGCCGTTGCGGGTCAGTACATCGGCACAGGCCAGACCTGCCGGACCTGCACCAATTATCGCCACACGTTTATCGGTCTGTTTCACGCCGGTCAAATCCGGACGCCAGCCCATTTCGAACGCTTTATCATTGATATAGCGTTCAATGTTGCCGATGGTCACCGCGCCAAACTCGTCGTTCAGCGTACAGGAACCTTCACACAACCTGTCTTGCGGGCAAACGCGGCCGCACACTTCCGGCAAGGTGTTGGTCTGATGCGACAGTTCAGCCGCTTCAAAAATACGCCCCTCATTTGCCAGCTTCAGCCAGTTCGGGATGTAGTTATGGACCGGACATTTCCACTCACAGTAAGGGTTGCCGCAGGAGAGGCAGCGATCTGCCTGTGCTTTGGCCTGGCCTTCTGAAAACGGCTCATAGATTTCAACAAATTCAATTTTACGGATCTTCAGCGCTTTCTTCGGCGGATCAACGCGCTGCAAGTCGATAAACTGGTATACGTTCTGACTCATTGCTACCCCTTACTGCGCCTGCACACGCAGCTCTGCTGCGCTACGACTACGGTGACCCAACAGTGCTTTCACATCGCTGGACTTCGGCTTAACCAGCGCGAATTTGCTGGAGAAGGCTGGCCAGTTCGCCAGGATCTCTTCGCCGCGCTGCGAACCGGTATGCTGCACATGCTCGGTGATAAGACCGCGCAGGTGCTCTTCGTGGATGGCGAGGTCATCGACGCTCAGCACTTCCACCAGCTCCGGGTTCACACGTTTACGGAATTCACCATCTTCATCCAGCACATAGGCGAAGCCGCCCGTCATTCCCGCACCAAAGTTAACACCGGTTCGACCCAATACGCAGACGATACCGCCGGTCATGTATTCACAGCCGTTATCGCCGATACCTTCCACCACGGTGATAGCGCCAGAGTTACGTACCGCGAAACGCTCACCCGCACGGCCTGCGGCGTACAGACGACCGCCGGTTGCGCCATACAGGCAGGTGTTACCAATAATGCTCGCTTCGTGGCTGCGGAAGGCAGAACCAACCGGTGGACGTACCGCCAGCAAGCCGCCAGCCATACCTTTGCCCACGTAGTCGTTAGCGTCGCCAGTCAGATAGAGTTCCACGCCGCCTGCGTTCCACACGCCGAAGCTCTGGCCTGCGGTACCGCTAAAGTGCGCTTTGATCGGATCTGCCGCCAGCCCCTGGTCGCCATGTGTTTGCGCGATATAACCCGACAGCAGCGCGCCGACGGAACGATCGGTGTTGCGAATATCGAACCAGAAGGTTTTGCTCTGCTTCTCATCGACAAACGGTTTCGCCTGTTGCAGCAACTGCGCGTTCAGCACGCCATTATCAAACGGCGGGTTGTTTTCGGTGCAGTAGAGCGCTTTGCCCGGATGCGGCTCCGCTGTTTCCAGCAGTTTCGACAGATCGAGTTTTTGCTGTTTGGCAGTGAAGCCATCCAGCTCTTTGAGCAGATCGGTACGGCCAATCAAGTCCACCAGACGTTTAACGCCCAGTTGCGCCATCAGCTCACGGGTTTCACGGGCGATAAATTCAAAGTAGTTGGTCACTTTGAACGGCAGACCGTGATAATGGTTTTTACGCAGCTTCTCATCCTGGGTAGCCACACCGGTCGCGCAGTTGTTCAGGTGACAAATTCGCAGATATTTACAGCCCAGCGCCACCATCGGGCCGGTACCAAAACCAAAACTTTCCGCACCCAGAATCGCCGCTTTAATGATGTCCTGGCCGGTTTTCAGACCGCCATCCACCTGCAAACGGATCTTATGACGCAAGCCATTAGCCACCAGCGCCTGCTGGGTTTCTACCAGGCCAAGCTCCCACGGACAACCGGCATATTTCACCGAAGAGAGCGGGCTTGCACCGGTACCACCGTCATAACCGGCGATAGTGATAAGGTCAGCGTAGGCTTTCGCCACGCCGGTCGCGATGGTGCCAACGCCCGGTTCGGAAACCAGTTTGACGGAAATCATCGCTTTCGGGTTGACCTGTTTCAGATCGAAAATCAGCTGCGCCAGATCCTCGATAGAGTAAATATCGTGGTGCGGCGGCGGAGAGATCAGCGTAACGCCAGGCACGGAGTAGCGCAGTTTAGCGATATACGGCGTGACTTTATCACCCGGTAACTGACCGCCTTCGCCCGGTTTTGCCCCCTGAGCCACTTTGATCTGAATAACATCCGCGTTGACCAGGTACGCAGGCGTAACGCCGAAACGACCAGAGGCCACCTGTTTGATGCGTGACACTTTATTGGTGCCGTAGCGCGCCGGATCTTCGCCGCCTTCGCCGGAGTTAGAGAACCCGCCGAGGCTGTTCATCGCTTCCGCCAGTGCTTCGTGCGCTTCCGGGCTCAGGGCGCCGATGGACATCGCTGCGGTATCGAAGCGTTTAAACAGCTCCGTCGCCGGTTCAACATCTTTCAGGCTCACCGCTTCGCCATTCGGCGTAATCGCCAGCAGATCGCGCAGCGTTGCCGCCGGGCGCTCATTCACCAGCTTCGCGTATTGCTGGTAATCGCTGTATTCGCCGCTCTGTACCGCCTGTTGCAGCGTGCGCACCACATCCGGGTTGTACGCATGGTACTCGCCGCCGTGAACATACTTCAGCAAACCACCTTGCTCCAGCGGCTTACGTGCCAGCCATGCGCGTTTGGAAAGGTTCAGCAGATCCTGCTGGAAGTCAGCAAAACCGGCGCCGCCGATACGGCTGACCACGCCCTGGAAGCACAGCCCGGAAACATCATCGTGCAGGCCGACGGCTTCAAACAGTTTCGAACAGCGGTAAGAGGCGATAGTCGAAATGCCCATTTTGGACATGATCTTGTACAGCCCTTTGTTGATGCCGTTACGGTAGTTCAGCATCACCGTGCGGTAATCTTTTTCGATGGCTTTACTGTCCACCAGTTTCGCCAGCGTCTCATATGCCAGGTACGGGTAGATTGCCGTCGCGCCGAAGCCCAGCAGCACCGCGAAGTGGTGCGGATCACGGGCGCTTGCGGTTTCAACAATAATGTTGGCGTCGCAGCGCAGGCTCTTATCAACCAGGCGGGTCTGAATCGCGCCAACGGCCATCGGTGCCGGAACTGGCAGACGGTTTTTGGCGATATTACGGTCAGAGAGCACCAGCAGAACCGTGCCGTTACGCACCATCTGCTCAGCTTTATCGCACAGCGCTTTAATGGTCTCTTCCAGCGTGGTTTCGGTGACGTCGAAGGTGATATCGAGCGTATCAGCGCGATAGTGTTCCTCTTTCATCGTCGTCAGCTGTTTGAAATCAGAGAACAGCAGGATCGGCGATTTAAAGCTCAAACGGTGTGCCTGGCCTTCCGCTTCGCAGAAGACGTTCATCTCGCGGCCAATGCTGGTCGCCAGCGACATCACGTGCGCTTCACGCAGCGGATCGATAGGCGGGTTGGTGACCTGCGCGAACTGCTGGCGGAAGTAGTCATAAATGATGCGCGGCTGGCTGGAAAGCACGGCAAATGGCGTGTCATCGCCCATTGAGCCGACCGCTTCCTGGCCGTTTTCGCCCAGCACACGAATTACTGAATCGAGCTCTTCGAAGCTGTAATTAAACTGTTTCTGGTAGCTTGTCAGCAGGTCGTCGTCCATTTCGCGCATGCCGACTTCTTCATCCGGCAGGTCTTCGAACGGCACCAGACGGCGGACGTTTTTCTCCATCCACTCTTTGTACGGGTGGCGGCTTTTCAGATCGTCATCGGTTTCAGCGGAGTGCAGAATGCGTCCGCCGCGGGTATCAATAACCATCAGCTCGCCAGGGCCAACGCGGCCTTTTTCGACCACTTCGTCCGGCTGGTAATCCCAAATCCCCACTTCAGAGGCGCAGGTGATCAGCTTGTCTTTGGTGATGACGTAGCGCGCCGGGCGCAGGCCGTTACGGTCGAGGTTACAGGCGGCGAAACGACCATCGGACATCACGATGCCCGCCGGGCCGTCCCACGGCTCCATATGCATGGAGTTAAAGTCAAAGAAGCTGCGCAGATCCGGATCCATCTCCGGGTTGTTCTGCCATGCTGGCGGCACCAGCAAACGCATGGCGCGCACAATATCCATCCCGCCCGCCAGCAGCAGTTCAAGCATGTTATCCATGGAACTGGAGTCGGAGCCGGTTTCGTTGACGAATGGCGCGGCGTCATGCAGATCCGGGATCAGCGGCGTCTGGAATTTGTAAGTACGCGCACGCGCCCACTGGCGGTTACCGGTAATGGTGTTGATTTCACCGTTGTGCGCCAGGTAGCGGAACGGCTGCGCCAGCGGCCAGCGCGGTACGGTGTTGGTGGAGAAGCGTTGGTGGAACAGGCAAATGGCCGATTCCAGACGCAGATCCGCCAGGTCCAGGTAGAAGCGCGGCAGATCCGCCGGCATACACAGACCTTTATAGATGTTCACCAGATTCGAGAGGCTACATACGTAGAACTCTTTATCTTCCTGCAGGCGCTTTTCGATGCGGCGACGGGCGATAAACAGGCGGCGCTCCATATCGCGCGGACGCCAGCCCGCAGGGGCGTTAACAAAAATTTGCTCAATACGAGGCAGCGAGGAGAGGGCGATTTCACCGAGCACCCCTTCGTTGGTTGGCACATCGCGCCAGCCGACAATCGACAGGGTTTCGCGTTGAAGTTCTTCTTCTACAATACGGCGCGACGCGTTGGCTTTTTCGGCATCCTGATTCAGGAACAGCATACCAACGGCGTAGTTTTTAGCTAAGCGCCAGCCGCGTTCTTCCGCAACGATACGGAAAAAACGATCGGGTTTTTGCAGCAGCAGGCCACAACCGTCACCGGTTTTGCCATCGGCGAGAATCGCGCCGCGGTGCTGCATTCGGGCCAGTGCGTGAATAGCGGTACGCACTACCTTGTGGCTAGGTTCGCCTTCTATGTGGGCGATCAGGCCGAAACCACAGTTATCTCTCTCAAGAGATTTATCGTACAACATATCAGTGAACCTCCCCAGGCTCTACGAGAGCCCCTCCAGAACGTTACGCACAGGCACAAAAAGAGCATGGCGACGGGGCAATTGCCTCGCATGTCGCCCTCTTTAATTTCCTTTTCGCATCGATACACAAGTGTTGAGGACTTGCTTAAGAGGGAATCTCAATTACTGCATAAATATGATGAGCAGACTGCTCATCCAGAAAGCTTCCAGCGGATTCCCAAGTTATCGGGAATCCGTACACAGGTCAAATGCCGAGCTTATTTATACAAAAATGTGCTAAAACATATTTATGTTATTGATATTTATGGTTATTTAAGGATTTTTACATTCAATGAACGCGTTACCAGGCGGCAGCATAGTGTGATCTGACTCACTATCTAAAAGCGCTGTTTCTGATGTTCTATTCTGAGTGGGGTTTTATTGGCAGATTTTTATTCTGCTATGTGCGTCAGAGTCGCATGAACGCACTGTTTTTCACGCGTGATAGTATTTCTGCAAAATAACGCAGCGACATAAGGAAAAGTAATCGTCTTTAGGGTGCATGAAATTGCGATTATATTGACTGATTATGCAATGAATAAAAGCCTTCCAGGGCGATTGATCCAGGTCATCGCCGACGAAAGCTAAAAGTGGCAGGCTACGCCCTTTTATTTGGGCGGCCTTTCAGATTATGCAGTTACAGAAATTAGTCAATATGTTTGGTGGGGATCTTGCCCGCCGCTATGGCGAAAAAGTCCATAAACTGACATTGCATGGCGGATTTAGCTGCCCTAACCGTGATGGCACCATTGGTCGCGGCGGTTGCACTTTCTGTAATGTCGCCTCTTTTGCTGACGAAGCGCAGCAGCATCAATCCATTGCCGCACAACTTGCTCACCAGGCACAGTTGGTGAACCGCGCCCGGCGCTATCTCGCCTATTTCCAGGCGTACACCAGTACCTGGGCAGAAGTGCAGGTGCTGCGCTCGATGTACCAGCAAGCAGTCAGTCAGGCGAATATTGTTGGCTTGTGTGTGGGAACACGCCCGGATTGCGTACCGGAGGCTGTGCTGGATTTGCTGTGCGAATACCGTGAGCAGGGTTATGAAGTGTGGCTGGAGCTGGGTTTGCAGACTGCGCATGATAAAACGCTGCATCGTATCAATCGCGGGCACGACTTCGCCTGTTATCAACACACGACGCAGCAAGCCCGTGAGCGCGGCCTGAAAGTCTGCGCTCATCTTATCGTCGGATTACCCGGCGAGCGCCACGTAGAGTGCCTGGAGACGATACAGCGCGTTGTAGAAACCGGTGTCGACGGCATCAAGTTACATCCTTTACATATCGTGAAAGGCAGCACTATGGCGAAGGCCTGGGAAGCGGGGCGCCTGAATGGAATCGGGCTGGAAGAGTTCACCGTCATCGCTGGCGAAATGATTCGCCATACGCCGCCGGAGGTGATTTTTCACCGTGTCTCCGCCAGCGCACGTCGCCCGACGCTGCTTGCCCCGCTGTGGTGTGAAAACCGCTGGACGGGAATGGTCGAGCTGGATCGCTACCTGAAAGAGCAGGGCGGGCAAGGTTCTGCGCTGGGGCGTTGCTGGCAATTACCCGTCTGATCTCATCACGAAACGCTAATCATCCCTGCATTTTTTGCACAAGCTTCAACGCGTTGCTCAGAATTGAGTATTATTGAGCGGAATTGTTCGAGGAAATCTCTATGAAGCAAATCCGTTTACTGGCGCAATATTACGTCGACCTGATGATGAAGCTGGGTCTGGTGCGTTTTTCCATGCTGCTTGCTTTGGCGCTAGTGGTGCTGGCAATCGTGGTGCAGATGGCCGTTACCATGGTGTTGCAGGGGAAAGTGGAAAGCATTGATGTTATCCGCTCCATCTTTTTTGGCTTGCTGATCACGCCATGGGCGGTTTATTTCCTGTCGGTGGTGGTTGAGCAGCTCGAAGAGTCGCGCCAGCGGTTATCGCGGCTGGTTGAAAAACTGGAAGAGATGCGCGATCGCGACCTGAAACTCAATGTGCAGTTGAAAGACAATATTGCCAAGCTTAACCAGGAGATCAGCGACCGCGAGAAAGCGGAAGCCGAGCGCCAGGAAACCTTTGAACAGCTAAAAATAGAGATGCAGGAGCGCGAGCAGACGCAAATTCAGCTTGAGCAGCAATCCTCTTTTCTGCGTTCCTTCCTCGACGCTTCGCCGGATCTGGTGTTCTATCGCAACGAAGATAAAGAATTCTCCGGCTGTAACCGGGCGATGGAGTTGCTGACCGGTAAGAGCGAGAAGCAGCTTATTCACCTCAAGCCGCAGGATGTCTATTCACCGGAAGCAGCGGAAAAAGTGATTGAGACCGATGAAAAAGTTTTTCGTCACAACGTCTCTTTAACCTACGAACAGTGGCTGGATTACCCGGACGGCCGCAAAGCCTGTTTCGAGATCCGCAAAGTCCCTTATTACGATCGCGTCGGTAAACGCCACGGGCTGATGGGCTTTGGTCGCGATATCACTGAGCGTAAACGCTACCAGGACGCGCTTGAGCGCGCCAGCCGGGATAAGACCACCTTTATTTCCACCATCAGCCACGAGCTGCGTACGCCGCTGAATGGCATTGTTGGATTAAGCCGTATTCTGCTGGATACCGATTTGACGCAAGAGCAGGAAAAATACCTGAAGACGATCCATGTTTCCGCCGTAACGCTCGGCAATATTTTCAACGATATTATCGACATGGATAAGATGGAGCGGCGTAAAGTCCAGCTGGATAACCAACCGCTTGATTTCACCAGCTTCCTGGCGGATCTGGAAAACCTCTCGGCTCTGCAGGCGCACCAGAAAGGGTTGCGCTTTGTTCTTGATCCAACGTTACCGCTGCCACATCAGGTGGTTACGGACGGTACGCGTTTGCGCCAGATCCTTTGGAACCTTATCAGCAACGCCGTTAAATTTACCCGTGAAGGGCAGGTCGTGGTGCGTGTGCGTTATGACGAAGGCGATATGCTGCACTTTGAAGTGCAGGATTCCGGGATCGGTATTCCCCGCGATGAGCAGGATAAAATTTTCGCCATGTATTACCAGGTGAAAGACAGCCACGGCGGTAAACCGGCGACGGGAACCGGTATAGGTCTGGCCGTTTCGCGCCGTCTGGCGAAGAACATGGGCGGCGACATAACCGTCAGCAGTGAGCCAGGGGCGGGTTCGATATTTACCTTGACCATTCACGCTCCGGCGGTAGCGGAAGAAGTTGAAGACGCGTTTGAAGATGATGACATGCCGCTTCCGGCGTTACATGTGCTGCTGGTAGAAGATATCGAGCTGAACGTGATCGTCGCACGCTCGGTGCTGGAAAAACTGGGCAGCAGCGTGGATGTCGCCATGACCGGTACTGCCGCGCTGGAGATGTTCACGCCGGGTGAATACGATTTAGTGTTGCTGGACATTCAGTTGCCGGATATGACCGGGCTGGATATTTCGCGAGAGTTGACCCGCCGTTACGCGCGTGAGGATTTACCGCCGCTGGTGGCGCTTACCGCCAACGTGCTGAAAGACAAACAGGAATACCTTGATGCGGGCATGGATGATGTATTAAGCAAACCGCTGGCAGTCCCGGCATTAACTGCCATGATTAAAAAGTTCTGGGATGCGAGTGAAAGTGAGGAGGAACCTGTGACAGCCATGGACAACAGTAAAGTACAAACGCTGCTTGATACCGCCATGCTTGAGCAGTATATCGAGCTGGTCGGGCCGAAATTGATTACCGACGGGCTGGATGTGTTTGAAAAAATGATGCCGGGTTATTTGAGCGTGCTCGAGTCAAACCTGACCGCGCGCGACCAAAAAGGGATTGTGGAAGAGGGCCATAAAATTAAAGGCGCCGCAGGTTCTGTCGGGCTGCGCCATCTTCAACAGCTTGGCCAGCAGATTCAGTCTCCCGATCTTCCTGCCTGGTGGGACAATGTTGGCGACTGGGTGGAAGAGATGAAGCAGGAGTGGCGCAATGATGTGGCGGTGTTAAAAGCCTGGGTGGCGGACGCTGGAAAAAAATGACCCCGGATTAACCGGGGTGCGCGAATACTGCGCCAACACCAGGGAAATCGTGGCTGCGCCGTAATAAATTATATTTTTTGCAAGGGCGTAGCCTGAAAAAATTCGACCACACGCACATAAGATAGCAAATCTTAAATGATTTGTTACATCAATCAGTGAAATGTGTGAAGCAAGGCTCCCTTATCAAAATTTTTAATTATCGTCAGTACGTTGCATAAAGGATGAGCAAAATGAAAAAAATCGGCGTGATTCTCAGCGGCGCAGGTGTGTATGACGGTTCTGAGATTCATGAGGCGGTGATTACGCTGTTAGCAATTGCCCGTCATGGTGCGCAGGCGGTCTGTTTCGCTCCCGATAAATGGCAAAGCGATGTGGTAAACCATCTCACGGGTGAGACGCTGGCTGAGCGCCGTAATGTACTGATTGAATCCGCCCGTATCGCCCGTGGCAATGTCCAGCCGTTATCGCAGGCATCTGCAAATGATCTGGATGCGCTGATTGTACCGGGTGGTTTTGGCGCAGCGAAAAACCTCAGTAATTTTGCCAGCCTCGGCAGTGAATGCACCGTTGACAGCAGCCTTAAAACACTGGCGCTGGAGATGCACGAAGCAGGTAAACCGCTCGGTTTTATGTGCATCGCACCGGCAATGTTGCCGAAAATCTTCGATTTTCCCCTACGTCTGACGATCGGTACGGATATTGATACCGCAGAAGTGCTGGAAGAGATGGGGGCCGAGCATGTGCCTTGCCCGGTCGACGATATTGTCGTGGATGAAGAGAACAAAGTGGTGACGACGCCGGCGTATATGCTGGCAGAGGACATCGCGCAGGCCGCTTCCGGTATCGAAAAGCTGGTGGCGCGCGTACTGGTACTGGCCGAATGAGGAAGTGGTTTCGCGGCCCGCTGAAAGCCACCTTAAAGCGCATTGCTCTGCGGGTTTTATGCGTACTGGCACTCTTCTGGGGTGGCGGCATTGTGCTGTTCAGTTTCCTGCCGGTACCTTTTTCCGCCGTGATGGTGGAACGCCAGCTGGGCGCGTGGTTTAGCGGCGACTTTGGCTATGTCGCGCATTCCGACTGGGTCGGTATGGATGATATTTCGCCGTGGATGGCGCTGGCGGTGGTGGCCGCTGAAGATCAGCGTTTTCCAGAACACTGGGGGCTGGATTTTAGCGCCATTGAGAAAGCGCTCTCGCATAACGAGCGCCATGAGAACCGTATTCGTGGTGCCTCGACGATCTCACAGCAGACGGTAAAAAATCTGCTGCTATGGGATGGAAAAAGCTGGGTGCGTAAAGGGCTGGAAGCCGGCCTGACGCTTGGGATGGAAGCGGTGTGGACCAAACGGCGGATCCTGACCGTTTACCTTAATATCGCTGAGTTCGGGGACGGCGTATTTGGCGTCGAGGAAGCATCACAGCGCTATTTCCATAAACCGGCGAGCCGCTTAAGTATGTCAGAAGCGGCGCTACTGGCCGCCGTATTGCCAAACCCGATCCGTTTTCAGGCCGCCGCGCCATCTGGCTATGTACGTAGCCGTCAGGCATGGATCCTGCGCCAGATGCGGCAGTTAGGCGGGGAAGCGTTCCTGGATCGCAATAAGCTGTACTGAATTAATCTTCATCAAACCCGGCGTTAAACAGCGCAATCACCGCCGCCAGCGCTTCTTCTTCCTGCGGGCCGCTGGCCTCCACTTCAATTTGCCGGCCTTTCGCAGAATCCAGCATCAGCAGCGCAATCACGCTGCTGGCTTCTGCTTCGGTGCCTTCATCATTGCGCAGCAGCACTTCCGCATCGAAGCCCTGTACCAGTTCAAACAGTTTCATGGCCGGGCGCGCATGCATTCCCAGCTTATTGGTGATCTCAACGGTTTGTTTTACGGTCATGTTTTGCGTTTTTCCAGCGTACGGTGACGGGATTGAACGTTCTTACCGCGCGAGCGGAAATAATCCGCCAGTTGTTCGGCGACATAGACGGAGCGGTGTTTACCACCGGTACAACCGATGGCCACGGTCAGATAACTACGGTTGTTGGTCTCCAGCATCGGTAGCCACAACTCGAGATAACTGCGCGTCTGGTAGATAAAATTGTGCACTTCCGTATGTCTGTCGAGGAACGCCGCGACGGGTTTGTCGAGACCAGTCATCGGGCGCAATTTAGGATCCCAGTGCGGGTTCGGCAGGAAACGCACGTCAAACACGTAATCCGCATCGATAGGAATACCGTGCTTGAAACCGAAGGATTCAAAAACCATGGTCAGCTCGCGTTCACGCTTACCTAACAGGCGCGTACGCAGCATTTCTGCCAGCTCATGCACCGACATTTCCGAGGTGTCGACAATCAGATCCGCTCGTGAACGCAGCGGTTCCAGTAAGTTGCTCTCTTCGTCAATCGCGCTTTCAAGCGACAGATTTTTGCTGGAGAGCGGATGCAGACGACGCGTATCACTGTAACGGCGGATCAGCGTGTTGCGATCGGCATCGAGAAACAATAATTGCGGTGAAAAGGCATCCGGCAGATTGCTCATCGCCTGTTCAAAAACTTCCGGTGACTCCGGCATATTTCGCACATCGATACTGACGGCAGCGGAAGTCTGACGCTCTGCAAGCGTCTGCGCCAGTTCCGGCAGTAGCACGACCGGCAGGTTGTCGACGCAATAAAAACCCATATCTTCCAGGGCGCGCAGAGCGACGGATTTCCCTGAACCCGAACGACCACTGACGATCATCAGGACCATGAACCATTTCTCCTCAGTACAACTGATAAAAAGGTTTCCTTCCCGTTACGCATCGTCGCTTTCACCTTCCGTCTGCGTGATGATTTGATACAGCTCTTCATCACTTTGCGCGCTGCGCAGGCGCCGACAGATAGTTTTGTCCGCCAGCCTTTTGGCGACCAGCGAGAGCGTATGCAGATGCGTTTTGGTTTGATCCGCTGGCACCAACAGGGCAAACAGCAGATCGACAGGCTGATTATCGATAGCGTCGAAGGCAATGGGCGTTTCGAGTTGCACAAAAACGCCAACGGCGCGAAGCGTGTCTTCTTCAAGCTTACCGTGCGGAATGGCGATACCGTTTCCAATGCCGGTGCTGCCCATTTTCTCGCGCGTAAGGATCGCTTCAAAGACGACTTGTGGCGGTAAGCCTAACTGTTTTGCCGCCAGTTCACTGATGATTTCCAGAGCGCGTTTTTTACTCTGGCAGTGAACGCCGCTACGGGTACATTCCTGGTTAAGGACATTGCTCAATTGAAGAGCGGAATCGTTATTCATCATAATTTCACCTGAGCGACGCCAGAGCCAGTCACCCTACCGGGTTACGGTAGGGTGCAACGCGCCAGACGGACGCTCGGACAATTAGTGCTGTTTCAGTTTATCTTTATGCTTCGTGAGCTGCCGCGCCAGTTTATCTATCAAACCGTCGATAGCAGCGTACATATCCTGCCCTTCCGCGCTGGCATGCAACTCGCCGCCATTGACATGGAGCGTCGCATCCGAGGTGTGAGTCACTTTCTCCACTTTCAACACAATATAGACCTGATTAATCCTTTCGAAATACTGTTCAAGCTTGGCGAATTTATTGGTCACAAATTCACGCAGAGCATCAGTGATCTCGACGTTTTGTCCTGTGATGTTAAGCTGCATAGTGTCTTCCTTATCGGTTGGGTCAAACCAGCTGTTTACGCTGATTCGACGGCGGAATGGATAAAGATTCTCGATACTTCGCAACGGTACGCCGCGCCACCATAATTCCCTGATCGGAAAGCAGGGTCGTCAGCTTACTGTCGCTCAGCGGTTTTGCAGGGTTTTCTGCGGCGATCAATTTCTTCACCAGCGCGCGAATAGCGGTAGAGGAGGCTTCGCCACCACCTTCGGTATTGACGTGGCTGGAGAAGAAATACTTCAGCTCGAAAATGCCGCGAGGACTGTGCAGGTACTTCTGGGTCGTTACACGAGAAATCGTCGACTCGTGCATCTCGACGGCCTGGGCGATATCGGCCAGCACCATCGGTTTCATAAATTCTTCGCCTTGTTCAAAGAAGGCTTGCTGCTGCTCAACAATGCAGCGGCTAACGCGCAACAGCGTATCGTTGCGGCTCTCGAGGCTTTTGATCAACCACTTTGCTTCCTGCAAATTGCTGCGGATGAACTGGTTATCGGCATCGTTACGTGCGCCGCCGCCCATCGAGGCATAATGCTGGTTGATTTGCAGACGTGGAATGCTGTCGGAGTTCAGCTCCACCGTCCAGCGACCGTTATGTTTACGTACCAGAACATCCGGAATCACATATTCCGGTTCGCTGGTCTGGATCGACTGGCCAGGGCGCGGATCCAGAGACTGGATCAGATTTACCGCCTCTTTCAGCACCTCTTCTTTCAGCCGCGTCACGCGCATCAGGGTGCGGAAATCATGGTTGGCGAGCAGATCCAGATGATCGCTAATGATAAGCCGAGCTTCTTCGCACCACGGTGTCTCTTTGGTGAATTGCGAGAGCTGGATCAGCAGGCAATCGCGCAGATCCCGCGCGGCAACGCCAACGGGATCGAAGCGCTGAATGCGTTTAAGCACCGCCTCGACCTCATCAAGCCCCACGTCATCATTGCCCATGCTCTCCAGCACTTCTTCCAGCGAAACGGTGAGATAACCTGTTTCGTCAACGGCATCAACAATGGAGGTTGCGATAGCACGATCGGTGTCAGAGAAGGGGGTCAGCCCTACCTGCCACATCAGATAATCCTGCAATGACTGCGTGGTTTCGCCCTGATAGATAGGCAATTCGTCGTCGATGTAGTCGTGGCTACTGCCGGAAGGGGTACCTGCGGTGTAAATTTCATCCCAGCTGGCATCCAGCGGCAGCTCATCCGGCATCTCTTTTTGTTCGAGAGCGTCAACGGTATCCAGACCGTCATTTTCCTGAACCTGCTGGCTATCGACTTCCTCATGAAGGTCAGTTTGTTCCAGCAATGGGTTACTCTCCAGCGCTTGCTGAAGTTCCTGCTGAAGTTCCAACGTGGACAACTGCAGCAGACGGATGGCCTGTTGCAGTTGTGGCGTCATGGCTAGCTGTTGGCTGAGCCTTAGTTGCAAACCTTGCTTCATATTCAGAGCAGCACTCTCCGACAAAAAACGTCAATAAACCCTACCCTATCAGAGTCTGAAGTCTTCCCCAAGATACACGCGCTTAACGTGTTCGTCTTCAAGGATTTGCTGCGGTGTTCCATGCGCAATGAGATGCCCCTGACTGACGATATAAGCACGCTCACACACAGCCAGCGTTTCACGAACATTATGGTCAGTAATCAGCACGCCCAGGCCGCTGTCACGCAGGTGCTCAATAATACGTTTAATATCGATAACCGAGATTGGGTCAACGCCGGCAAACGGTTCATCCAGCAGGATAAATTTCGGATTCGCCGCCAGCGCGCGGGCAATTTCCACACGGCGACGTTCACCGCCGGAGAGCGATTGACCCATATTGTCGCGCAGATGTTCGATGTGAAACTCTTCCATCAACTCATTGGCGCGATCTTCGCGTTGCTCTGAGGTCAGGTCATCGCGGATTTGGAGGACGGCCATCAGGTTGTCGTAGACGCTCAGGCGGCGAAAAATCGAGGCTTCCTGCGGCAGGTAACCAATACCGCGGCGCGCACGCGCATGCAGCGGCAGCAGACTGATATCTTCATCATCAATAATGATGTTACCCGCGTCACGCGACACAATGCCCACCACCATATAAAAGGTGGTGGTTTTCCCTGCGCCGTTAGGGCCAAGCAGCCCGACGATTTCGCCAGAGTTGACGGTCAGACTGACATCCTCAACTACGCGGCGGCCTTTATAAGCCTTGGCGAGATTCTTTGCAGTTAATGTTGCCATAACGAATTAGTTACTCTTTTTTTGCGCCGGAGCCGGGGTTTGTTTGTTGCTCTTATCCTGTAACTGCGACGGAACCAGAACGGTGGTCACGCGTTTGCCTTTGTCGCTGAACGCCTGCATTTTCTGCTCTTTCACCAGATAGGTGATTTTGTCACCAGTGATATTGCTATCCAGCTGTTCCAGATAGGCGTTACCGGTCAGCACAACGAAATCTTTTTCCAGTTCGTAATGCATCTGCGAGGAGTGGCCCTTAACGGGTTTGCCATTGTCCTGCATTTGGTAAAACGTCGCCGGGTTGCCGTAACCGTCAATGATCTCTTTACCTTGCTGACCACCCGGACGGGTAACGACCACTTTGTCGGCATTAATTTTAATCGTCCCCTGGGTTACCACGACGTTGCCGGTGAAAGTCACGACATTACCCTGCATATCCAGCGACTGCTGATCGGAGTCGATATGGATAGGTTGATCGGTATCCCCGGTCACGGCGAGCGCCGGAAGCGCGGCGGCCAAAAGCGTGGTGGCCAATACAAGATTAAGGCTGCGTTTGTTTGTTTTGAATTTCATAGGAGCTTCTAACCTTTTCAATCAGCTCGGCGTTTTTGCTGCGTAAATTGCCGCGCATTTTCAGGCCGGTGGAATTAAATGTTGTACCGTACAACGTGACCTGATCATTCGAGGTAACATCCTGCGTTACCAGATTAATCTGGGCGTTATCCGTGGTGATTTTTCGCAGCTGGGCGTCCGCCGTCAGCGCATTGACTTCAACATGTCCATAAAGATAAAGCATTTTGTCATCGGTCAGCTTCGCTTTGTCTGACTTTATCGACCAGGTTGGAACCTTATTCTCGTCGAATGTTGTCAGTACGGGCTGCGCGAACCAACTCACACCTTCAGCAGAAAAGTATTCCACGTTCTGCGCGATAAGCCGGTAGTTAAGCGCCCCTTCCGGGCTATAAACCACCGTATCTGTATGTTGGCTTTTGTAAGTCGGGTCGGCATTGTTGGTGGCGACCGGATTCGCATCATCCTGAGCAGTCAGGTTGATCCCAATCAGGACCAGTGCGGCCAGCGCCAGCAGAATGATGACCCAACGTCTGGTTTTACTCATATCGATTGCCCTTTGGCCTCATCCAGCTTGCCCTGCGCCAGCAACAACAAATCACAGACTTCACGAACTGCGCCCCGGCCGCCATTAATGCGCGTAACGTAATCCACGCGCGAAAGCAGCAGCGGATGAGCATCGGCAACGGCAACGCTCAGGCCAATTTCCGCCATCACTGGCCAGTCGATCAGATCATCACCCACATAAGCAACCTGCTCTGGGGTAAGCGACAGCTTTGCCAGTAGCTCGCGGTAAGCGAGCAGTTTATCCGACTGACCTTGATACAAGTGCTTAATCTTTAGCGTTTCGCAGCGATCTTCCACTAGTTTAGCTTTTCGCCCGGTAATTATGGCAACCTCAATGTCGGAAGTGAGCGCACAACGGATCCCGTAGCCATCGCGCACATTAAATGCTTTCAGCTCTTCTCCGTTATTGCCCATATAGATGAGCCCATCGGATAACACGCCGTCTACATCCAGAATCAACAGGCGTATTTTTTCCGCTTTCGCCATAACTTGCGTGCTTACCGGCCCATAACAGGTCGCAAGCGACGCGCCAGCATTACTCATTCTTATGTCCTTCTTTACACTACGCCAGCGCGCAGTAAATCGTGCATATGTAACACACCCAGCAACTGGTCGCCATCGGCCACCAACACGGAGGTAATGTGCCGGGATTGCATCAGATTCAGCGCATCCACTGCCAGCGTGTTGGGACGTACCCGAACACCGCCGGGTGTCATGACGTCGGCAATGCCCATGCTGCGAACATCGCCGCCCATATCGAACACGCGGCGTAAATCGCCGTCGGTAAAGATGCCTTCAATTTTCATCAAATCATCGCAGATAACCGTCATGCCCAGGTTTTTACGCGTGATCTCAAGCAGTGCGTCGCGCAGGCT
Source organism: Enterobacter sp. R4-368 (assembly GCF_000410515.1). Classification (NCBI taxonomy): domain Bacteria; kingdom Pseudomonadati; phylum Pseudomonadota; class Gammaproteobacteria; order Enterobacterales; family Enterobacteriaceae; genus Enterobacter; species Enterobacter sp. R4-368. The sequence continues at coordinate 2,469,883 of NC_021500.1, read as the reverse complement.
GGCGTTTTTGCTGACATGGGGGATTTCGTCACCGGTGTGCATGATGTCATTGACGCGCAGCAACAATTTGCGACCCAGTGCACCGCCGGGATGCGATAAGGCGAAATCTTCCGCCGTAAAACCGCGCGCTTTCAGCAACGCTACCGCCAGCGCATCACCCATTACCAGCGCTGCCGTGGTGCTGGACGTGGGTGCCAGACCCAATGGGCAGGCTTCTTTCGGAACCTTCACGCATAAATGGATATCTGCGGCGCGCGCCATGCTGCTTTCGGGGCGGCTGGTCATGCAAATCAGCGATACTTTTAATCGCTTCAGCACCGGGATCAAGGCGAGGATCTCGTTTGACTCTCCTGAGTTTGACAGCGCAATGACCACATCTTGCGGGCTGACCATTCCCAGATCGCCATGGGCCGCTTCGCCCGGATGCACAAAGAAAGAGGGGGTTCCGGTGCTGGCAAATGTGGCCGCCATTTTTCTACCGATATGGCCGGATTTGCCCATTCCCATTACCACCACTTTTCCGGCGCAATAGAACATTTTTTCGCACGCCTGCGTGAAGTCGGCGTTGATGTATTGATCCAGCTTTGCGAGGCCTTCACGTTCAATTTCCAGGACTTCTTTACCTGCTTGTTGAAAGTCAAAACCCGGCTGCAAATCTATTTGCGACATAATGCGTATCCGATTATCCAGTCAAAAGCGGCGACAGCCAGTAGAGCAGCGCCAGCCATACGATAAACCCGCCGAACAACAGTGCGCCGACGCCTCTGCTGATTTGCTTACGTCGCCAGCAAATCAGGGCAAAAAGGGCACTGACCAGCAACATCACGCCATAATCACGCGTAAAGGCCATCGGGTTAAACTCGCCCGGCGCAATCAACGCGGGCAAACCCAGCACGATAGCAATGTTAAAAATGTTTGAACCAATAATATTGCCAATGGCGATATCGTCTTCGCCTTTGCGCGCACCAGCAATCGCTGTCGCCAGTTCAGGCAGGCCAGTACCAATAGCAATAACCGTCAGGCCAATAGTCAGCTCGCTAATAGCAAAGTAGTTCGCTACCACGGTTGCGTTATCCACCACCATACGTGTTGCCATCGGCATGATAATTAACGCTACGCCCAGCCAGAGGAACGCGACTGAAAGGCTGCCGTCTCGCGGTAGCTCCGCCAATTGCTCTCGGGTGAGACTGTCGTTGCCCTGGCGCTCGGCCAGGCGGGCAATTTTAACAATGAACACCAGCCATAGCACGGCTAATAACAGTAAAATAATGCCGTCAAAGCGGCTGAGGTGCCCATTGTACAACACCACGCCCGCCAGCAGACTGGCTACCAAGGTTAACGGTAATTCGCGGCGCAGAATATCGGAATGTACGGTAAAAGGGTGTAAAAGCGCGGCGACGCCGAGGATCAACAAGATATTCGTGATGTTAGAACCGATCGCGGTGCCGATAGCCAGATCCAACTGACCATGCAGCGATGCGGCGACGGAGGTGATTATCTCGGGCAGCGAGGTACCGATGCTTACAACGGTCATGCCGATGATTAAAGGCGGTACGCCGAATGTGCGGCAAAGGATCGAAGCAGCGAACACCAGACGATCGGCACTGTAGGCCACTAAGAGTAAACCAATTATCAATAGCGCCGTCGCTAAAAGCATCTAACGTCCTTTCTTCAGGTATAATCCGCCGGCTCGCAGGCTGCCATGCCGGGTAAAACCGGGTGTTCCGCGTAGCGTAATGATTCCTAATTTTGACTTTATGCGGCTCAAAAGTAAAACAAATGCCAGCTTTCGCTAACCTCAGCAGGTAATATTCTGTAAAAATGTTGGGTTCGTGATGTTATCAAGCGTCATGCTTGTGGCCGACGAGGCTTATAAGGAAGAGGAAATGAGCCAGACTGTGGCGAATTTGGTCGATGTTCGTGGCGTCAGCTTCTCCCGCGGCAGCCGCCCAATCTTTGACAATATTTCACTGACGGTACCGCGCGGTAAGATCACCGCCATTATGGGACCTTCAGGGATCGGCAAAACGACGCTCTTGCGTCTGATCGGTGGGCAAATTCCGCCTGACAGCGGTGAGATTTTATTCGATGGCGAAAACGTGCCAGAGATGACCCGTTCGCGTCTGTTCACCGTGCGCAAAAGAATGAGCATGCTGTTTCAGTCTGGCGCGTTGTTTACCGATATGAACGTTTTTGACAACGTTGCCTATCCTTTGCGGGAGCACACTCTGCTGCCCGAGCCGTTGCTGCGAAGCACGGTGATGATGAAGCTGGAAGCAGTAGGGCTGCGCGGTGCGGCGGACTTAATGCCATCAGAACTCTCAGGCGGTATGGCGCGCCGCGCCGCGCTGGCGCGAGCAATTGCGCTGGAGCCGGACCTGATCATGTTTGATGAACCCTTTGTGGGTCAGGACCCTATCACGATGGGCGTGCTGGTGAAGTTGATCTCCGAGCTGAATAGCGCGCTGGGCGTCACCTGTATTGTTGTTTCCCACGATGTTCCTGAAGTGCTGAGTATTGCTGATTACGCCTATATTGTGGCTGACAGGAAAATTGTCGCCCACGGAAGTGCGCAAGGGCTGCAAGAGAACAGCGATCCGCGCGTGCGTCAGTTCCTGGATGGTATTGCCGATGGCCCGGTTCCGTTCCGCTACCCTGCGGGTGATTATCAGACCGATTTATTAGAAACAGGGAGTTAAGACGCTCATGCTGCTAAATACACTGGCATCGCTTGGGCACCGCGGGATCAAAACGATCGCAACGTTCGGGCGCGCCGGTTTGATGCTTTTTAATGCGGTGGTGGGTAAACCCGAATTCCGCAAACACGCGCCGCTGCTGGTTCGCCAGCTTTATAATGTCGGCGTACTGTCGATGCTCATTATTATTGTTTCCGGCGTGTTTATTGGCATGGTGCTCGGTCTGCAGGGATACCTGGTATTGACCACCTACAGCGCCGAAACCAGTCTTGGCATGCTGGTGGCGCTGTCGCTGCTGCGTGAGTTGGGGCCGGTTGTCGCCGCGCTGTTATTCGCTGGCCGTGCGGGCTCTGCGTTGACGGCTGAGATTGGCTTGATGCGCGCGACCGAGCAGCTTTCCAGTCTCGAAATGATGGCGGTTGATCCGCTGCGGCGCGTCATTTCGCCGCGATTTTGGGCGGGAGTCATCTCGCTACCGCTGTTGACCATTATCTTTGTCGCTGTCGGTATTTGGGGCGGTTCGCTGGTTGGCGTTAACTGGAAAGGTATCGATACGGGCTTTTTCTGGACCGCGATGCAAAACGCCGTCGAATGGCGGATGGATCTGGTTAACTGTCTGATTAAAAGCGTGGTGTTTGCCATCACCGTAACCTGGATTGCGCTGTTCAACGGTTACGATGCAATCCCGACTTCCGCCGGGATTAGCCGGGCGACAACACGTACCGTTGTGCACTCCTCGCTGGCCGTACTCGGTCTTGATTTTGTGCTCACCGCACTGATGTTTGGGAATTGAGTTCATGCAAACGAAAAAAAGTGAAATTTGGGTAGGCGTTTTTCTCCTGCTGGCGCTGCTGGCGGCACTCTTTATCTGCCTGAAAGCGGCGGATGTCGCCTCCATGCGTACCGAGCCGACTTACCGTATCTATGCCACCTTTGACAACATTGGCGGTCTGAAAACACATTCGCCGGTAAGAATTGGCGGTGTGGTGGTCGGGCGCGTTGCTGATATCTCTCTTGATCCCAAAACCTATCTGCCGCGTGTCGCGCTGGATATTGAAGAACGTTACAACCAGATCCCGGATACCAGCTCACTGGCGATCCGCACTTCCGGGTTGTTAGGTGAGCAGTATCTGGCGCTGAACGTTGGTTTTGACGATCCTGAAATGGGAACTTCTATGCTTAAAGAAGGAAGCACCATTCAGGACACCAAGTCCGCCATTGTGCTTGAGGACCTTATCGGACAATTCCTTTACAACAGTAAAGGCGGTGACAATAAGAATTCAGGCGATGCGGCAGCCCACGATGCAGGGAATACTCAAGCCGCACCGTCTGCTGGCCAGACGAATTAATGAGGAGAATTGACGCATGTTTAAACGTCTATTAATGGTTGCCCTGCTGGTGATTGCGCCGCTGGGGGCCGCGATGGCGGCCGATCAAGCTAACCCCTACGCCGCAATGAAAGACGCGGCACAGAAAACCTTTGATCGCCTCAAAAATGAGCAGCCGAAAATCCGTGCGAACCCGGATTACCTGCGCGATGTAGTCGATCAGGAACTGCTGCCTTATGTGCAGGTTAAATACGCCGGTGCGTTGGTGCTGGGCCGTTATTATAAAGAAGCGACTCCGGCGCAGCGTGAAGCCTATTTCGCTGCCTTTCGCGAATACCTGAAACAGGCTTACGGTCAGGCGCTGGCGATGTACCACGGTCAAACCTATCAGATTGCCCCGGAGCAACCGCTGGGCGATGCGACGATTGTGCCGATCCGCGTGACTATCATCGATCCGAATGGTCGTCCGCCGGTGCGTCTGGATTTCCAGTGGCGTAAAAACACGCAGAGCGGCAACTGGCAGGCTTACGACATGATTGCCGAAGGGGTGAGCATGATCACGACCAAACAGAACGAATGGAGCGATCTGCTGCGTACCAAAGGTATCGACGGTTTAACCGCCGAGCTGCAATCTATTTCCCGCCAGAAAATTACCCTGGACGAGAAAAAGCAATGACAGCCAGTCTAAGCTGGTCACGCGAGGGAGAGTGCCTGAAACTGGTTGGTGAACTGGATCAGGATCTCATAAACCCGCTGTGGGATGCGCGCGTGGAGGCGATGAACGGGGTAACCTGCATCGACTTACATGGCGTGTCACGCGTTGATACTGCTGGTGTCGCGCTGCTGGTTCATCTGGTGGCGCAGGGTAAAAAACAGGGCAGCAATGTTGTGCTTGCCGGGGTGAGTGAGAATGTTTCCACCCTCGCTGCGCTCTATAATTTGCCGCAGGATGTATTGCCTCACTAATTTTTTCAATGCGTTACTACTTAAAGCCCCGTCCTTTATATTGATGGGGCTTTTTGCTTGTTTAAGCCGACGCCACTTTCCTCTAAGATGTGTGACTGTTTTCACTATTAGATGATATTTACACCCATGGAAAATCATGAAATTCAGACGGTGCTGATGAACGCACTCTCTCTCCAGGAAGCCCACGTCACTGGCGATGGCAGTCACTTTCAGGTTGTCGCTGTGGGTGAGATTTTTGACGGCATGAGCCGGGTCAAGAAACAACAGACCATTTATGGCCCGCTAATGGAATACATCGCAGACAACCGTATCCATGCCCTGTCGATCAAGGCTTACACTCCGGCGGAGTGGGCGCGGGATCGCAAACTTAACGGCTTTTGAGCGCAGGGGATAAACCCACTGCGCGTGTGAATTCTTAACAGAGATCAGATGAATGGATAAGTTTCGTGTACAGGGGCCGACGCGTCTCCAGGGCGAAGTGACAATTTCAGGCGCGAAAAACGCCGCGCTGCCGATTCTTTTTGCCGCGTTGCTGGCGGAAGAACCGGTTGAAATCCGTAACGTTCCGAAACTGAAAGATATCGATACCACCATGAAGCTGCTCAGCCAGTTGGGCACCAAGGTGGAACGCAATGGATCCGTATGGATCGATGCGGGTGACGTCAATGTTTTCTGCGCACCTTACGAGCTGGTGAAAACCATGCGCGCATCTATTTGGGCGCTGGGGCCGTTGGTTGCGCGTTTCGGTCAGGGGCAGGTCTCTCTGCCTGGCGGTTGCGCGATTGGCGCGCGTCCGGTGGATCTGCACATTAGCGGTCTGGAACAACTGGGCGCGGAGATCAAACTGGAAGAGGGCTATGTCAAAGCTTCCGTTAACGGGCGTCTGAAAGGTGCGCATATCGTGATGGATAAAGTAAGCGTTGGCGCGACAGTAACCATTATGTCTGCTGCGACGCTGGCGGAAGGCACGACCATTATCGAAAACGCCGCCCGTGAGCCGGAAATTGTTGATACGGCAAACTTCCTCAATACCCTCGGTGCAAAAATCACCGGTATGGGAACCGATCGCATTACCATCGAAGGGGTGAAACGTCTGGGTGGTGGTGTTTATCGAGTCCTGCCTGATCGTATCGAAACCGGGACTTTCCTGGTCGCGGCAGCGATCTCTGGCGGTAAAATTGTTTGCCGTAACGCTCAGCCGGATACGCTGGATGCGGTGCTGGCTAAGCTGCGCGATGCTGGTGCGGATATTGAGGTTGGCGAAGACTGGATTAGCCTTGATATGCATGGTAAGCGTCCGAAAGCAGTGAATGTGCGCACGGCTCCGCATCCGGGGTTTCCGACCGATATGCAGGCGCAATTTACGCTGCTGAACCTGGTGGCTGAAGGTACGGGCGTTATCACCGAGACTATCTTCGAAAACCGTTTCATGCATATTCCTGAACTGATCCGTATGGGAGCTCACGCGGAAATCGAAAGCAATACAGCGATTTGCCACGGCGTAGAAAAGCTCTCCGGTGCGCAGGTCATGGCAACCGATTTACGCGCTTCTGCAAGCCTTGTGCTGGCGGGTTGTATTGCGGAAGGGACCACCATTGTTGATCGTATCTATCATATCGATCGTGGCTACGAGCGTATTGAAGATAAACTCAGTGCGCTTGGCGCGAACATTGAGCGCGTCAAAGGCGAATAAGCCTGTCTGCTGAACTGTAAGAAGGGAGCCTCGGCTCCCTTTTTTTCTATCGCCAGTTCTGGCAAACAAGGGGAGGTGCTACTTGCATGACCGCTTATTTTTCCTCCTTTTTTTTCCTGATCAGCTTCGTCTTATCAATAAATTCGTGGGTGACGGGATCATGGTAACGTGACGGCCAGATAACCCAGGGATCGGTATCCAGCGCACGAGCAATAATCAATTCCCCTTTTGGCCATGAGCGGGTCAGAGCGTTAGCGAGGGTTGAAGAACTTAACCCGTTTTTACGGGATTCCGCAGCCAGCGATGTTCCTTTCTTACGCAGTCCGGCAATGATATCAGCCTGGTGCCAGTCCATTAATTTTGTTTCCATAACATCTCCCTGATAGAAAATAGGTGTCAATTATTTACGCCAACAACGCTACTTACTATACGCATACGGGAGCGTTTGTTCTGAAAAGCTCATGTAATATTTTGCGTTTTAGGATTATGACAAGGCTTGATATTACTGGTTATTTTTCATTTTAAGGGGATTTAAAGAAACTTATTGGAACTTTCCCGCGGCAATGCGCGGGAAGCTGGAAAGATTAACGATCGCGCTGAACGGCGATGTGGGCAAGACCGACCAACGCGTCGCGCCACGGTGAATCCGGTAGAACTTGTAGAGCGGCAATGGCCTTATCCGCTTCTTCTTCCGCACGGCGACGCGTCCATTCCAGTGAACCGCAGGCAGCCATTGCTTCCAGAACAGGCTCCAGAAGGTGTCGGCCGTTTCCTTGCTCGATAGCTTCGCGGATCATCTGTGCTTGTTCTGGTGTGCCGTTATGCATGGCATGTAACAACGGTAACGTCGGTTTGCCTTCATTCAGGTCATCGCCGGTGTTTTTGCCGAGCGTTTCACCGTCCGCGCTGTAATCAAGCAAATCGTCGATAAGCTGAAAAGCGGTTCCCAGATAGCGACCGTAATCCTGCAACCCTTTTTCCTGCGCTTCGGTGCAACCAGCCAGCAAGCCGGAACACTGAGCCGCCGCTTCAAACAGACGTGCGGTCTTGCTATAAATGACGCGCATGTAGTTTTCTTCAGTGATATTTGGGTCGTTGACGTTCATCAACTGCAGGACTTCGCCTTCAGCAATCACGTTTACGGCTTCTGACATCACTTCCAGCACTTTCAGCGAGCCGAGGCTGGTCATCATCTGGAAAGCGCGGGTGTAGATAAAATCACCGACCAGTACGCTCGCTGCGTTGCCAAAGGCCGCGTTAGCGGTGGCTTTGCCGCGACGCATGTCGGACTCATCCACAACATCGTCATGGAGAAGTGTCGCGGTGTGAATAAATTCGATTAATGCGGCAATAGTGACGTGCAAATTGCCCTCATAGCCAACGGCTCGCGCCGCCAACACGGCAATCATCGGACGGATGCGTTTGCCGCCGCCGCTTACGATGTAATAACCCAACTGGTTGATTAACTGAACATCCGAGTTGAGTTGTTGCAGAATCGTCGCGTTTACACCCGCCATGTCGTGCGCGGTTAACTCATTGATTTTTTCTAAATTCATCGCAAAAGCCGAGCTTTCAGTCCTGTTTACCACATAGCAAAATGGGATAACAAAGGGTTACGGGTTAGAATAGTATTGTTGATTGTACTGAAAAAATGCGCCAGATAAACGTTACCTTACGCGTTGTGTTTTTTTTCTGCATGGAGTGACGATCACTCTTGTCAAAGGCTGGCAATTTGCGTAATATTCGCGCCCTATTGTGAATATTTATAGCGCACTCTGAATTGATCAGAATATGTGCGCGGAAGCGGAGTTTTATATGTACGCGGTTTTCCAAAGTGGTGGTAAACAACACCGAGTAAGCGAAGGTCAGACCGTTCGCCTGGAAAAGCTGGACATCGCAACTGGCGAATCTGTTGAATTCGCAGAAGTTCTGATGATCGCAAACGGTGAAGAAGTCAAAATCGGCGTTCCTTTCGTTGATGGCGGCGTAATCAAAGCTGAAGTTGTTGCTCACGGTCGTGGCGAGAAAGTTAAAATCGTTAAGTTTCGTCGTCGTAAACACTACCGTAAGCAGCAGGGCCACCGTCAGTGGTTTACTGATGTGAAAATTACTGGCATCAGCGCCTAAGACCTGAGGAGTAGATTTAAATGGCACATAAAAAGGCTGGCGGCTCAACTCGTAACGGTCGCGATTCAGAAGCTAAACGTCTGGGCGTAAAACGTTTCGGCGGTGAAGCAGTTCTGGCAGGTAGCATCATCGTTCGTCAACGTGGCACCAAATTCCACGCTGGTTCTAACGTAGGTTGCGGCCGTGACCACACTCTGTTCGCTTTGACTGACGGTAAAGTTAAGTTCGAAGTTAAAGGCCCGAAAAACCGTAAATTCATCAGCATCGTTGCTGAATAAGTTTTTCGCGTCCCGGTAACGGAAGAAAGCCCCGCAACACGTTGCGGGGCTTTTTACATTAGAAGTCCGGTAAATTCTGGCAGGTAATACGGGCATGAAACAGCAGGCAGGCATCGGTATTGCGCTGGCGCTCACAACCGCGATGTGCTGGGGCGCGTTACCCATCGCCATGAAGCAGGTGCTGGAAGTGATGGAACCGCCAACGGTGGTTTTTTATCGCTTTTTGATGGCGGGAATCGGCCTTGGTTTGATTCTCGGCTGGAAAAAAAAACTGCCCCCGCTGCATCTTTTTCGCAAGCCGCGCTGGTTAGTTTTGTTGGCCATTGCCACTGGTGGGCTGTTCGGGAATTTCATCCTCTTCAGCTCTTCCCTGCAATACGTTAGCCCGACGGCTTCGCAGGTGATTGGTCAACTTTCGCCTGTGGGCATGATGATTGCCAGCGTTGTTATTCTCAAAGAGAAAATGCGCGGCACCCAGGTTATCGGCGCGTTGATGCTTATCTGTGGTCTGGTGATGTTTTTTAATACCAGCCTGGTGGAGATTTTTACCCGCCTGACAGATTACACCTGGGGCGTGATTTTTGGTGTCGGAGCAGCCACGGTTTGGGTGAGTTACGGCGTCGCGCAAAAAGTGTTATTACGGCGCCTGGCCTCCCAGCAGATCCTCTTTTTGCTGTACACTTTGTGTACAATTGCATTATTGCCGCTGGCAAAACCCACCGTGCTGCTTCAGTTAAGTAACTGGCAGCTGGCTTGCCTGGTGTTTTGTGGCCTTAATACACTGGTGGGTTACGGCGCGCTAGCGGAAGCGATGGCTCGCTGGCAGGCGGCGCAGGTGAGCGCATTAATCACGCTGACGCCGCTCTTTACGCTGTTTTTTTCAGATTTATTATCAATGGCCTGGCCCGATGTTTTCGCCAGACCGATGTTAAACCTTATCGGTTATCTCGGTGCGTTTGTCGTGGTTGCGGGCGCGATGTTTTCCGCTATTGGCCATCGTCTTTTGGGACGCTGGCGTAATCGCGAAGTGGTCGCCACTGTGCCCCGCTCAGGCGAATGAGTTACGGAGAGTAAAATGAAGTTTGTTGATGAAGCTACGATCCTTGTCGTGGCAGGTGATGGCGGTAACGGTTGTGTGAGCTTCCGCCGCGAAAAATATATCCCGAAAGGCGGCCCTGATGGCGGCGACGGTGGTGATGGCGGTGATGTCTGGCTGGAAGCGGACGAAAACCTTAATACCCTCATTGACTACCGTTTTGAAAAATCTTTCCGCGCCGAACGCGGGCAGAATGGCCAGAGCCGCGACTGTACAGGGAAACGCGGAAAAGATATTACGGTGAAAGTACCGGTCGGTACGCGTGTTATCGATCAGGGCACCGGCGAAACGATGGGCGATATGACTAAACATGGTCAGCGCCTGATGGTCGCGAAAGGTGGCTGGCATGGTCTGGGTAACACGCGGTTTAAATCCTCGGTTAACCGTACGCCTCGTCAGAAAACCATGGGTACGCCGGGCGATAAGCGCGACCTGCAGCTGGAACTGATGTTGTTGGCCGATGTGGGTATGCTTGGTATGCCAAACGCAGGCAAATCAACCTTTATTCGCGCGGTATCGGCTGCAAAACCAAAAGTGGCGGATTATCCGTTTACCACACTGGTGCCGAGCCTTGGGGTTGTCCGTATGGATAACGAAAAGAGCTTTGTGGTTGCCGATATTCCGGGATTGATCGAAGGGGCTGCTGATGGCGCAGGCCTTGGGATCCGTTTCCTGAAACATCTGGAGCGCTGCCGCGTCTTGCTGCATCTGATCGATATTGATCCGATCGATGGTTCCGATCCGGCTGAAAATGCCCGTGTCATCATCGGCGAACTGGAAAAATACAGCGAGAAGCTTGCTGCCAAACCGCGTTGGTTGGTATTCAACAAAATCGATCTGATGGATAAAGCGGAAGCAGAAGCTAAAGCAAAAGCCATCGCTGAGGCACTGGGTTGGGAAGATAAATTCTACCTTATCTCAGCGGCCAGCCAGCAGGGCGTTAAAGATCTGTGCTGGGACGTGATGACCTTTATCATCGAAAACCCGATCACCCAGGCGCAGGAAGAGCAGCAGCCTGAGAAAGTCGAGTTTATGTGGGACGATTATCATCGCCAGCAGCTTGAAGAAGCTGAAGTGGTAGAAGATGACGAAGAGTGGGATGACGACTGGGACGAAGACGACGAAGAAGGCGTCGAGTTCATCTACAAGCGTTAATCGCTGCGATTTCCCCGGCTGCACGGGGAATATTGCCAACAAAAATGCAGGGTTAGCACACGCTACCCGGCATTTTTGTTAGTTGTTCTGGTAGATATCTTTGTACAGCCGGCTTTCAAAACGCACCAGTGGAATGCGGCGATTACGTTGATCCGCCGGTTCGACAGCATAGCCAGAGAGATACTGCACGAAAGCCATCCGCTGACCGCTCGCAGTAGTGATAAACCCGGCCAGGTTATACACGCCCTGCAAAGAGCCTGTTTTGGCCGAAACTTTGCCGTCCACACCCGCTTCATGCAGGCCAGCGCGATACTGCAGGGAGCCATCATAGCCTGCCAGCGGCAGCATTGAGATAAAATTGAGTTCGGTGTCATGCTGCGCAATGTATTGCAGAACTTGCATCATCGTGGCGGGTGCCAGCAGGTTATGTCGCGACAGGCCGGAACCATCAGCGATGATCGTATTACCGAGATCGACACCAGCCTGCTGGCGCAGGATCTGTCGTACTGCATCCGATCCTGCTCGCCACGTCCCCGGTACACCAAAGCGCGCGTGACCAATCATACGAAACACCGTGTCAGCGATCATATTGTCTGATTTTTTCAGCATCTGCTTTAGCAGATCGTGAAGCGGTACCGACTGCTTGCTGGCAATGACAGTGCCGGCCTGGTTCTCCTGCGTTTGGCGCAACAATGTACCGGTATAATTGATACCGGCATCGTTCAATTCCGCTTTCAGAATCGCACCGGCGTAGCTTGCTCCGTCCTGAATGGCGAAAGCCAGAGGGAGTGGGTCGGCGCGTTGCGGTAGGCATCCCGTTAGCGTAAAGCGATTTAAATCGCCCGGGACGACATCCAGTTCGCAATACTGTGCCTCTGCGGAACCGCGCGCGAGCGTGCGGACCTGGCTGAACATATTCACTGGATAATAATTAGCGATGCGGATATAGGCCAAATCGCCCGGTTTTTGCGCGCTGTAGAGCGAAATAGAGAAGCAGTTGCGATCGACAATTGCCGCAGCAGGTGGTGCGCTAAAGCACTGCGTCATGTCGTTCCACGGCCAGCCTGGCGCTTTATCATGACTGGCAAAAATAGAGGTATCGACCAGCACGTTACCTTCGATTTTCTGCACACCCGACTTTTTCAGCGCCGCGACCATATTGCGAATATCCTGACGTTTTAGCGTCGGATCGCCGCCAAATCGTGCAATTAAGTCACCTTTTAATGTACCGTTCTCAACAGAACCTTTGCTTTCCAGCGTGGTTGTAAAGCGAAAGTCCGGCCCAAGCTGCAACAGTGCCGCCAGCGCGGTGATAACCTTCTGCGTGCTGGCTGGCAGCGCCATTTGTTTACCGTGGTAATCAATTTCTGGTGCCTGAGCGCCGACTTTTTGCACCATCAGCGCCAGGTTCGCACCATCCGGCAGTTGGTTTATGTATTCGTCTACATTCGCGGCCTGAACGTTCAGGGCTATACTTGTGGTCAATCCGATGATAAAGCTGGAAAATCGCATAATCTCGCGCTAGGAAGCAGTAAACAAGCCGTCATACTACGGCGCAACGACCCGGAAAGTAAACGATGACCCATAGTGAACTTCCGGGTAAAATACGTATCAAATTGAAAAATTGCGCTGACCTGGGGCTTTGTCCCCGGGTCAGTTTTCTTTTGCTCCTGCCCGACGGTATATGCCGGTGTACGGGGGAGGTAGATCAGATGGGGTGGGTTACCGCTCCCTACAGGAATGTTTAAGAGGTATAACAATGCAAGCTATTCCGATGACCTTACGTGGTGCCGAAAAATTGCGCGAAGAGCTGGAATTTCTGAAATCCGTTCGTCGCCCTGAAATCATCGCCGCCATCGCGGAAGCCCGCGAACATGGCGATCTGAAAGAGAATGCGGAATATCACGCAGCGCGCGAGCAGCAAGGCTTCTGCGAAGGGCGAATTAAAGATATTGAAGCAAAACTGTCTAATGCACAGGTGATCGACATTTCTAAAATGCCGAAAAGCGGTCGTGTCATTTTTGGTTCTACTGTTACGGTATTGAACCTCGATAATGACGAAGAGCAGACTTATCGCATTGTTGGCGATGATGAAGCCGACTTTAAACAGAACCTGATTTCAGTCAACTCGCCTATTGCCCGCGGCCTGGTAGGTAAAGAGCAGGACGATGTGGTGGTGATTCGCACGCCGGGCGGCGAAGTGGAATACGAAATCATCAAAGTGGAATATCTTTGATCGCTGCCTTCGCGTCGATTGTTGACGGATTGTAAAGAAAAGAAAAAGGCCGCGCTGCGGCCTTTTATGAATTCCGGGAGCGTGGCATTTTGCACGTCTGCTGGCGGAAACCCCTCGTTTTACACAGATTTTGTGTTCAATTCAGGATATCCTTAGCGTGGCAGCGAAATTTTACGCTCCGCGGTTGGGCGATAAAGCACCAGCGTTTTACCGATGACCTGTACGTTGCAGGCGCCGGTTTCGCGAACGATAGCTTCCACGATCAAGGTCTTAGTTTCTCTGTCTTCAGAGGCAATTTTCACCTTGATAAGTTCATGGTGCTCTAGCGCTTGTTCAATCTCGGCCAGTACCCCTTCGGTCAAACCATTATTGCCAAGCATAACTACCGGCTTGAGCGGATGTGCCAGACCTTTCAGGTGCTGTTTTTGTTTAGTACTCAGATTCATCGTATATTTTGCTTACGTTGGGATTGAAAACGGGTCATTCTACCGCCATCTCCACTGTATCGCCAAATTGCGCGTCGAAATTTCTCGATGTCGACGATGAACCCGGATGGAAAGTTAAATGACAGGTAAAAAGCGTTCTGCCAGTTCGAGCCGCTGGCTTCAGGAACACTTTAGCGATAAATATGTTCAACAGGCGCAGAAAAAAGGGTTGCGTTCCCGTGCCTGGTTTAAACTTGATGAAATACAGCAAAGTGACAAACTTTTTAAGCCGGGTATGACGGTCGTCGACTTGGGCGCAGCCCCTGGTGGATGGTCGCAATATGCGGTCACGCAGATTGGTGGTAATGGTCGTATCATCGCTTGTGATCTTTTACCGATGGATCCAATCGTTGGTGTGGACTTCCTTCAGGGCGATTTTCGTGATGAATTAGTTCTGAAAGCGTTACTGGATCGCGTTGGCGACAGTAAAGTTCAGGTTGTCATGTCAGATATGGCACCGAATATGAGCGGTACGCCTGCTGTTGATATACCCCGTTCCATGTATCTGGTGGAGCTGGCGCTGGAGATGTGCCGTGATGTGTTGGCGCCTGGCGGAAGTTTTTTAGTGAAAGTGTTCCAGGGCGAAGGTTTCGATGAGTATCTCACCGAAATTCGCTCCCTGTTTACGAAGGTTAAAGTGCGTAAACCGGACTCTTCACGTGCGCGTTCACGTGAAGTGTATATTGTAGCGACCGGGCGAAAATGATACCCCGTCGATTTCGGCCTCTGGTTTGAAAGAGATGGGTTATGTTGTATCCTGACGCTGTTTTTAACACAGTTGTAATATGAGGTTAATCCCTTGAGTGACATGGCGAAAAACCTAATACTCTGGCTGGTCATTGCCGTCGTGCTGATGTCAGTATTCCAGAGCTTTGGGCCCAGCGAGTCGAATAGCCGTAAGGTGGACTATTCTACCTTCCTGCAAGAGGTCAACCAGGACCAGGTTCGCGAAGCGCGTATCAACGGACGTGAGATCAACGTTACCAAGAAAGATAGTAACCGTTACACGACTTACATCCCTGTCCAGGATCCGAAACTGCTCGACAACCTGGTGACGAAAAACGTCAAAGTTGTCGGTGAACCGCCGGAAGAGCAGAGCGTGCTGACGACCATCTTTATCTCATGGTTCCCGATGCTGCTGCTGATTGGGGTCTGGATTTTCTTTATGCGTCAGATGCAGGGCGGCGGTGGCAAAGGTGCCATGTCGTTCGGCAAGAGCAAGGCGCGTATGCTTACGGAAGATCAGATCAAAACGACTTTCGCTGACGTTGCCGGTTGCGACGAAGCAAAAGAAGAAGTTGGCGAACTGGTTGAATATCTGCGTGAGCCGAGCCGTTTCCAGAAACTGGGAGGTAAAATCCCGAAAGGCGTCCTGATGGTCGGTCCTCCGGGTACGGGTAAAACGCTGCTGGCGAAAGCGATCGCCGGTGAAGCGAAAGTACCGTTCTTCACCATTTCCGGTTCTGACTTTGTAGAAATGTTCGTTGGTGTCGGTGCATCTCGTGTGCGCGACATGTTCGAGCAAGCGAAGAAAGCAGCACCATGCATTATCTTCATCGATGAAATCGACGCCGTAGGCCGTCAGCGTGGTGCGGGGCTTGGCGGTGGTCACGATGAACGTGAACAGACGCTGAACCAGATGCTGGTTGAGATGGATGGTTTCGAAGGTAACGAAGGTATTATCGTTATTGCCGCGACGAACCGTCCGGACGTACTCGACCCTGCTTTGTTGCGTCCGGGGCGTTTTGACCGCCAGGTTGTTGTCGGTCTGCCGGATGTTCGCGGCCGTGAGCAGATCCTGAAAGTCCATATGCGCCGTGTGCCGCTGTCGCCGGATATCGATGCGGCAATCATCGCACGTGGGACGCCAGGCTTCTCCGGTGCCGATTTGGCGAACCTGGTCAACGAAGCCGCGCTGTTTGCCGCTCGTGGCAACAAACGCGTTGTGTCGATGGTCGAGTTTGAAAAAGCGAAAGACAAAATCATGATGGGTGCGGAACGCCGCTCCATGGTGATGACCGAAGCGCAGAAAGAGTCCACGGCATACCACGAAGCAGGCCATGCGATTATTGGTCGTCTGGTGCCGGAACACGATCCGGTGCATAAAGTGACGATCATTCCGCGCGGCCGTGCGCTGGGTGTGACATTCTTCCTGCCGGAAGGTGATGCGATTAGCGCCAGCCGTCAGAAACTGGAAAGCCAGATTTCAACGCTGTACGGTGGCCGTCTGGCAGAAGAGATCATCTATGGCGTTGAACATGTTTCTACCGGTGCGTCGAACGATATTAAAGTCGCGACCAACCTGGCACGTAACATGGTCACCCAGTGGGGCTTCTCCGACAAACTCGGTCCGCTGCTTTACGCGGAAGAAGAAGGCGAAGTATTCCTGGGGCGTAGCGTTGCAAAAGCGAAACATATGTCCGATGAAACCGCACGAATCATCGACCAGGAAGTGAAATCGCTTATTGAACGTAACTACAATCGCGCACGTCAGTTACTCAATGAAAATATGGATATTCTGCATGCGATGAAAGATGCTCTGATGAAATATGAGACCATTGATGCGCCGCAGATTGATGACCTGATGTCACGTCGTGATGTTCGTCCGCCAGCAGGTTGGGAAGAACCTGGCACGAACAACTCTGACAATAATGGTACGCCGCGAGCGCCGCGTCCGGTCGATGAACCGCGTACGCCAAACCCGGGCAATACCATGTCAGAACAGCTGGGCGACAAATAAGTATTTGCGCTGATGATCTGCTTTTAATGAAAACCCCGGGGCTTGCTCCGGGGTTTTTCTTTTAATTTCTAACTGCCACAACCTCAGGATTTTTAGTCATGAAACTCCATGCTCAGGGCTCAACACTGGATTTGTCACATCCCCATGTAATGGGCATTCTCAATGTAACGCCGGATTCTTTTTCTGATGGCGGTGCACATAACACATTGATTGAGGCGGTAAAGCACGCGAACCTGATGATCAATGCGGGAGCGACAATTGTGGATATCGGTGGGGAATCGACGCGTCCTGGGGCGGCCGATGTTAGCGTAGAAGAGGAACTTGAACGCGTAATCCCGGTTGTTGAAGCTATCGCACAGCGTTTTGAGGTATGGATTTCTGTCGATACATCTAAACCTGAGGTGATTCGTGAATCGGCGCGAGTAGGTGCACATATCATTAACGATATCCGCTCATTAACAGAACCTGGCGCACTGGAAGCAGCCGTGCAAACCGGGTTACCGGTTTGCCTGATGCATATGCAAGGCCAGCCAAAAACCATGCAGGAAGCGCCGAAATATGATGATGTGTTTGCCGACGTGAATCGCTTTTTTAGCGAACATATAGCACGATGCGAGCAGGCCGGGATCGCAAAAGAGAAATTGTTGCTCGACCCGGGATTCGGTTTCGGTAAAAATCTCTCCCACAATTATACATTGCTTGCCCGCCTGGCTGAGTTTCATCATTTTGGCTTACCTCTGCTGGTTGGAATGTCGCGTAAGTCGATGGTAGGCCAGCTACTCAATGTCGGTCCCTCCGAGCGGTTAAGCGGTAGTCTGGCTTGCGCAGTGATCGCGGCAATGCAAGGCGCGCACATTATTCGTGTTCACGATGTAAAAGAAACAGTAGAAGCTATGCGGGTGGTAGAAGCCACGCTGGCAGCGAAGGAAAACAAACGCTATGAGTAATCGTAAATATTTTGGCACCGATGGTATTCGCGGCCGCGTTGGCGACGCACCGATCACCCCTGATTTTGTGCTTAAGCTGGGTTGGGCTGCCGGGAAAGTACTGGCGCGTCATGGATCGCGTAAGATCATCATTGGTAAAGATACCCGTATTTCGGGTTATATGCTGGAATCAGCGCTGGAGGCCGGGCTTGCGGCGGCTGGTCTTTCTGCCTCCTTTACCGGGCCAATGCCAACGCCGGCGGTAGCTTACCTCACGCGCACATTTCGCGCAGAAGCGGGAATTGTAATTTCGGCTTCGCATAACCCTTTCTATGACAATGGCATCAAATTTTTCTCTATTGACGGTACAAAACTGCCGGATGCGGTAGAAGAGGCGATTGAAGCCGAGATGGAAAAGGAGCTGACCTGTGTCGACTCCGCTGAGCTGGGTAAAGCTAGCCGCATTGTTGATGCCGCAGGACGATATATTGAGTTTTGCAAAGCAACCTTCCCCAATGAATTAAGTCTTAACGGCTTAAAAATCGTTGTTGATTGCGCTAATGGCGCAACTTATCACATTGCACCGAGCGTCTTTCGCGAATTAGGCGCGAAAGTCATAGCCATTGGGTGTGAACCAGATGGTGTGAACATCAACGAAAAATGTGGTGCGACGGACGTGGCAGCACTGCAGCAGCGCGTTCTGGTTGAGAAAGCCGATTTGGGCATTGCCTTTGATGGCGACGGTGATCGCGTCATTATGGTCGATCATGAGGGTAACAAGGTCGATGGCGATCAAATCATGTATATCATTGCCCGCGAGGGGCTGCGCCAGGGGCAGCTGCGCGGTGGCGCAGTTGGCACACTCATGAGCAATATGGGGCTTGAACTGGCGCTTAAGCAATTGGGCATTCCCTTTGCGCGCGCGAAAGTTGGCGACCGTTATGTGCTGGAAAAAATGCAGGAGAAAGGCTGGCGTATCGGTGCTGAAAACTCCGGCCATGTAATATTGCTGGATAAAACGACGACCGGAGACGGTATCGTGGCCGGTTTGCAGGTGGTTGCCGCAATGGTGCGTAACCACATGTCTCTGCATGATTTGTGCAGCGGTATGAAAATGTTCCCGCAGGTGCTGGTGAATGTACGTTTTACCGCAGGCATTGGCGATCCGCTGGAAGACGAGACGGTTAAGACGGTGACGGCAGAAGTGGAAGCGACGCTGGCTGGCCGCGGTCGTGTGTTGTTGCGTAAATCCGGTACTGAGCCGTTAATTCGCGTCATGGTAGAAGGTGAAGACGAGGCGCAAGTGACCTCGCTGGCGAATCGCATCGCCGACGCGGTTAAGGCTGTAAAATAGCGCGATAAGTGCTTAAAAAGGCGGCTGTTGCCGCCTTTTTAATAGCCCGGGATCGCAATTTTGCTGTTTTTTTCCGCACTTGATAAAATGCACTTAAATTGCCCTTGCGAAGGTCATTCGCTTTGGTTAGTATTCACACCCGCTTCAGTGGGAAAGCAATAAACATCCCACTTTTATTGGTTTGAAGCATTGGCTGCGGCAACCCCGCAAGGAACAGGTTGATTATGTACGAAGCTCTTTTAGTTGTTTTCCTTATTGTAGCGCTGGCTCTTGTTGGCCTGATTATGCTGCAGCAAGGTAAAGGCGCTGACATGGGAGCCTCCTTTGGCGCTGGCGCGTCCGGTACGCTGTTCGGTTCAAGTGGTTCTGGTAACTTCATGACCCGTACGACTGCTGTGCTGGCAACACTGTTCTTTATTATTAGCCTTGTGCTGGGCAACATTAACAGCAATAAAACCAATAAAGGAAGCGAATGGGATAATCTGAGTGCACCGGCTAAGAGTGAACAAACTCAGCCTGCAGCTCCGGCGCAGCCGACAAGCGATATCCCGCACTAAGAAGTAAGTCGTGCCGAGGTGGTGGAATTGGTAGACACGCTACCTTGAGGTGGTAGTGCCCGATTGGGCTTACGGGTTCAAGTCCCGTCCTCGGTACCAATATTCCGGAAAAAAGACATCGTAAGATGTCTTTTTTTTTGCCTGTTATTGACTACACTGCCAAACCTTCTTCCTTCTTCCTTCTTCCTTCTTCCTTCTTCCTTCTTCCTTCTTCAAACCCTCAAACCTTCAAACCTTCAAACCTTCAAACCTTCAAACCTTCAAACCTTCAAACCTTCAAACCTTCAAACCTTCAAACCTTCAAATCGCCAAATCGCCAACTTCTATCCTTAAGCTTCTAACCCTTTCTGGGTATATCTGGTGGCAATTTTCTTCCACGCTTATTAATTCAATGATTAATGCAGGAAACTCGTGCTGTGCAAGGCGCTAGCCTCCATGTTTTAACAAAGGCTGGTTAAAGGACAAGTCAGGAGGCACATTAAAAATATATTAATCTTATAAATCATCGACATATGTCACCTCAAAAATAGCAATTACTGGTCTGAGGAGTAAAATTGATCAAGATTCGGTTTTTAATAATTTATTAATCTGCATGTGTTCGGTTGCTTTAATTTCGAGGCGTGATTATCGTTGCCTCGTTTTTAGCGTTGTCTGGATACTGAATATGTGTTGCGTTTCCTTATTAAGAAAGATTTCATCTGTTTCTCTGGCTCTTATATTCGGACTTAAGATGTCTGCGGCCTTCGCTCTCCCTGAAATAGGGATTGGAAGCATGTATGACACACTGACGCCTGATAAGCAGTCTATTTCTAAACGTATTTATAATACCGGGACATCCACGGCTTTTGTCCGCATCGATCTACTGGAAGTAAATATTGATAAAAGCGGGAAAGTTAAAGAAGCACCGGTAAAAGAGATTGCGGGTAATTCTTTACAGAAAGACAGACTTATTGTCACCCCGCTCAGAATGATTATCCCGCCTGGCGGATTCCAGGCCGCAAGATTTATGTGGCCAGGCGATCGCTCGGTTGAAAAATACTATCGAGTAAGATTTGTTCCGGTTCTGCCAAAAACTGATGATGGCTTCGGATTAAATAATAAAGAAGTCGACGAATATCGTAAAAAAGCATTGAACGCAGGTCTGAATGTTTTATCTGGCTACGGCACATTAGTGATCGTTTTGCCTACAAAGCCTGTTTTTAATACGCAAATTGAATCGTCTTCACCGGCGGGAATTAAAGTAACAAACAAAGGCACCGCCACGATTGTTCTGGAGAATATCCGCAATTGCACCTCGTCTGGTACAGGGTGTAATAGCGCTACGCGTCTTTTCATCCTGCCTGGTAAAACGAAGGTAGTAGATAAACAGAAAGGGCGCAGTACTCTTTTCACCCTTATTGAAGGGGAAAACCAAAAGAAACTACGTTTCTAGTATTAAGAAGTAAGTTGCAAATAAGCAGTGTTGTATTCTTTAAATTGAAAGGATTTTCCATGTTGACTAATAAAATTGCAAAAGCTTGTCTCTTTGGTGGTGTTCTGTCTTTATCTGTATTAGGCAGCACAACGGCGATGGCCGCAAACCAACAAAGTTACAATATCGATGTTTTCGCTCATGTTCCTAGCGATGACTTTCAGGTTGAACCTGTAGAAAGCGGATGGATTAATCAGGCTCAAGAAATTGAGTATGATATTACAACGTCCAAATTAAAAGCATTTGAAAAGCAGTTCCAGTATAAGAACGTTTCTGGCGGAATTCAGGCAACATTGATGAATACCGATTCTAATGGTGACGCTATTCTGTCAAACGGTACCGATATTATTCCTCTGAAAGTTGAATTTAACGGTGTTGAACTGAGCGATACGGCGCAAACCGTTGTTGACGATACCACAGCAAAAGCTGGCGGCCGTACTACTTTGCGCATTAGCCAGTCTGACTCTAAAGCTCTTACTGTGCAGGGTGATTTTACCGGCCAGGTAGCGATGATGTTTGAGGAAGCGCTAGTTAATCCGTAACGTTTATTTCCGTTTATACCCTATAAGCTCATTATAAAAATATTATGAAAATATCATTAATACTTCTTGTTGCTGTTCCATTCGTTGTTTCGGCTGGTGATATGCAACTTGCTGCAAATATGAAAGGGCTGCCAGAAGATTTTAAGCGGTATTTTTATAATTCTGAAGTTGTCGTTCAGGTATATCTGAACGACAACTATATTTTCGATGCCAGTATTTCTCTGCGGGAAAATGGAGATATTAAACTCCTGCGAGTTATTGATGAGCAGCCAAATAGTGATCCCGCAACAAATGCAGTCTGGTCTGATTTTCTTCAGAAGGGTGTTGCCATAGGTAAATGCACAGAGTCTTGCCCGTCCGGACTCATGCAGGTTGTTTATTCTCTTGATAACTCCGCGTTAAAACTTTACACCGCTAATTATGAAACCAGCCAGGTCGTCAGCCGTTATTTGTCAGTGCCAGATGACGCACCGACCGGGTTGATTATGAATAACAGCCTCTCAATCACCGACACGGCTTCAATGCGCAGTTGGGGGATTAACTCATCTTTAACCTCTTCACTGGGCGGCTGGAGTCAACAAGCGGCGTTCCAGTCTTCAGGCACTGACGGTGAGTATCAGTACAGGAATTACAGCCTCTATCAGCTTTTCACCCAAAAAGAGTTTAAAGGCAGCTTTTTGCGTCTGGGTGTGTTTACTCCTGACAGCGATAACGGCAACGTCCAGACCGCGGGGTTTGGCAATGATACTGTTATTGGCGGCATGTGGGGAACATCGGACGCCTTGCTCGCAACCACCGACAGTGTAAGCGCGTGGCCTGTCTATGTGACGGGGCGCAATCAGTCCGTTGCTGAAGTCTGGCGCAATGGCCAAATGATCCGTACCCAGCAATTACAGGCGGGCGTACAGGCGCTGGATACCCGCCCTCTGCCGCTTGGTATTTATGATATTACGATCAAAATTATCGAAAATGGCCAGGTGGTTGATACTCAGGAAGCGCAGATTTTTAAGGCGCAGGGTTGGAATAACCCTGACAAACGCTGGCGTATGAATCTCTGGGGCGGCCAACGTCGCGCGCTGGCAAGTGGCGATGTGAGCGCGGAGGATAAGAATCCCTTTGCGGCTGGCGCGGGTATGGAATGGCTGGTCAATCCCCTGGCGACCGTTGGACTTTCCGGCGCGATGTCTCTTAAAGAGCGTCGTCTGCGGATGCGCACCAACATTACGCTTTCGCAAGACGATCGCTTTTTTGCGCAGTACACGCTGGGTAATTCGCAATATCAAGCGAATCAGGACACAGATCTCCGCTATTACCGCAATTTATATGCGGGCGGTTCCGCCAGTCTTTACTGGCGTTCTACGCTTAGCGATGTTTATGGAAGGCGCGTTCGTACCCGTCAGGCAGGTCAAACGTGGGGTGCCTCTTTGTCGTCCCGATTGCCGGGAGGCTCTTCGCTGATTCTCAATACGCAATATATTGATACCCCCTGGCGTAAAGGAACCGCGGCGGATGTTTCGTGGAGTACGCAAACACGCCTCTTTGATCGCAGTACCACTTTCCGCATGAGCGCTTATGACCGTCCGGGCTTTGATAATGATCGCCGCGATCGGGGTGTCTCTTTTAGCGTGTCGATCGCCTTGTCTCCCTCCGAAGAACATTCGGTATCTTTGAGCACCGGCCTGGAACAGGATCAGAGTTATTCCAGCCTGCAGTATCAATGGGAACCAAAAGATAAAGGGACGTTGCGCAACTTAGGCGGCGGTGTTTCCTTGAGTGCTGCGGATACTACGTTGAATGGCAATGGCGCAGTGGATACCCCCTGGATAAACGGTAACTTCTACGCGCAGCACAGTATGCGGAGCAAAACGAATATTGCAGGCGCGAACCTAAGCCAGGTGCTGGTTATGGGCGGCGGTAAGGTCGCGTCCGTCAATGGCAACAACAGTGGCATGCAGTCTGCGGTGATTGTGGATATGGATGCTGACGATAAAAACACCCGTATCCTCGCAACGGGCAATATGAGCGAACTGCGTCTGAAACCAGGCCGCAATATTTTGCCGGCGGAGCTCTGGAAAAGAAGCGATATCCAGTTTAGCGCCCCCGGTGGCGACAGTGTGCAGGTGTTCCCGGAGCGCCAGACTATCCAGATGAATCGCGGTAGCGTTCAGTATGTGAACATCAAAACAGTGAAGACCTTAACCCTGATTAGTATGCTGCAGAATGCGCAAGGCCAGCTGATTAAAAACCGCTACGTCAAAAGCGATGTCGCGCAGGCCATGGTTAATGCGGAAGGGGTATTGACGCTGGACTCCGGTGTCACAAATCGCCAGTTAACGGTTCCGGCAGAAAATGGCGAGCCAGAACTGCACTGCGAAATTCCAGCCGGGTTGGATCCCAATAAGAGAGTGCAGTTTATCAGCGCGCTTAAATGCCAGCAGGTCGGTTCAGGTGCAACGAAATGAAACAGATTGCACTGAGCTTATTTACGGGGATGGCGCTACTTGCCGGTAGCGCAACGGTGATGGCTGCCACGATGGAGATTACCGCGTCATTTACGCCATCGCTGGAAAACCCGGAAAATAACACTTTCACCAACACCACGCCCGCGGGTGGGTACTGTACGATTTATCCGGACCAATGCGTTGATCTAAAAACATTCAGTATTTCCATGGGCGGGATAACCGCGTCGCTGGCGACGGCTGGCTTCACGGTCGATTCGGATCCCCGAATGGGCGTCTATTTCAAAATGCCGGGCGCATGGCGGAATACCACGTTAATCAACCGCGAAGATGGTTCCGAAACCTCTGTCCGCTTCAGGGTGAGGGGATTCGGTGCAACGTTAAATACGCATAATGACTGGACGATAGAAGATCACAATACAGCCTGGTCAGGAAGCCCCACTGGATGGGGTAACTTTGTTTTTGCCCCTTCACCTTGCTCCTATTCCGGCGTAGGGGTTTATTCAACCAGATATTTTCGTTTTATGTGGCAATGGCCAGCCGAAAATGTGGCCTGTTATAAAGTGGCAAAAATACCGCTGACGGGTGAGCCTTATTTAATTAATGACACCAGCATCATGTATGAGCTGCAAACACCGGAGCCGCTGAAATTAACTTCAGGGCTTTATGAAGGCACCTTATCCCTGACTGTGGGTCCCGGCGGCGATATTGATTTCGGTGATAACTTTCAGGCTTCCGACAATCAGTTAAACCTTCACTTTTCCCTGAGCGTAAACCACGAGCTGAAGCTCACCACCACCCCGGAAAACCAGTCAGTGTCCCTGCAGCCCTGTGCGGCCGGAAAAATTTGTACCGCTGACGAAGGGGAGGCCAACTGGGAACGCTGGATGGTTACCCGCATCACGCCCCAGCTGACCGGCAGGAGCAATTTTAACCTGACAAGCTCGGGGAGCTTTACGGTTTTCCTCGACTGCGCCGATCAGACAGGTAAAGAGTGCGCGCTCACCAGCGATAACAGCGGGCAACAGGTGCCGATGAAAGTGATGATAAATCTGCCGGAAAAGGTGGTGGATATGCAGACCGGCTCAATGGTAAGCGGCAGGCCACTTTTGATTGGCAAAAGCGCAGGGCAGAACTACTTCACTGCAAAAACCTACGGCACAAATGAGCCCGGCAGTATCGATTTTCTGGTGCGCCAGAAAGATGTGGACACCATGCTGTCGACGCGTCCGGACACCTATCGCGGTGCGGTGAGCGTGATTTTTGATCCGAATATCTTTTGAATTTACGCGACGGCGCAGATCGAGTGAAAAAAATGAATCTTCCATTTACACGCGTGCTTTCACAGTTGCTGGCTGCATGCCTGCTTCTTGTGCACTTCGCCTTATCGGCGGCGACAATGGATATTACAGCGTCATTTACGCCATCGCTGGAAAATCCAGAAAATAATACTTTCACCAACACCACGCCCGCGGGTGGGTACTGTACGGATTATCCTGAGCAGTGTCTTAATTTGAAAACATTCAGTATTTCCATGGGCGGAATAACTGCATCGCTGGCGACGGCAGGCTTCACGGCCAATTCTGACCCCAGGATGGGCGTCTATTTAAGGATGCCGGGCGCATGGCGGGATATAACATTAACCAACCAGGAGGATGGATCCCATACCATTGTTCGTTTCAGAGTCGGTGGATTTGGTGCAGTGTTAAATACACATAATGCATGGACTATCGATGATTATAAGGGATCCTGGTCCGGTGGAAGCTTTGTTAATGCCCCCTCACCCTGCATGTTTTCCGGTGTAGGGGCATATACAACCAGATACTATCGTTTTATGTGGCGATGGCCAGCCGACAATGCGGCCTGTTATAAAGTGGCAAAAATACCGCTGACGGGTGAGCCTTACTTAATTAATGACACCAGCATTATGTATGAGCTGCAAACACCGGAGCCGCTGAAATTAACTTCAGGGCTTTATGAAGGCACCTTATCCCTGACGGTGGGCCCCGGCGGCGATATTGATTTCGGTGATAACTTTCAGACTTCCGACAATCAGTTAAACCTTCACTTTTCCCTGAGCGTAAACCACGAGCTGAAGCTCACCACCACCCCGGAAAACCAGTCAGTCTCTCTGCAGCCCTGTGCGGCCGGAAAAATTTGTACCGCTGACGAAGGGGAGGCCAACTGGGAACGCTGGATGGTTACCCGCATCACGCCCCAGCTGACCGGCAGGAGCAATTTTAACCTGACAAGCTCGGGGAGCTTTACGGTTTTCCTCGACTGCGCCGATCAGACAGGTAAAGAGTGTGCGCTCACCAGCGATAACAGCGGGCAACAGGTGCCGATGAAAGTGATGATAAATCTGCCGGAAAAGGTGGTGGATATGCAGACCGGCTCAATGGTAAGCGGCAGGCCACTTTTGATTGGCAAAAGCGCAGGGCAGAACTACTTCACTGCAAAAACCTACGGCACAAATGAGCCCGGCAGTATCGATTTTCTGGTGCGCCAGAAAGATGTGGACACCATGCTGTCGACGCGTCCGGACACCTATCGCGGTGCGGTCAGCGTGATTTTTGATCCGAATATCTTTTGAATTCACTGAGCCACGTCTTCGCGGAACAAGTGACGCTGCCATTCAGGACGAAAGCGGCTGCGGCGGGGCGCGGAAAATAGGCGCAATATCGCATCTGGTGGTGATGGTGCGCCGGGCTCCCCGGCGCAAAAGCGTATCCGGACGCGTCGCACTGCCTTTCAGTGCCGGGAAAGCAAAACCGTGAACCTGAATTACCTGGCGCATTTCCGCCAGACTTGAATTGCATAAAAAAGTGCCATTTATCAGCGCCTTCTGTTATGCGTTTTGATGTTTACAGAGAAATATTATGTGCCTACTACGCCACATTACGCGAGCAGCCTTATCCGTTTCGCTATGCGTGATAAGTTTCTGCGCTGTCGCGGCGGAAATGAATATCAGCGCCAGTTTTACTCCGTCGGCAACGAATCCGGAAAACGGCGCATTCACCAATACCACACCGCTTTCAGGGTATTGTGCGACCTGGCCTGTGTATTGCCCGCCGGGTGCATTTGGTATCGCGTTGCCGTTAGAGCTGACGTTGAAAAAGCCGATTATGGCTAATGACATACCAAGAAATAACCCCTACTTCGGGTTAAGTAATAAGGCCAGAACGCTACCTGTCGTTAACGAAACGACCGGCGAAATTGCGCAAGTAACCTTCCGAATCAGTGGCTTCAGTGCAAGATATTCCCCACCCACCCCCAGTACAACATGGGTTGGCGGATCATTTATGTACCCCAACCCCCCTTGCCAGTATGGCGGACCCAGTGTAGGGGACAACGTTTATTATAGCTTTATATGGAAGGTAACCTCTGCGGATGGAGCTTGTTATAAAATCAGTAACATAGACAGAACCGAGCCGTCCCGCTTTTACAACATGAGTATTGCCTACGAACTGGATACGCCGGATCCGCTGAAGATGAGTTCCGGTATCTATAAAGGCACCGCATCGCTCACTGTTGGCCCCGGTGGCAACATTGATTTTGGCGATGTGTATGAAGCTAACGATACCGTGCTGAATATTAACTTTGCGCTGACGGTAACTCATGAACTGAAACTCACGCCGGCCGCTGGTGCGCAGACGGTTGCCCTGCAACCCTGTCCATCGGGAAAGATCTGCTCAGAGGATGAGGGGAAGGTCAACTGGGAACGCTGGATGGTTTCCCGCGTGACGCCGCAACTGACCGGGCGAAGCGCGTTTACGCTCTCCAGTTCCGGTGGGTTCACCGTGTTCCTGGACTGCGCCGATCAGATAGGTAAGGAGTGTGCGCTTACCAGCGATAACAGCGGGCAACAGGTGCCGATGAAGGTGACGATCAACATGCCGGAGAATGTGGTGGATATGCAGACCGGCTCCACGGTAAGCGGCAGACCGCTTTTCATTGGCAAAACTGCGAACCAAAACGAGTTCACCGCCAAAGTCTATGGGGCAGATAAACCCGGCAGTATCGATTTCCTGGTGCGCCAGAAAGATGTGGACACCATGCTGTCGACGCGCCCGGACACCTATCGCGGTGCGGTGAGCGTGATTTTTGATCCGAATATCTTTTGAATTTACGCGACGGCGCAGATCGAGTGAAAAAAATGAATCTTCCATTTACACGCGTGCTTTCACAGTTGCTGGCTGCATGCCTGCTTGTTGTGCACTTCGCCTTATCGGCGGCGACAATGCCCATTACAGCAGAGTTTGTGCCATCGCTGGAAAACCCGGAAAAAAACACCTTCACGAATACCACGTCACAGAGTGGATATTGTTCAATTTTGCCTGGGGAATGTGCCGGTACCGGAATGGTCAGTATCTCAATGGGCGGCATAACGGCCTCTCTGGCGACGGCCGGGTTTACGGCTAATTCTGATCCCAGAATGGGGATGTACTTTAAAATGCCAGGCGCAATGCGCAATATCACGGTGGTGAATCAGCAAACGGGCTCGTCGGTGACGCTTGGTTTCAGGGTTAACGCTTTTTCTGCAAGATACCATACGCGAGCAGACTGGCCCGTCAGCCAGCATCAATCTACGTGGAACGGCAGTAGTTTTGTATATGCTCCCGCACCCTGCGGTTATTCGGGCGTGGGCTGGATTAGCTATACCGCTTATCTATTTATGTGGAAATGGCCAGCCAGTGATTCTGCCTGCTATAAAACAGCCAGGATCAACCTGACGGACGAGCCTTATTATATTGACTTGACCAGCTTAGGGTATGAGTTAGTCACACCTGATCCGCTGAAAATGGCATCCGGCACCTATACAGGAACCCTATCTCTTAGCGTGGGTTCCGGTGGAGATATTGATTTCGGTGATAATTTTAAGACTTCCGACAATCAGTTAGATCTCAACTTTACCCTCTCTGTAAACCATGAACTGAAACTGACTCCGGCCACCGGTGCGCAGACGGTCGCCCTGCAACCCTGTCCATCGGGAAAGATCTGCTCAGAGGATGAGGGGAAGGCCAACTGGGAACGCTGGATGGTTTCCCGCGTAACGCCGCAACTGACGGGGCGAAGCGCGTTTACGCTCTCCAGTTCCGGTGGGTTCACCGTTTTCCTGGACTGCGCCGATCAGATAGGTAAGGAGTGTGCGCTTACCAGCGATAACAGCGGGCAACAGGTGCCGATGAAGGTGACGATCAACATGCCGGATAATGTGGTGGATATGCAGACCGGCTCCACGGTAAGCGGCAGACCGCTTTTCATTGGCAAAACTGCGAACCAAAACGAGTTCACCGCCAAAGTCTATGGGGCAGATAAACCCGGCAGCATTGATTTTCTGGTGCGCCAGAAAGATGTGGACACCATGCTGTCGACGCGCCCGGACACCTACCGCGGTGCGGTCAGCGTGATTTTTGACCCGAATATCTTTTGAATTCACTGAGCCACTTCTTCGCGGAACAAGTGACGCTGCCATTCAGGACGAAAGCGGCTGCGGCGGGGCGCAGAAAATAAGCGCGATATCGCATCTGGTGGTGATGGTGCGCAGGGCTTCCCGGCGCAAAAGCGTATCCGGACGCGTTGCACTACCTTTCAGTGCCGGAAAAGCAAAACCGTGAACCTGAATTACCTGGCGCATTTCCGCCAGACTGGAATTGCATAAGAAAGTGCCATTTATCAGCGCCTTCTGTTATGCGTTTTGATGTTTACAGAGAAATATGATGTCCCTACTACGCCACATTACGCGAGCAGCCTTATCCGTTTCGCTATGCGTGATAAGTTTCTGCACTGTCGCGGCGGAAATGAATATCAGCGCCAGTTTTACTCCGTCGGCAACGAATCCGGAAAACGGCGCATTCACTAATACCACACCGCTTTCGGGGTATTGTGCGACCTGGCCTGCGTATTGCCCTGCGGGCTCCTTTGGTATTGCGTTGCCGTTAGAGCTGCGCTTAAAACAGCCGATTGTTGCCAATGATGTACCAAGAAATAACCCCTACTTCGGGTTAAGTAATAAAGCCAGAACGCTACCTGTCGTTAACGAAACGACCGGCGAAGTTGCGCAAGTGACCTTCCGGATCAGTGGCTTCAGTGGGCGATATTCATTGGCCGGGAATGATTACGCCTGGGTTGGGGGATCGTATTCCTCGCCAAACTCACCTTGCCAGAACAGTGGCCCCCTTGTGGGAAACTCCAACTGGACGGCTTTTGTATGGAGAGTCACCACAGCAGAGGGCGCTTGTTATAAAGTCAGTACCATAGACAGAACAGAGCCGTCCCGCTTTTACAACATGAGTATTGCCTACGAACTGGATACGCCGGATCCGCTGAAGATGAGTTCCGGTATCTATAAAGGCACTGCTCCACTCACCATTGGCCCCGGGGGTAACATTGATTTTGGCGATGTGTATGTAGCCAGCGATACCATGCTGAATATTAACTTTGCGCTGACGGTGACCCATGAACTGAAACTCACGCCGGCCGCCGGTGCGCAGACGGTTGCCCTGCAACCCTGCCGATCGGGAAAAATCTGCTCAGAGGATGAGGGGAAGGCCAACTGGGAACGCTGGATGGTTTCTCGCGTGACGCCGCAACTGACCGGGCGAAGCGCGTTTACGCTCTCCAGTTCCGGTGGGTTCACCGTGTTCCTGGACTGTGCCGATCAGATAGGTAAGGAGTGCGCGCTTACCAGCGATAACAGCGGGCAACAGGTGCCGATGAAGGTAACGATCAACATGCCGGATAATGTGGTGGATATGCAGACCGGCTCCACGGTGACCGGCAGACCGCTTTTCATTGGCAAAACTGCGAACCAAAACGAGTTCACCGCCAAAGTCTATGGGGCAGATAAACCCGGCAGTATCGATTTTCTGGTGCGCCAGAAAGATGTGGACACCATGCTGTCGACGCGCCCGGACACCTATCGCGGTGCGGTGAGCGTGATTTTTGATCCGAATATCTATTGAGGATATGGAACGCCCATCCTGGCGGGAGAAAGCGAACCGGCTTGATAAATGTTGTTAAGCTGAAGCGATAACTTAAAGCAGAGAATCGTGCCTGCAAGGCAGGCACGAAGATGCAGAGAGACTTATTTCTTCTCGCTGTTTTCCAGGTTTTCTACCTGAGGCAGGCCATTCCCGGCCGTGGTGGAAAGCAGACCGGTTTGCACGTAGTTGAACAGTTTCTCACGGGTATCGGTAATATCCAGATTGCGCATCGTCAGCTGACCGATACGGTCATCCGGGGAGAACACGGACTCGCCTTTTTCCATCGTCAGACGCTCTGCTTTGTAGGTCAGATTGTCGGAAACGGTATTCAGAATCGAATAATCATTGCCGCGACGCAGCTCCAGCGTGACTTCACCGGTGATGGCGCTTGCTACCCAGCGTTGCAGGGAGTCACGCAGCATCAGTGCTTGCGGATCGAACCAGCGGCCCTGGTACAGCAAGCGACCAAGCTGGCGGCCATGGGCGTGATATTGCTCAATAGTGTCTTCGTTGTGGATACCGGTCAGCAGACGTTCGTACGCGATATGCAGCAACGCCATTCCCGGGGCTTCGTAAATACCGCGGCTTTTCGCTTCGATAATACGGTTCTCAATCTGATCGCTCATTCCCAGACCGTGACGGCCACCGATGCGATTGGCTTCCAGCATCAGTTCAACATCATCAGTGAAGGTTTTGCCGTTCAGCGCAACCGGATGACCGCGCTCAAAACGTACGGTAACTTCTTCCGCCGGGATTTTGACATTCTCATCCCAGAATTTAACCCCCATGATTGGGTTAACAATCTTCACGCTGGAATTGAGGAACTCTAAATCTTTCGCTTCGTGCGTTGCGCCCAGCATGTTGGAGTCAGTCGAGTAGGCTTTTTCTGCCGACATTTTGTAGTCGAAACCAGAGGCAACCATGAATTCGGACATTTCCTGACGGCCGCCGAGTTCATCAATAAAGTCGGTATCCAGCCACGGCTTATAGATTTGCAACTCGGCGTTAGTCAGAAGGCCGTAGCGATAGAAACGCTCAATATCGTTGCCTTTATAGGTGCTGCCGTCGCCCCAGATATTCACACCGTCTTCTTTCATTGCCGCAACCAGCATCGTGCCGGTTACCGCGCGGCCCAGCGGCGTGGTGTTAAAATAAGTCAGACCACCTGTCGTATTATGAAAAGCGCCGCACTGGATGGCGGCAATGCCTTCGGCGACCAGTTGTTTACGGCAGTCGATTAGGCGAGCATTTTCCGCACCGTACTCCTTTGCGCGACGGGGAATGGCGTCATAATCATCCTCGTCCGGTTGACCCAGGTTCGCAGTGTATGCATAAGGAACCGCGCCTTTTTGGCGCATCCACAGCAGCGCTGCGCTGGTGTCCAGTCCGCCGGAGAAAGCGATGCCGATACGTTGACCTGCGGGAAGATGCTTGAGAATCGTCGTCATAAAAAAATCCCTGCTTGATAGACCGATGGTGAGAGACTTAACAGCCACGCCATACTCTTTGTGCCATCCGACCAGAACAATTAGTGAATGGTTATGCAAAATAAGTGAGTTTTCATTTAATCATCTTTTGACGATGACCGGAAGAGAAGAGTGCAATTTTCATTGCGATAGTGGTGAACACTGCTGTTTACATGCTTAAAAATAATACGCAACAAAATTGCATACGTCAGGGGCACAGGATGCTAACGCGCCACGGTTGACAGAACGGTATGTATATCAATATACTGCAGCCCGGTTTTACGTCCCGTCTTCGGTACCAAATCCCAGCATTATTTGCAAATTTGCACTCAAGCGAGTAGAATTTGCCACGTTTCAGGCGCGGGGTGGAGCAGCCTGGTAGCTCGTCGGGCTCATAACCCGAAGGTCGTCGGTTCAAATCCGGCCCCCGCAACCACTTTCCCTAAGTGTTCTTTTTCAAATATACTATGAAGACTTAACGCCTTCGCAGCTGGATTTGAAAAAAATACTCACGGAAGGTTCTCCAGGCCGCAGTTGCGGCTATAGGGTTCAGTTAATTAAAGCCCCGATTTATCGGGGTTTTTTGTTATCTGAGTACGAAATAACTGGGCTATACGCCCTTTTTTTATGTCTTGGGGGTGGACTTGTCCACATTAGAGCAAAAATTAACAGAGATGATTACGGCGCCGGTTGAAGCACTGGGCTATGAACTGGTCGGTATCGAGTTTGTGCGCGGGCGCACATCTACACTGCGCATCTATATTGATAGTGAAGATGGCATCAATGTTGATGATTGCGCTGATGTCAGCCACCAGGTCAGTGCGGTACTGGATGTTGAAGATCCGATTACCGTGGCTTACAACCTGGAGGTTTCCTCACCAGGTCTTGAGCGTCCTTTGTTTACGGCTGAGCACTATGCGCGCTTTAAGGGCGACGAAGTCTCGCTGGTTCTGCGTATGGCGGTTCAAAACCGTCGTAAATGGCAGGGCATCATTAAAGATGTCGATGGCGAGATGATCACCGTTACGGTCGAAGGTAAAGATGAAGTGTTCGCATTGAGCAATATTCAAAAAGCGAACCTGGTCCCCCACTTTTAACAGTCTGGATTTGAGGTGAAAGGCCCCCGATGAACAAAGAAATTTTGGCTGTTGTTGAAGCTGTTTCTAACGAAAAGTCGCTTCCGCGTGAAAAAATCTTTGAAGCGCTGGAAAGTGCTCTGGCTACAGCAACCAAGAAAAAATACGAACAAGAGATCGATGTTCGCGTAAGCATTGATCGTAAAAGCGGTGATTTCGACACGTTCCGTCGCTGGCTGATCGTTGAAGAAGTGACGCAGCCGACACGTGAGATCACCCTCGAAGCAGCGCGTTACGAAGATGAGAGCCTGAACCTCGACGACTATGTTGAAGATCAGATTGAATCCGTCACGTTTGACCGCATCACCACCCAGACCGCAAAACAGGTCATTGTACAGAAAGTACGTGAAGCTGAGCGCGCAATGGTGGTCGATCAGTTCCGCGAGCACGAAGGCGAAATCATCACCGGCGTGGTGAAGAAAGTGAACCGCGACAACATCACGCTGGATCTCGGCAACAACGCTGAAGCCGTTATCCTGCGCGAAGATATGCTGCCGCGTGAAAACTTCCGTCCGGGCGACCGCATCCGCGGTGTGCTGTACGCTGTGCGCCCTGAAGCGCGTGGTGCGCAGCTGTTCGTGACCCGTTCCAAACCGGAAATGCTGGTTGAACTGTTCCGCATTGAAGTGCCGGAAATCGGTGAAGAAGTTATCGAGATTAAAGCCGCAGCCCGCGATCCGGGTTCTCGTGCCAAAATCGCCGTGAAGACTAACGACAAGCGTATCGATCCGGTCGGCGCCTGCGTGGGTATGCGCGGTGCGCGTGTGCAAGCGGTTTCGACGGAACTTGGCGGTGAGCGTATTGATATTGTGCTGTGGGACGATAACCCGGCGCAGTTCGTTATCAACGCAATGGCACCGGCTGACGTTGCTTCTATCGTGGTGGATGAAGATAAACACACCATGGATATCGCCGTTGAGGCGGGCAACCTGGCGCAGGCTATCGGCCGTAATGGTCAGAACGTGCGCCTCGCGTCTCAGCTGAGCGGCTGGGAACTCAACGTCATGACCGTTGAGGATCTGCAGTCCAAGCATCAGGCTGAGGCTCATGCCGCGATTGACACCTTCACCCGCTACCTGGACATTGACGAAGATTTCGCCACCGTTCTGGTCGAAGAAGGTTTCTCTACGCTGGAAGAACTGGCCTATGTGCCAATCAAAGAGCTGCTGGAAATCGATGGTCTGGATGAAGACACCGTCGAAGCCCTGCGTGATCGTGCGAAAAACGCGCTGACCACTCTGGCACTGGCGCAGGAAGAAAGCCTCGGTAATAAAGAACCGGCTGAAGACCTGCTTAACCTGGAAGGTCTGGATCGCGCACTGGCTTTCAAACTGGCTGCTCGTGGTGTTTGTACGCTGGAAGACCTCGCTGAACAAGGTGTGGATGACCTGAGCGATATCGAAGGGTTAACCGATGAGAAAGCAGGTGAGCTCATCATGGCCGCACGTAATATTTGCTGGTTTGGCGACGAAGCGTAATAAACTGTAGCAGGAAGGAACAGCATGACAGATGTAACCGTAAAAACGCTGGCCGCTGAGATTCAAACCTCTGTGGACCGCCTGGTACAGCAATTTGCTGACGCAGGGATCCGCAAGTCCGCTGAAGACTCAGTGACGGCACAAGAAAAGCAGACGCTGTTAGCGCATTTGAACCGTGAGCACGGTTCTTCGCCTGACAAGCTGACCCTGCAGCGCAAGACGCGCAGTACATTAAGTATTCAGGGCACCGGTGGGAAAAGTAAATCGGTGCAGATCGAAGTCCGTAAAAAACGCACCTTTGTAAAACGCGATCCACAAGAGGCTGAACGTCTCGCTGCGGAAGAAGAGGCGATGCGTGAAGCGGAAGAGAAGGCCCGTCGTGAAGCAGAGGAAGCCGCTGAGCGCGAAGCCGAGGAAAAAGCCAAACGTGATGCCGAAGCTCGTGCGAAACGTGAAGCTGATGAAAAGGCTAAACGCGAAAATGCTGAAAATGCAAAACGCGAAGCTGCGGAAAATAGCAAAGTGAGCAACCAACAATCTGACGAAATGACCAGGACAGCCCAGGCGGAAAAAGCCCGCCGTGAATCCGAAGCGCAAGAACTTAAGCGCAAAGCGGAAGAAGAGGCTCGTCGTAAACTGGAAGAAAATGCGCGTCGCGTAGCGGAAGAAGCTCGTCGTATGGCTGAACAAAATGAAGCGAACTGGGCAGCTCCGGCAAGCGAAGAAGAAGAGACTACTGGTGACTACCATGTAACCACTTCCCAGCATGCCCGCCAGGCGGAAGATGATAACGACCGTGAAGTTGAAGGCGGTCGTGGTCGCAGCCGCACAGCGAAAGCAGCGCGTCCGAAGAAAGGCAACAAACACGCTGAAAGCAAAGCTGATCGTGAAGAAGCGCGTGCGGCAGTTCGCGGTGGTAAAGGCGGCCGTCAGCGTAAAGGTTCTGCTCTGCAGCAGGGCTTCCAGAAGCCCGCTCAAGCGGTTAACCGTGACGTCGTGATCGGCGAGACCCTGACCGTTGGCGAACTGGCTAACAAGATGGCGGTTAAAGGCTCTCAGGTCATCAAAGCGATGATGAAACTGGGCGCGATGGCGACCATCAACCAGGTTATTGACCAGGAAACTGCGCAACTGGTTGCTGAAGAGATGGGCCATAAAGTTATCCTGCGTCGTGAAAACGAGCTGGAAGAAGCGGTAATGAGCGACCGTGACACAGGTGCTGCAGCAGAACCGCGCGCACCGGTTGTGACCATTATGGGTCACGTTGACCACGGTAAAACCTCTCTGCTGGACTACATTCGTTCAACGAAAGTGGCCTCTGGCGAAGCGGGCGGCATTACTCAGCACATTGGTGCTTACCACGTTGAAACCGACAACGGCATGATCACCTTCCTGGATACCCCAGGCCACGCCGCGTTTACCGCAATGCGTGCCCGTGGTGCTCAGGCAACGGATATCGTGGTTCTGGTTGTTGCTGCCGATGACGGCGTGATGCCGCAAACTATCGAAGCTATCCAGCACGCGAAAGCGGCGCAGGTGCCGGTAGTGGTTGCCGTGAACAAGATCGATAAGCCTGAAGCCGATCCGGATCGCGTTAAAAACGAACTCTCTCAGTACGGCATCATTCCGGAAGAGTGGGGCGGCGAAAGCCAGTTCGTACACGTTTCCGCGAAAGCTGGTACCGGTATCGACGAACTGCTGGATGCGATCCTGCTGCAGGCCGAAGTTCTTGAGCTGAAAGCCGTACGTAAAGGTATGGCGAGCGGCGTGGTTATCGAATCCTTCCTCGATAAAGGTCGTGGTCCGGTGGCATCCGTGCTGGTGCGCGAAGGTACGCTGCATAAAGGCGATATCGTGCTGTGTGGCTTCGAATATGGCCGCGTGCGTGCGATGCGTGACGAACTGGGTCGCGAAGTCACCGAAGCGGGTCCGTCCATTCCGGTAGAAATCCTCGGTCTGTCCGGTGTTCCGGCTGCGGGTGATGAAGCGACTGTTGTGCGTGACGAGAAGAAAGCGCGTGAAGTGGCACTGTACCGTCAGGGCAAATTCCGCGAAGTTAAACTTGCGCGTCAGCAGAAATCCAAACTGGAAAACATGTTTGCCAACATGACCGAAGGCGAAGTTCACGAAGTGAACATCGTTCTGAAGGCCGATGTTCAGGGTTCTGTCGAAGCTATCTCCGATTCTCTGCTGAAACTGTCTACCGACGAAGTGAAAGTGAAGATCGTGGGTTCTGGCGTAGGTGGTATCACCGAAACCGACGCGACGCTGGCTGCTGCATCCAACGCGATTCTGGTTGGCTTTAACGTTCGTGCCGACGCTTCTGCGCGTCGCGTGATCGAAGCGGAAGGTCTGGATCTGCGTTACTACTCCGTCATCTATAACCTGATCGACGAAGTGAAAGCGGCAATGAGCGGTATGCTCTCTCCGGAGCTGAAACAGCAGATCATCGGTCTGGCGGAAGTTCGCGATGTGTTCAAATCGCCGAAATTCGGTGCGATCGCGGGCTGTATGGTTACCGAAGGTGTGGTTAAACGTCACAACCCGATCCGCGTTCTGCGCGACAACGTGGTTATCTATGAAGGCGAGCTGGAATCCCTGCGTCGCTTCAAAGATGACGTCAACGAAGTCCGTAACGGCATGGAATGTGGTATCGGCGTTAAGAACTACAATGATGTACGTACCGGCGATATGATCGAAGTATTCGAGATCATTGAGATCCAACGTACTATTGAGTAATTCGCTTCGCTTTTCGGCTGCTAGCCAGCCGAAATCAAAGTGGATGAACATTGCTGGCCGGGTAAGCGAAGCGCCTCCCGGCAAGAAATATTAAAAGGGGCTACGGCCCCTTTTTAGTCTGGAGAATTATTATGGCGAAAGAATTTGGTCGCCCGCAGCGCGTGGCTCAGGAACTGCAAAAAGAGATTGCGATTATCCTGCAGCGCGAAATTAAAGATCCGCGTCTGGGTATGATGACCACCGTTTCTGGTGTCGAAGTTTCCCGCGATCTGGCTTATGCCAAAGTGTTTGTCACCTTCCTCAACGATAAAGACGAAGCATCCGTGAAAGCGGGTATCAAAGCGTTGCAGGATGCCTCTGGCTTTATTCGTTCCCTGTTGGGTAAAGCGATGCGTTTGCGTATCGTGCCGGAATTGACGTTCTTCTACGACAACTCGTTGGTGGAAGGGATGCGCATGTCCAATCTGGTGACCAGTGTGGTGAAACACGATGACGAACGTCGTGTGAACCCGGACGACAGCAAGGAGGACTGATGAGTCGTCCTCGTCGTCGCGGTCGCGACGTGCATGGCGTTCTGCTGCTGGATAAACAGCAGGGCGCTTCCAGCAACGATGTGCTGCAAAAAGTAAAGCGTCTTTATAACGCCAACCGTGCCGGACACACCGGAGCGCTTGACCCGCTGGCGACCGGTATGCTGCCGATTTGCCTGGGAGAAGCCACAAAGTTTTCCCAATATCTGCTGGATTCGGACAAACGTTATCGGGTGATTGCCCGCCTTGGACAGCGTACCGATACCTCCGATGCGGATGGGCAAATCGTTGAAGAGCGTCCGTTGACCTTCAGTGCCGAACAACTGGCTACTGCGCTGGAGAGTTTTCGCGGTGATACGCAGCAAGTCCCGTCGATGTACTCTGCCCTGAAATATCAGGGAAAGAAGCTTTACGAGTATGCGCGTCAGGGCATTGAGGTTCCGCGTGAAGCGCGCCCAATTACGGTTTACGAGCTGTTATTTATCCGCCACGAAGGCAATGAACTTGAGCTGGAAATTCACTGCTCGAAAGGGACTTACATCCGTACCATCATTGATGATTTGGGTGAGAAACTGGGCTGCGGCGCACATGTTATCTATCTGCGTCGCCTGGCGGTGAGTAAGTATCCTGTTGAACGTATGGTGACGCTCGACAAGCTGCGCGAGCTGGTGGATCAAGCCGAGCAGCAGGGTATCCCGGCAGCACAACTGCTGGATCCGTTACTGATGCCAATGGACAGCCCGGCGTCAGATTTCCCGGCGGTTAACATTCCGTCAGTGGTCGCGGCATACTTCAAAAACGGTCAGCCGGTTCGGGCATCCGCTGCGCCAAAAGCGGGGCTGGTGCGCGTCACAGAAGGCGATGACGCAAAATTCATTGGCATGGGCGAAATGGACGACGAAGGCCGTGTTGCGCCGCGTCGTCTGGTGGTCGAGTATCCTGCACAATGACGGGCTTACCTTGCGGGAAACCGTGACTACGAGTAGAATATTGCCGCTTAACGCCGGGCTATGTATTTAACATCACCCGGCGTTAATCCTGAGGCCGCTGAATTAGAGATCGGCGCCTTTTCATTTTTTTATCACTGGAGTTTAAAATGTCTCTAAGCGTTGAAGCTAAAGCAAAAATCGTTTCCGAGTTTGGTCGTGGTTCTAACGACAGCGGTTCTACCGAAGTTCAGGTTGCACTGCTGACTGCTCAGATCAACCACCTGCAGGGTCACTTTGCAGAGCACAAAAAAGATCACCACAGCCGTCGTGGTCTGCTGCGTATGGTTTCTCAGCGTCGTAAACTGCTCGACTATCTGAAACGTAAAGACGTTGCACGCTACACCGCGCTGATCGAGCGTCTGGGTCTGCGTCGCTAAGTCTGGCGAGTTTCAAGAAGGGGCCTACAAGGCCCCTTTTTTCAACCAGGCGGCAGCAATTGGCAGTAAACTAATGTATTGTTGCCAGGTATGATCTTCACTGCAGAGGTTCGCGCGGCTAATGAGAGGCTTTATCCGCAATGGGCGGGTTAGGGTTGTCATTAGTCGCGAGGATGCATGAAGATTCGGTTAAATTGTCAGCATGCCAAAGGTGTGCTGACTTTCATTAAGAAAGGACAGAACTTTGCTGAATCCGATCGTTCGTAAATTCCAGTATGGTCAACATACCGTCACGCTGGAAACCGGCATGATGGCGCGTCAGGCGACTGCTGCCGTTATGGTAAGCATGGATGACACCGCAGTATTCGTGACCGTTGTTGGCCAGAAAAAAGCAAAACCAGGTCAGGATTTCTTCCCGCTGACCGTTAACTATCAAGAGCGTACGTACGCTGCAGGTAAAATCCCTGGCGGTTTCTTCCGTCGTGAAGGCCGTCCGAGCGAAGGCGAAACGCTGATCGCGCGTCTGATTGACCGCCCGGTTCGCCCGCTGTTCCCGGAAGGGTTCGTGAACGAAGTGCAGGTTATCGCTACTGTAGTTTCCGTTAACCCGCAGGTTAACCCGGATATCGTAGCCATGATCGGTGCTTCCGCCGCGCTTTCACTGTCTGGTATTCCGTTCAATGGCCCGATTGGCGCTGCGCGTGTTGGTTATATCAACGACCAGTACGTTCTGAACCCAACTCAGGAAGAGCTGAAAGCAAGTAAGCTGGACCTGGTCGTAGCCGGTACTGAAGCCGCGGTTCTGATGGTTGAATCTGAAGCGGAACTGCTGAGCGAAGATCAGATGCTGGGCGCTGTGGTGTTTGGCCACGACCAGCAGCAGATTGTTATCCAGAACATCAACGAGCTGGTAAAAGAAGCAGGCAAACCGCGTTGGGACTGGCAGCCGGAAGCGGTGAACGAAGCGCTGAACGCGCGCGT
The DNA here is from genome assembly GCF_000410515.1 of Enterobacter sp. R4-368. Lineage (NCBI taxonomy): Bacteria > Pseudomonadati > Pseudomonadota > Gammaproteobacteria > Enterobacterales > Enterobacteriaceae > Enterobacter > Enterobacter sp. R4-368. Next base: position 2,429,092 of record NC_021500.1, on the reverse strand, counting down.
TGCTGCACTGGCAGAATCACGTTTGAGCGATGCGTATCGCATCACTGACAAACAAGAGCGTTATGCTCAGGTTGACGTGATCAAATCCGAAACCATCGCAACGCTGGTGGCAGAAGATGAAACCCTGGATGCCAATGAGCTGGGTGAAATCCTGCACGCTATCGAGAAAAACGTTGTTCGTAGCCGCGTACTGGCAGGCGAACCGCGTATCGATGGCCGCGAAAAAGATATGATCCGTGGTCTGGACGTTCGTACCGGTGTTCTGCCTCGCACCCATGGTTCCGCACTGTTTACCCGCGGCGAAACTCAGGCGCTGGTTACTGCAACTCTGGGTACCGCACGTGACGCGCAGATCATCGACGAGCTGATGGGCGAGCGCACTGACTCTTTCCTGTTCCATTACAACTTCCCTCCGTACTCCGTAGGGGAAACCGGGATGGTTGGTTCGCCTAAACGTCGTGAAATTGGTCACGGCCGTCTGGCTAAACGCGGCGTGCTGGCAGTAATGCCGGATGCTGATAAATTCCCGTACACCGTACGTGTAGTTTCTGAAATCACCGAATCGAACGGCTCTTCTTCTATGGCTTCCGTTTGTGGCGCATCCTTGGCGCTGATGGACGCAGGCGTACCGGTGAAAGCCGCCGTTGCGGGTATCGCAATGGGCCTGGTGAAAGAAGGCGACAACTTTGTTGTTCTGTCCGACATCCTGGGCGACGAAGATCACCTGGGCGATATGGACTTCAAAGTAGCGGGTTCCCGCGACGGTATCTCTGCGCTGCAGATGGATATCAAAATTGAAGGTATCACCAAAGAGATCATGCAGGTTGCGTTGAACCAGGCGAAAGGTGCTCGTCTGCATATTCTGGGTGTAATGGAGCAGGCGATTAACGCGCCGCGTGGTGATATCTCTGAATTTGCGCCGCGTATCCATACCATCAAAATTAATCCAGATAAGATCAAAGACGTTATCGGTAAAGGCGGCTCCGTCATTCGTGCGCTGACCGAAGAAACCGGCACCACCATCGAAATCGAAGATGATGGTACCGTGAAAATCGCAGCTACTGACGGCGACAAAGCGAAACATGCTATTCGCCGTATTGAAGAGATCACGGCTGAGATCGAAGTGGGCCGTGTCTATAGCGGTAAAGTGACCCGCATCGTTGACTTTGGCGCGTTTGTTGCCATCGGCGGCGGTAAAGAAGGTCTGGTTCATATTTCTCAGATCGCGGACAAACGTGTTGAGAAAGTGACCGATTATCTGCAGATGGGCCAGGAAGTGCCGGTTAAAGTTCTGGAAGTTGACCGTCAGGGCCGTATTCGTCTGAGCATTAAAGAAGCGACTGAGCAGACTCAGCCTGTAGAAGCGTCGGAAGCGCCGCAAGCAGAGCAGGGCGAGTAAGGTTGTTTTTGCCCTCCGCGATAGCGGAGGGCTTATTAGCAGGCAGGACGCCATGTTTGCAGCCGGGGGACAGGACGTTCATCCAATTGTTGTCTTCGGGAGTGGGAAATGAAGCCTTTTTTGCGCTGGTGTTTCGTTGCGACAGCTTTAACGCTGGCAGGATGCAGCAACTCTGCCTGGCGTAAAAGTGAAGTCCTCGCGGTGCCATTGCAACCGACTTTGCAGCAAGAAGTGATTCTGGCACGCATGGAACAAATTCTTGCCAGTCGGGCTTTAACCGATGACGAACGCGCACAGCTTTTATATGAGCGCGGAGTGTTGTATGATAGCCTCGGTTTGAGAGCCTTAGCGCGAAATGATTTCTCGCAAGCGCTGGCAATCCGACCCGATATGCCGGAAGTATTCAATTACTTAGGCATTTATTTAACGCAGGCAGGCAATTTTGATGCTGCCTATGAAGCGTTTGATTCTGTACTTGAGCTTGATCCAACTTACAACTACGCGCACTTGAATCGCGGGATCGCACTGCATTACGGCGGTCGCGACAAGTTAGCGCAAGATGATCTGCTGGCGTTTTATCAAGACGATCCTAATGATCCTTTCCGGAGTCTGTGGCTTTACATCGTTGAGCGGAAGCTTAATGAGAAGCAGGCTAAAGAAGCACTGAAACAGCGCTTCGAAAAATCGGACAAGGAACAGTGGGGATGGAACATTGTCGAGTTCTACCTCGGCGACATTAGCGAAGCAACGCTAATGGATCGCCTGAAGGCAGACGCAACGGATAACACCTCGCTCGCTGAGCATCTCAGTGAAACCAACTTCTATTTAGGTAAGTACTACCTAAGTCTGGGGGATAAGGACAGCGCCACGGCACTGTTCAAACTAGCGGTTGCCAACAACGTCCATAATTTTGTTGAGCATCGTTACGCATTGTTGGAATTAGCGCTCTTGGGCCAGGAGCATGACGACCTGGCAGAATCGGACCAGCAATAGCTGACGAACATATCAGCCCGTAATCTTTTTTGATTGCCATCACCTTCGCGGGTGAGGGCTTCATTGTTCGTTAATTAACCTACTTTGAGCCGGTTCACACTTTTCAATGAAAATTGCTAATTTTTTTCACGATGAGTTATGTAGACTGGCCGCCAATGACATAGAGGCACTTGTACTACATGGCTGAATTCGAAACCACTTTTGCAGATCTGGGCCTGAAGGCTCCCATCCTTGAAGCCCTTAACGATCTCGGTTACGAAAAACCATCTCCGATCCAGGCTGAGTGCATCCCGCACCTGCTGAACGGTCGTGACGTGCTGGGCATGGCCCAGACTGGTAGCGGTAAAACTGCAGCGTTTTCTCTGCCGCTGCTGAACAACATCGATCCGGACCTGCGTGCGCCGCAGATCCTTGTGCTCGCTCCGACCCGCGAACTGGCGGTTCAGGTTGCTGAAGCAATGACCGATTTCTCTAAACATATGCGCGGTGTAAGCGTGGTAGCCCTGTACGGCGGCCAGCGTTATGACGTGCAATTACGCGCTCTTCGCCAGGGGCCACAGATCGTCGTCGGTACGCCGGGTCGTCTGTTGGATCACCTGAAACGCGGCACGCTGGATCTCTCTAAACTGAGCGGTCTGGTGCTGGATGAAGCCGACGAAATGCTGCGCATGGGCTTTATCGAAGACGTAGAAACCATCATGGCGCAGATCCCGGAAGGTCATCAGACCGCTCTGTTCTCTGCCACCATGCCGGAAGCAATCCGTCGCATTACTCGCCGCTTTATGAAAGAGCCGCAGGAAGTGCGCATTCAATCCAGCGTGACGACTCGTCCGGACATCAGCCAGAGCTACTGGACTGCATACGGCATGCGTAAAAACGAAGCGCTGGTTCGCTTCCTGGAAGCGGAAGATTTTGATGCGGCGATCATCTTCGTTCGTACCAAAAACGCAACGCTGGAAGTGGCTGAAGCGCTGGAACGCAGTGGCTATAACAGCGCCGCACTGAACGGTGACATGAACCAGGCACTGCGTGAGCAGACGCTGGAGCGTCTGAAAGACGGTCGTCTGGATATCCTGATCGCAACTGACGTTGCAGCACGTGGTCTGGACGTTGAGCGCATCAGCCTGGTTGTTAACTACGACATCCCGATGGATTCTGAATCCTACGTTCACCGTATCGGTCGTACCGGTCGTGCGGGTCGTGCGGGCCGTGCGCTGCTGTTCGTTGAGAACCGCGAGCGTCGTCTGCTGCGTAACATCGAACGTACGATGAAACTGACCATTCCGGAAGTGGAACTGCCGAACGCAGAGCTGCTGGGCAAACGCCGTCTGGAAAAATTCGCCGCTAAAGTTCAGCAGCAGCTGGAAAGCAGCGATCTGGATCAGTACCGCGCGCTGCTGGCAAAAATTCAACCTTCTGCTGAAGAAGAGATGGATATTGAAACGCTGGCCGCTGCACTGCTGAAAATGGCTCAGGGCGAACGTCCGCTGATCCTCCCGCCGGATGCACCGATGCGTCCTAAGCGTGAGTTCCGCGATCGTGATGACCGTTTCGAACGCCGTGGCGATCGTAACGATCGTGGTCCGCGTGGCGAACGTGGTGGCGAAGATCGTCCGCGTCGTGAACGTCGTGATGTTGGCGAAATGGAACTGTATCGTATCGAAGTGGGCCGCGATGATGGTGTTGAAGTACGCCATATCGTTGGTGCTATCGCGAACGAAGGTGATATCAGCAGCCGTTACATTGGTAACATCAAACTGTTTGGTACTCACTCTACCATTGAGCTGCCGAAAGGCATGCCGGGCGAAGTTCTGCAGCACTTCACTCGCACGCGTATTCTGAACAAGCCGATGAATATGCAGCTGCTGGGCGATGCACAGCCGCGTGAGCGTAGCGAACGTCGTGGTGGCGGTGAGCGCCGCGGTGGTTTCGGTGGTGAACGCCGTGAAGGTGGTCGTGGTGAAGGCCGTCGTTTCAGCGGTGAGCGTCAGGAAGGTCGTAGTTTCGGTGGCGAACGTCGTGCACCGCGCCGCGATCGCGACGATAACGCTCCGCGTCGCCGTAACGACGCATAATCTGCGTTACAGTCTGTAAAGAAATAGATACAGCCCCGATCGAAAAGATTGGGGCTTTTTTTATCCGTAATGTACTCCTGTACTGGTACAATGCAGCGGCCTGAACTACTGGCATTGCTTACCACAGGAGAATCATTCAGATGTCGACACTGACAACCACACAAGCTTCCCCTTCGCTGTTCGGCGGGGTAGTGATTATTGGCGGCACGATCATTGGCGCAGGCATGTTTTCACTGCCGGTGGTGATGTCCGGCGCGTGGTTTTTCTGGTCATTGCTGGCGCTCGTTTTTACCTGGTTTTGCATGTTGCACTCCGGGCTGATGATCCTTGAAGCCAACCTGAATTACCGGAGCGGCGCGAGCTTCGATACCATCACCAAAGATTTGCTGGGAAAAGGCTGGAACCTGGTTAACGGTATCTCGATTGCTTTCGTGCTCTATATCCTGACTTACGCCTACATTTCAGCAAGCGGCTCTATCTTGCACCACACCTTTGCGGAAATGTCGCTGGATGTTCCGCCGCGTCTGGCCGGGCTTGCCTTTGCGCTGCTGGTAGCATTTATCGTCTGGCTCTCGACACACGCTGTCAGCCGAATGACGGCGATTGTACTGGGTGCGAAGGTCATCACCTTCTTCCTCACTTTTGGCAGCCTGTTGGGGCATGTCGAGCCAGCAACCTTATTTAACGTTGCTCAGAGCGATGCTTCGTACACGCCTTATCTGTTGATGACGCTGCCCTTCTGTCTGGCCTCGTTTGGCTACCACGGCAATGTGCCGAGCCTGATGAAATACTACGGCAAAGATCCGCGTACCATTATTCGTTGCCTGGTCTACGGCACGCTGCTGGCGCTGGGGTTATATGTGATTTGGTTGCTGGTTACCATGGGCAACATCCCGCGTCCGGCGTTTATTGAGATCGCGGCCAAAGGCGGGAATATCGATGTGCTGGTGCAGGCGCTGAGCGGCGTGCTGAATAGCCGCAGTCTGGATCTGTTGCTGGTTGTCTTCTCAAACTTTGCCGTCGCCAGTTCCTTCCTCGGCGTGACGTTGGGGCTGTTTGACTACCTGGCGGACTTGTTCAAGTTTGATGATTCCCCGCTGGGACGTTTTAAAACCGCACTGCTGACCTTTTTGCCGCCGATTGTGGGTGGCTTACTGTGGCCGAACGGCTTTTTGTATGCAATTGGTTATGCGGGTCTGGCAGCAACGATATGGGCGGCGATTGTTCCGGCATTGCTGGCAAATGCGTCGCGTAAGCGCTTTGGCAGTCCGGCATTTCGCGTGTGGGGTGGCAAGCCGATGATCGTATTGATCCTGCTGTTTGGCATCGGCAACGCGGTCGTGCATCTGCTTTCCAGCTTTAATTTGCTACCTGTTTACCAGTAATTATTTCTCTCCTCTCCCTTATGGGAGAGGAGAATCTCTGCGCTAGCCGAGCAGTTCTTCTTTCACCTGCATCGCCAGCTCAAACGAGTAGAGCCGCGCCTGGTGGTCAAAAATCTGCCCGTTGACCATAATTTCGTCGGCGTCCGTTTCCCGCAGAATCGCTTCCAGCCCGTGGCGCACTTTCGCTTTATCACCCACCAGCGACATACTCAACGCCTGCTGTACGCCGTATTGTTCCGACGGTGACCAGAACTGATCCATATTGGGGATCGGTGGTGGCAACTGCGCGCTTTCACCACGGCGCAATTTCACAAAGGCCTGCTGCATAGAGGTAAACAGGAATTCCGCATCGCGATTGCTGTCGGCTGCGACAATATTGATGCATACCATCGCGTACGGTTTTTCCAGCCGCGCCGAAGGCGTAAAGTTGGTGCGATAAAGATGTAACGCCTGGAACAACATATCCGGCGCGAAGTGCGAAGCAAAGGCAAACGGTAAGCCCAGTTGTGCAGCCAGTTGCGCACTATACAGGCTTGAGCCCAGCAGCCAGACGGGGATTTTTTCACCGTAGCCCGGCACCGGTCGTACGTGCGGGTTTGGATCGCGGGCATCAAACCAGTCCACCAGTTCAGCGACATCTCGCGGGAAATTGTCGATATCACCGCTCATATGGCGGCGCAGCGCCATCATGGTGCGCTGGTCGCTGCCTGGCGCGCGGCCAAGCCCGAGATCGATACGCCCGGGGTAGAGCGTATTCAATGTGCCGAACTGCTCGGCAATCACCAGCGGTGAATGGTTTGGCAGCATCACGCCGCCGGAACCCAAATGCAGAGTTTGCGTATTCGCCGCCAGATAGCCAATCAATACGGAAGTCGCCGCGCTGGCGATACCGGTCATATTGTGGTGTTCTGCCAGCCAGTAGCGATGATAACCGCGCTGTTCGGCCAGTTTCGCCAGATCCAGCGAATGAGTGAACGCCTCGCGGGCGCTGGAGTTTTGCGGGATCGGCGCAAGATCAAGCACCGAAAAAGGGATCGTTTTATCAGACATACACACTCACTTTGCTACAGCATTGTCATCAGATTGAAGGTCTTCTTCCAGCCTGGCGCAATGTGCCGCGCCCGGCCAGAAAAGCTGCAACTTTCATACTGCATTAACTTGTGACAATTCTTGTTAACAAAGTGAGCTTTTATTACTGCTGTAAAGCCAGACCCGGCAGCCTGCGCCAGTAGCCGTTGCAATCGCTATTAGATGCCAGTGGCAGCGGCGCATTACCCGTTTCATTAGCCTTAAACGCGTCAAGCATGGCAAACGTCTCGTTACCCATCGGCGACAGGCGCACCATATCCACAAGGCCATTCATTGAGACCAGCTCATTGCCAAGATTGTAAACATAGCCGCTCATCGTCTGGATACCGTTGAGCACAAAGACTTGCTGATTCTCTTGCGAAAGGATGCTGCGTCCGTTCGGGTATTTAATGCAGCAAGTTTCGCACTCATCTTTGGGTCTGTCTTCGGAGCGGGCGGTAAAGCAGCGCGCGGAGTAAGCCAGTGGCAGATGACCGTAGCTCAGCACTTCCACTTCAAATTGCTGACGAATACCGAGGGAATCACACTGATCGAGTAAGTTTTTCAGCCAGTCGCGTGAAAGCTCAACCGGCATGCACCAGCGCACCATGCCTTGCTTGAGCAGTAAACGCAGCGCCACCGCGTTGTAGCAGTTGAGCGCATGCCCGGCGACAAACGGCAGCTTGCGCTCGGCGCACATATTCACCACGCCCAGGTCGCTGGCTTCGAGTAAAAACTCGCCGTTATCAACGTAACGTTTTAGTTCGTTTAATTCGGAAGAGGCCTGTACCAGCGCCAGCGTGGAAAGCACAACCTGCTTGCCGCTGCCCGCCAGTTGTTTGGCCATATCCAGCCAGTCGCCCACTTTGGTGGCGCGGCGCTTGCTGCAGACGGCTTCGCCAAGGTAAATCACATCGGCGTGGCTGGTGGCGGCCTGGCGGTAAAAATCTTCCAGCGTCTCTTTTGGCCAGTAGTAAAGCACCGGCCCTAATGAATATTTCATGGTTTTCCTACTGCCATTTGCGGTGATACGCGCCGAGGGTGGTTTGGGTGCCTTCCGACATCGACCCCAGCGTTTCCATCCAGGCCGATTGCGGCACAAAATCTTGCGGCGAGGCCATACAACGGTCGATTGCCTGACGCCATACTTTTGCCACCTGACTTACATAGGCCGGGCTACGCTGGCGCCCCTCGATTTTTACCGAGGCAATATTGGCGGCCAGCAGCTCTGGCAGCAGCTCCAGCGTGTTGAGGCTGGTGGGCTCTTCCAGCGCGTGATAGCGCTCGCCATCCACCAGATAGCGGCCTTTGCATAAGGTCGGATAACCGGCGTTTTCGCCATCCTGATAGCGATCAATCAGCACTTCGTTAAGACGGGACTCCAGCCCCTGCGGTGTTTGCTGCCAGCGCACAAAACGCGCCGGAGAACAGGCGCCCACGGTATTGGGCGATTCGCCTGTCAGGTAAGAAGAGAGATAGCAGCGACCTTCCGCCATAATGCACAGGCTGCCAAAAGCGAACACTTCCAGCGGCACCGGCGTGACGCGCGCCAGTTGCTTGACCTGGTGAATCGATAACACGCGCGGCAGCACCACGCGCGCCACGTCAAAGTGGCGATGGTAAAAACGAATCGCCTCTTCGTTGGTCGCGGAAGCCTGGACGGAGACGTGGCGCTCAATATGCGGATAGCGCTCGGCTGCATATTCCAGCATCGCTAAATCCGCCAGGATCAGCGCGTCAGCGCCAATCTGCGCCGCCATATCAACGGCGCGCTCCCAGCGTTGATAGCCATCAGGATGCGCAAATGTGTTAATGGCGATATGCAGCTTGCGGCGGTGTTGATGAACAAAGCTGACCGCTTCCTGCAGCTTCTTCTCGGTAAAATTAAGACCGGCGAAATGGCGGGCGTTGGTATCATCTTTCAGGCCGATATACACAGCATCGGCGCCGTTTTCGATGGCCGCCTTCAGCGCCGGAAGGTTTCCGGCAGGGCAGAGCAACTCCATAGTGTATCCTGCAATCAGGGGCGCTATGGCCCGGATGTACCCCGTGGGGTCGCTAAGTTGTTAATGAACTGGGATTTTAGTTAACCTGTCAGCGACAATTTTTGATTTGAGGCAGTTAAATGCGTATTGATGGCGCCAATAATCCCCGGCTGTTTATTCGTAATTGTTGATTTGTGCCGCTATGCCATTTGGCGATTGTGGCAAAATAGCAGTCATTATCATTTCAGGGAGTAAAGCTCGTGTTGGATAAATTGCGCTCACGTCTTGTTCACGTTGGCCCGTCGTTACTGAGCGTGCCGGTTAAGCTGACGCCTTTTGCCATCAAACGTCAGGTGCTGGAGCAGGTGCTGCGTTGGCAATTCCAACAGGCGCTGGCGGACGGAGAACTTGAGTTTCTGGAAGGCCGCTGGTTAAGTATCCAGGTTCGGGATATTGGCCTGACGTGGTATACCTCTGTTGCAGATGGGCAGATGATTGTGCGTGAATCTGCCGATGCGGATGTCAGCTTCAGCGCGGACGCCAGCGATTTGCTGATGATTGCTGCGCGTAAGCAGGATCCCGATACGCTGTTTTTCCAGCGCCGTCTGGTGATTGAAGGCGATACGGAACTTGGGCTGTACGTGAAAAACCTGATGGACGCCATTGAGCTGGAGCAGATGCCAAAACCCCTGCGGGTGATGCTGCTGCAGCTGGCGGAATTTGTTGAGGCTGGCCTGCAAGCGCCGCCTGCAACGACACAACCTTCTGTAGGTGAGCCATGCTGATTAGAGTTGAAATTCCCATTGATGCTCCCGGTATCGACGCGCTGCTGCGCCGTAGTTTTGACGGCGAAGCGGAAGCGACGCTGGTGCACGATCTGCGCGAAGACGGGCTGATCACGCTGGGATTTGTTGCGACCGATGACGAAGGTCAGGTCATTGGCTACGTGGCGTTTAGCCCGGTTTCGGTCGCCGGTGAAGAGCTGCAATGGGTCGGGCTTGCGCCGCTGGCCGTTGATGAGCAGTACCGCGGGCAGGGTATTGCGCGTCAGTTAGTGTATGAAGGGCTGGATTCACTCAACGAGTTTGGTTATGCGGCGGTGGTCACTTTAGGTGATCCCGTGTTTTATAGCCGTCTCGGGTTTGAGAAGGCGGCGCAGTATGATTTGCGCTGCCGCTGGCCAGCAAGCCATGACGCGTTTTTAGTTCATCGTCTGGCGGATGACGCGTTCAATGGCGTCAGTGGTCTGGTCGAATACTGCGATCATTTCAATCGTTTTTAACGGACACAGATAACAGGCTTTCCCGCAGCGCCTCGAACGAGCCATCCCCGGCGACGAGGCGCTCTTTCTGGCGCTTGGTTAACTGCTTAATGCGGTACTCCAGCCGCAGTGCCAGCGACCTTTCCCCCACCTCGGCTGAAAAAGCCAGTGCCAGCGCGCCTTTTCCCCGTAACGCTTTTGCGCCTTTCCCGGATTGATGCTGGGTAAAACGCCGTGCGACATCGGTGGTAATACCGGTGTAGAGCATGTTGTCAGCGGTGCGAATAAGGTAAAGAAACCAGGGCGTCATGACGATGTTCAGTATGTTAATGTGAAAGAAAAATAACATGGGGAAGGGAAAAAATGGAGACTCTAGCAGCCATTAATCGCTGGCTGGCGAAGCAGCATGTTGTCACATGGTGTGTGGCGAATCGGGGAGAGTTATGGTGTGCGAACGCGTTCTATTTTTATGATCCGCAAGCGGTCGCGTTTTATATCCTGAGCGAGGATCAAACCCGCCATTCACAGATGACGGGTTTGAAAGCGCAGGTAGCAGGCACGGTAAACGGCCAGCCAAAAACCGTGGCGCTGATTCGCGGCGTGCAGTTCACCGGCGAGATCCGCCGCCTCGACAGCGAAGAGAGTGCGACGTTGCGTGCGAAGTACAATCGTCGCTTTCCGGTCGCCCGCGTTTTATCTGCCCCGATGTGGGAAATTCGTCTTCACGAACTGAAGTTCACCGATAACACGCTGGGTTTTGGTAAAAAACTGCACTGGATCCGCGACTCAGGCACCCAATAAGCGCAGCGCTTCGCGATTAAATGCGGGCAAATCATCGGGAGTACGGCTGGTAACCAGCTGATCTTTATCGACCACCACTTCCTGGTCGTAGAACTCACCCCCGGCGTTTTTCACATCCACCACAATCGGTTTCACCGCCGTGAGCTTACGCCCGCGTATCGCATCGGCGCTGATCAGCAACTGCGGACCGTGGCAAATGGCGAAGACCGGCTTGCCAGTGCTGATGAAATCGCGCGTGAAGGTGACAAAACGATCGTCGCCGCGCAGATAGTCAGGCGAGTGTCCCCCCGGCAGCAGCAGCGCGTCAAAGTCTGCCGGGCGCACTTCATCAATGGCTTTATCAATTACCACTTCCGCTTCGCCCTTTTTGCCGTGAATGGTTTTCCCGGCCTGTTTCTCAATCGTAATAACCTCATGACCGGCCTTGCGAAATTCATGTGCCGGAGAGGTGAATTCTGAATCTTCAAACTCGTCGGTGATCAAGACAGCAATTTTCTTGCTCATACTTCCTCCGTTGTTTTGGCTTCAGAAAGGGAGTTATGCATACTGATAACTCACCAGCACACTAAGCCTGGTTCAGCAGGCTGACATTGCAACACAGATTCATCTGCAAAGGGGGAAACGATGCAACGTGTATTAATCACCGGTGCCACCGGTCTGGTTGGCGGGCATCTGTTGCGGTTGCTGAACAGCGACCCGCGCATTGACGCGATCACGGCGCCGACTCGCCGACCGTTGCAGGGCATCTCTGGTGTTGCGAACCCGCACGATCCTCAGCTCAGTGACGCGCTGGCACAGGCCACGGAACCGGTCGATACGGTTTTTTGTTGCCTCGGTACAACCCGGCGTGAGGCGGGTAGCAAAGAGGCATTTGTGCTTGCTGATTACACGCTGGTGGTGGACACGGCAATCACCGGCCTGCGCCTTGGCGCCACGCAAATGCTGGTGGTCAGTTCAATGGGAGCAAACGCGCGCTCTCCGTTTTTCTACAATCACGTAAAAGGTGAGATGGAAAACGCGTTGATGGCGCAACAGTGGCCGTCGCTGACCATCGTCCGCCCGTCAATGCTACTGGGGGATCGGGAGAAAAAACGGGTCAATGAATCGTTGCTGGCACCGCTTTTCCGCCTGTTGCCGGGCAACTGGAAGTCGATTTCCGCCCACGACGTTGCCCGCGCAATGCTGGCGCTGGCATTTTTGCCTGCGAGCCAGCCTGTCCGGGTAGTGAAATCCGCGCAGCTACGGGCGATCGCAGCGGATAGCACATTGGCAAAATAGTTATCACGGCGTACTATTCTCGGGCTTATAAATATATCCCCGGGGAATGTTATGACTGGTCAGTCTTCACCTCAGGCGGCAACACCTGTTCAATGGTGGAAACCCGCTCTGTTCTTTCTTGTTGTTATCATTGGTCTTTGGTACGTGAAATGGCAGCCTTATTACGGCAAAGCGTTCACCGCCGCCGAGACACACAGCATCGGTAAATCCATTCTTTCCCAGGCCGACTCCAGCCCGTTTCAGGCGGCGCTTGATTATGCCATGGTCTATTTTCTCGCCGTCTGGAAAGCAGCCGTACTCGGCGTGCTGCTCGGTTCGTTGATTCAGGTGCTTATCCCGCGCGACTGGTTGCTGCGCACGCTGGGGCAAAAACGCTTTAGCGGCACCCTGTTTGGTACGTTATTTTCTCTGCCTGGCATGATGTGCTCCTGCTGTGCGGCGCCGGTGGCGGCGGGCATGCGGCGTCAGCGCGTTTCGATGGGCGGTGCGCTGGCGTTCTGGATGGGCAACCCGCTGCTGAACCCGGCAACGCTGGTGTTTATGGGGTTTGTGCTTGGCTGGCATTTCGCCGCAATCCGCCTGGTTGCCGGTCTGGTCACCGTGCTCGGCGTGGCAACGCTGGTACAGATGCTGGTGAAAGATAGCCCGCAACAGGCAGAGCCGGTGGAGATCACCTTGCCGGAGCCGCAGGGCAGCTTTATGGCGCGCTGGGGCAAGGCGTTATGGCAACTGTTCTGGAGCACCATTCCGGTCTATATCCTCGCGGTGCTGGTTCTCGGTGCGGCGCGCGTCTGGCTGTTCCCGCATGCGGATGGCGCGGTGGATAACACATTGCTGTGGGTGATTGCGATGGCGATTGTAGGTTGCCTGTTTGTTATCCCCACGGCGGCAGAAATTCCCATTGTGCAAACCATGATGCTGGCGGGGATGGGCATGGCGCCTGCCCTGGCGCTGCTGATTACGCTGCCGGCGGTTAGCCTGCCATCGCTCGTTATGCTGCGTAAATCTTTCCCGGCGAAAGCCCTGTGGCTGACCGGCGGCCTGGTGGCGCTGTGCGGGATGATAACCGGAACTATTGCGCTGCTGTAAGCCTACTACTGCGCGAAAAAAAGCCCGGTTTTGACCGGGCTTTTTCATGACTGCGGGTTTATTTAAGCAGGGTAAAGGCGGTGGTCACGTGTTTCACCCCGCTTACGCGGCTGGCGATATCTGCGGCGGCCCGGCCTTCACGCTCGGTGACCAGCCCCATCAGGAACACTTCGCCGTTTTCCGTCGTCACTTTCACGTTTGACGATTTCACCTGGTCGCTGCTCAGCAACTGCGAGCGCACTTTGGTGGTGATCCAGGTATCGGAAGAGGCCGTACCCAGACCAATCGGCTGACCCTGGCGGATCTCGTTAAAGACTTCGGTTGTCCCTTCCACACCAACGGCAATCTGTTTTGCCCGCGAAGAGAGATCGGTATTCGGCGCCTGGCCTGTCAGCAGCACTTTCCCCTGGTAGGCGGTGACGTTAACACGCGCTTCTTTCTTAATTTGTTCGTCTTTCGACAGCGCGCTATTCACGCGTAGTTCCAGCGTGCTGTCATCCACCTGGGTGCCAACGGTTCGCGGATCCGTCGCGGCTTTTGTGCCCACGGCTGCGGAACCTACCACCACTGCGCCAACACAACCCTGTAACAGCAGCGCGGAAATAAGGACTGCGAGGGGCGTAAATGCCTTCATGTGTACTCCTTAATCATCCTGGTGAGGAAAAAGCGTGTTATCAATCAGATCGCATAAGCAATTTACCGTTAGCATGTGCATTTCCTGGATGCGCGCGCTGCGGTGGGAAGGAATACGAATTTCGACATCCTGCGGCCCCAGCAGACCCGCCAGCTCGCCACCGTCGTAGCCAGTTAACGCAATGATCGACATATCGCGCGTCACCGCCGCTTCGACGGCTTTAACGATATCGCGACTGTTACCACGCGTTGAGATGGCTAATAAAATATCGCCGGTATGGCCGAGCGCCCGAACCTGCTTGGCATAAATTTCATCATGCAGACGGTCATTTGCTATCGCGGTTAAGACCACATTATCGGTATTAAGTGCAATGGCAGGTAAACTAGGACGTTCTGTTTCAAAACGGTTGATCATGCTGGCAGCAAAATGCTGTGCGTTGGCGGCAGATGTCCCGTTGCCACAACAGAGGATTTTGTTGCCATTCAGCAGGGAGTGAACCATCGTCATGGCTGCTCGGGAAATGGCATCAGGTAGCGCTTCCGCCGCCGCAATTTGGGTTTGAATGCTTTCCGTAAAGCAGACTTTAATTCGTTCGAGCACGGTAATCCCTATCATTGAGCCAATCATGAGTGGTCGTTAAAGGCGTTGGCTATCCACTCAACATCATTTTCGGTGAAGGCTACCACATCAAACCGGCAATCCACAGTGTCAAAACTCCCATTGTGCCGGGCCAGCCATAAACGCGCGGTATGCAGCAGTTTGGCTTGCTTGGCGCGGGTGACGCTGCTTGCTGCACCGCCAAAACGCGCCGATTTTCGGTAGCGCACTTCAATAAACACGGTGGTCTTGCCGTGTCGCATTATCAGATCGATTTCGCCGCCGCGCTCGCGCACATTGGCGGCGATAAAATGCAGTCCTTTGCTTTCCAGCAGGCGACGCGCTTTCGCTTCCCACACGTCGCCGGTCTGCTTACGGCTTAATTCGCCGGGACGATTTGCCCCTGTTGGTATTTGAGCCATGACAACTTCCTGTTGATCACGCAGTCCTGTGTAGCCGTTAAATCGCCGGTATTGCCGTTTAGCTCAAAACCCGGCACCTGACGCATTTGCGAGAAGTTATTCGCCAGCGACCAGGCATCCGCGCCCATCGCGTACAGACGCGCCAGCGAGTAGTCGTTATTCACGCTTTTCAGCGCTTGCTGCATCAGCGACGGATTTGCGCCAGCAAGCATCGGGATTTCGTTGAATTGCAGGCCTTCCATTTCAAGGCGGAAATCCGGGCCTGCGCCGCCCTGCGCGCTGCGTGAGCTGGCGTACAGCATCACACCGCTCTGGCTGCCGGTACGCAGAGTAATCATCGGTTTAATCAGTGCGATTTCATCCTGCGTGGCGACGATATACACCGCGTCAACGCTGCCGCTACCGCTAATTTGCGCATCCGTCGGCGGCGCCGGAATATTCAGACCGCCAACCGTCACGCCTGGCTGCTGTGGCAGGCTGGAAGCAACCGGGCTACCGGTCAGGG
The DNA here is from genome assembly GCF_000410515.1 of Enterobacter sp. R4-368. Taxonomy (NCBI): domain Bacteria; kingdom Pseudomonadati; phylum Pseudomonadota; class Gammaproteobacteria; order Enterobacterales; family Enterobacteriaceae; genus Enterobacter; species Enterobacter sp. R4-368. Next base: position 2,413,600 of record NC_021500.1, on the reverse strand, counting down.
CAATGCCAGAACGACCGTTCAGCCCCATGCGCAGTTCAGCGGTGGAGCCAAATTTTTGCGCTAACACAACGCCGCCGCCCAGTTTTTTCCACTCATCGGCAAACGCGGTGCTGACGCGTTCACCCAATGCGCTGCGTGGCACCAGCAGCAGCGGCGCATGACGACCCTGCTCAAAGATATGGCGTGCGGCATCGTGGGCTTCATCCTCTGGCGAGAGGGCGAAGTAGCAAATGTTGGCGCGGTTTTCGACATGCTCCGGCTGGTTGAGCGCCAGCACGTTCAGCGACGTGTTGCTGCGCATCAGCTCTTCAACATTGTTTTTGAGCAGCGGGCCGACCACGATGCTGGCGCCATCCTGCTGAACCTGGTTGAGGATCTGATCCATCGGTTGCGCACTGGTATCGTAAACTTTCAGCTCAGCGCCAGGATTCGCCGGTGTGCCTGCCACGGCAGGTGCAGCGACCGGCTGAGTCGCATTAGCGTCGGTCGGCTGAGCGGGCGTTGTGGCTGCCGGATCTTGCTGAGCAGTGGCGGCGGAATTCGTTGCTGCTGCGTCACTTTGTGCTGCGCTATCCGGTGCTTGCGCTTGTTGAGCATTCGGTGCAGCTGCATTTTGCTGCGCCGGGACGTTGGTCAGGTCATTCACATTCGCGTCTGCCGGGCTGACAACGGCTGCGGTCGCGGCCTGGGCAACTTGCTGCGGAACAGCCGGGCCGGAAATCGGGGCAATGCCGTTTTTCGCCGCTTCAAAACCTTGCTGGATAGCGCGGCTAAACACTGCCGCCTGGCCATTTAACGGCAACAGCAGCGCGATTTTGTTGGTTGCTGCTGGTTTAAAGTTTTGCAAGTTCGACAACTGGTCAGGCAACATTTTCGCCGCCGGGTTTTGCGGGTAGCGCGTTTGCCAGTCGGTAATGCCAGCTTTCAGCATATTAGGGTCGTTGCGGTTGTCGAACCACATGCGTTGCAGGTCGAGCCAGCCTTGCAGCGTCACTTCATCGGCGTTGATCACCAGCGCTCTGGCCTGATCTTGCGTCATAGAGGCCAGCGCTTGCCAGGTGGCGTCGATGTTTTTCTGCTTCTCTTCCGGTTTACTCAACAGCGGCTGCTGGGCAATGAGCGCGCGCAGCAGCGTCAGAGAAGGCTTGCCTTGCGAGGCGGAAATGCCAATTTGCCAGTAACGCGCTTGCTGGTTCTGCTCAAGATCGGCGGGATCGAGTTCGTTGAGTTGCGCTTTCGCACCGGCAAAATCCTTCTGCGCCAGTTTCATTTCGGCAGCGAGCAACGTGCGTTCTTTGCGCTGATTATCGCTCAGATCCTGCGGCAACTGGGCAAACAGTTCGCCGGCCTGCTGGGTTTTTCCCTCTTTCAGCAGTGCACGAATGGCGAGTAATTGCCAGTTGGTCTTGCTATCATCTGTGCTTTGCTGCATCTGCTGCAGGTAATAGCCAGAATCGGCCTGCGCTTCGCCCTGCATATGCGAGGCGCTCTGGTCTGTCGATTGCGTGCCGCAGCCTGCAAACAGCAGGGCGGCGAGCACCACAGGCAGGCAGCGCGTGGCTTTCGAACGTAGAAATCTTGACGGTAGCATACTGTATCCAGTGATAATTTTTACGCAATGCTCAATATTAAATCGGCAATACGGATGAAACAATGAAACAACACGAATCGGCGGAGAATTCTCAAGGTCAGCTCTATATTGTACCTACTCCTATCGGGAATTTGGCTGATATTACGCAGCGCGCGCTTAACGTGTTACAAACCGTTGATTTAATTGCCGCTGAAGATACCCGCCACACCGGTTTACTGCTCCAGCACTTCGCCATTAATGCCCGTTTGTTTGCGCTGCACGACCATAATGAGCAGCAAAAAGCCGAAACGCTGGTGGCGAAATTAAAAGAGGGGCAGAACATTGCGCTGGTCTCCGACGCCGGAACGCCGCTGATTAACGATCCGGGCTACCATCTGGTGCGTACCTGCCGCGAGGCCGGTATCCGCGTGGTGCCGTTGCCGGGGCCGTGTGCGGCTATCGCCGCGTTAAGCGCCGCCGGGCTGCCATCGGATCGTTTCTGTTACGAAGGTTTTCTGCCCGCCAAATCGAAAGGGCGTCGCGATACGCTCAAAGGGCTGGAAACCGAAAGCCGTACGCTCATTTTTTATGAATCCACTCACCGTCTGCTGGAAAGCCTGGAAGATATGGTCGCCGTATGGGGGGAATCCCGCTATGTGGTACTGGCGCGCGAGCTGACCAAAACCTGGGAAACCATTCAGGGGGCGCCGGTGGGCGAGCTGCTGGCATGGGTTAAAGAGGATGAGAACCGCCGCAAAGGCGAGATGGTACTGATCGTCGAAGGGCACAAGGCGCAGGAAGATGAGTTACCCGCCGATGCGTTACGCACGCTGGTGTTACTGCAAACCGAGCTGCCGCTGAAAAAAGCGGCCGCGCTGGCGGCGGAAATCCACGGCGTGAAGAAAAACGCGTTGTATAAATACGCGCTGGAACACCAGAACGCCTGAGCACCAAACTGAACGAAAAAAAAGCATGGCCTGCGCCATGCTTAAAAAGTGAGGTTTACTTTTCTTATAAAAATCAGGTCACCGGAGCCGGGTTAAATACCGCCAGTTGGTTGTGCAGGCCCCATTGATCCGAAAAGGTTTTCTTACGGCCGCTGGCGACATCCAGGATGAAGTGGAACAGTTTCCAGCCCACATCTTCAATCGTCTCTTCGCCCGTGGCGATCGTCCCGGCGTTGATATCCATTAAGTCATACCAGCGGTTCGCCAGCTCGGTACGCGTTGCCATCTTAATCACCGGCACCGCAACCAGGCCGTAAGGCGTGCCGCGACCGGTGGTAAAGACCTGTACGGTAATCCCGGAAGAGACCTGCTGCGTACCGCAGACGAAGTCGCTCGCGGGCGTTGCTGCGTAAATCAGGCCGCGTTTGGTCGGGCGTTGGCCGGGAGAGAGCACTTCAGAAATGGCGCTCTTACCGGATTTCGCAATTGACCCCAGCGCTTTCTCGACCACGTTCGCCAGGCCGCCTTTTTTGTTCCCCGGAGAGGGGTTGGCACTGCGGTCGGTTTTGCCCATATCGAGATAGTTATCGTACCAGGCCATCTCTTCCAGCAGACGTTTGCCCACTTCTTCGTTAATGGCGCGCGGGGTCAGTAAGTGTATCGCGTCGCGCACTTCGGTCACTTCTGAGAACATTACCGTGCCGCCGCAGCGAATAATCAGGTCAGATGCAAAGCCAACCGCCGGGTTAGCGGTAACGCCGGAGAACGCATCGCTGCCGCCGCACTGCATGCCGACAACCAGTTCGGAGGCCGGGCAGGTTTCACGTTTGCGCTGATTCAGCTTCACCAGGTGGCGTTCAGCCACCTGCAGAATGTCGTCCACCATCGAGCGGAAACCCACGTGATGCTCATCCTGCAAACGCACAATGCTGGCGCTGTCGACCGGAATGGCCTGCACATCTTCAGTGCCCTGCAGCAGACGTTCCGGCTGTAATTTTTCGCAACCGAGACCAATCACCATCACTTCACCGCCAAAGTTCGGGTTCAGCGCGAGGTTATGGATAGTACGAATGGGGATCACCGCAGCCGGTGCGTTAATCGCCACGCCGCAGCCATAGAGATGGTTCAGACCGACGACGCCGTCCACATTCGGGTACTTCGGCAGCAGATCGCGTTCGATAATCTTCACGACATAATCGACAACGCCCGCCACGCAATGCACGCTGGTGGTGATGCCCAGCAGATTTTTAGTGCCGACGCTGCCGTCCGCATTGCGGTAGCCTTCAAAGGTGTAACCTTCCAGCGGCGGCAGCGGCTCAGGGACTTTGGTCGCCAGCGGCAGCGTATTCAGCGGCGGCGCTTTTGGTAGTTCAACGGTGGATTCATCAATCCAGCTACCGCGTGCAATGTCGCGTACAGCGTAACCAATCACTTCGCCGTAACGCACAATCTCACCGTGATGGGGAATATCCACCAGCGCCACTTTATGGCCTTGCGGAATATGCTCGATCAGCTCGAGTCCATCCGGAAAACGGGTTCCCGCTTTTAAGCCATTGTCATTAACGATGATCGCGACATTATCCGTGTCGTGTACCTTAATATAAAACGCCCCTGGCGGTTGCTGTCTAATTTCAATGTCGGACATTGTTAAGTAATCTCCAGCTAGCTGTACGATGCATTACTCAATAAAAAGAGGAACCATTCTTTATTCTGTAATTAATATCAGAAATAAAAATCTCATTTGCTGAAATAAGGATGTCAGGAGTTTAAATAATAAAATGTGATCTGCATCACTTATTATTGTGATCTCCCGTCTGGTGCGGCTGTCTATTGCAAGAACTGTGCATTAGCGCCCAGGCGTATGTGCATATGCTCAAATTATTCTTTTTGTACAAGGTTAAAATTGAGCAACCCTCCAGTGTGTGACATGATGACGCTGATTATACTGAGCGCTAATAAAATCGACGTGCCAATTATCTGATATAAGTTCGGGTGCTTAAATTAAATCAGATAAGAAACATCACAATAATTATATTTTAAATTTGGCGGTGCCCAAGGAAATTAAAATGACTGTTGAACATGCCGTTGAAACAAAACGGGGCTTACCAACCCGTTATTTAATTTTGCTGATTATATTTATTGTTACTGCTGTTAACTATGCAGACCGCGCTACGCTGTCCATTGCCGGGACAGAGGTTGCGAAAGAGCTGCAACTTGATTCTGTCTCAATGGGCTACATCTTTTCAGCATTCGGTTGGGCTTACCTGCTGATGCAAATCCCTGGCGGTTGGTTGCTTGACCGCTTCGGTTCGAAAAAGGTTTATACCTGGAGTCTGTTTTTCTGGTCGCTCTTCACTTTCTTGCAGGGTTTTGTTGATGTTTTCCCGATCGCCTGGGCCGGGATTTCGATGTTTTTCATGCGTTTTATGCTCGGCTTCTCAGAAGCGCCATCATTTCCGGCGAACGCCCGCATCGTTGCGGCCTGGTTCCCGGCAAAAGAGCGCGGTACAGCTTCTGCGATTTTTAACTCTGCGCAGTATTTCTCTCTGGCGCTATTCTCACCGCTGCTGGGCTGGCTGACTTTCGCCTGGGGCTGGGAGCATGTGTTTACCGTGATGGGCGCGATCGGTTTTGTGCTGACCTTCGCCTGGGTGAAATTTGTCCACAACCCAACTGACCACCCTCGTATGTCCCGCGAAGAGCTGGAGTACATCGCGCAGAATGGCGCGGTCGTGGATATGGACCACAAAAAAACGGACGACAGTAAAAACGCCGGTCCTAAAATGGATTACATCAAGCAACTGCTGTGCAACCGTATGATGCTTGGCGTGTTTTTTGGTCAGTACTTCCTCAACACCATTACCTGGTTCTTCCTGACCTGGTTCCCGATTTATCTGGTGCAGGAAAAAGGCATGTCGATCCTCAAAGTCGGGTTTGTTGCCTCCATTCCTGCGCTGTGCGGTTTTGCCGGTGGCGTGCTCGGCGGATTTTTCTCTGATTACCTGATTAAGCGCGGTTCCTCGCTGACCGTGGCACGTAAATTCCCTATCGTGGTCGGGATGTTACTGGCTTCAAGCATCATTCTGTGTAACTACACCGATAACACCGCACTGGTTATTGCCCTGATGGCGCTGGCGTTTTTTGGCAAAGGTTTTGGCGCGTTGGGCTGGCCAGTGATTTCCGATGTCGCGCCGAAAGAGATTGTGGGTTTGTGCGGTGGCGTCTTCAACGTGTTCGGTAATGTGGCCTCTATCGTGACGCCACTGGTTATCGGATACATGGTTAAAGAGTTGCATTCTTTCAACGGTGCGTTGGTGTTCGTAGGCTGTTCAGCGCTGATGATGATGGTCTGCTACCTGTTCGTGGTTGGCGACATCAAACGTATGGAACTGAAGAAATAAGCAACAACTCATTAAGGTACAAAAGATGAATAACGATATCTTCCCAAACAAATTCAAGGCCGCGCTGGCGGCGCAACAGATTCAAATCGGTTGTTGGTCTGCGCTGGGTAGTCATATCAGCACTGAAGTTCTGGGCCTGGCGGGTTTTGACTGGCTGTTACTGGACGGCGAACACGCCCCAAACGACGTGCTCACTTTTGTACCGCAATTAATGGCATTAAAGGGCAGCGTTAGCGCGCCGGTGGTGCGGGTTCCGACCAACGATCCGGTGATTATCAAACGCCTGCTGGATATCGGTTTCTATAACTTCCTGATCCCGTTTGTCGAAACCGAAGAAGAAGCGGTAAACGCCGTGGCAGCGACCCGCTATCCGCCGGAAGGCATTCGCGGTGTCTCTGTTTCGCACCGCGCCAATATGTTCGGCACCGTGCCGGATTATTTTCGCCAGTCCAACGCCAACATCACGATTCTGGTGCAGATCGAAAGCCAGGCGGGGGTGGATAACCTCGATGCCATTCTGGCAACCGACGGCGTAGACGGCGTGTTTGTTGGCCCGAGCGATCTGGCCGCCACGCTGGGTTACATCGGCAATGCCGCGCACCCGGAAGTACAGCGCACCATTCAACACATTTTTGCGCGCGCCAAAGCGCACAACAAACCGAGCGGTATTCTGGCGCCGGTTGAAGCCGACGCACGCCGCTACCTCGAATGGGGCGCGACCGTGGTAGCCGTTGGCAGCGACCTTGGCGTGTTCCGCTCAGCCACGCAGAAGCTGGCCGACACCTTTAAGAAATAATCAAACCACCATTAAAGAGAGAGACGCAATTATGACGATGAAAGTTGGTTTCATTGGCCTGGGTATCATGGGTAAACCAATGAGTAAAAACCTCATTAAAGCCGGTTACTCACTGGTGGTCGTGGATCGTAACCAGGACGCCGTGGCTGAAGTGATTGCCGCAGGCGCTGAAGCCGTAACCAGCGCGAAAGCCGTTGCTGAGCAGTGCGATGTGATTATCACCATGCTGCCGAACTCCCCGCACGTAAAAGAAGTGGCGCTGGGCGAAGGCGGCATCATCGAAGGCGCGAAGCCTGGTACTGTGCTTATCGACATGAGCTCCATCGCACCGCTGGCCAGCCGTGAAATCAGCGAGGCGCTGAAAGCGAAAGGCATTGACATGCTGGACGCGCCGGTCAGCGGCGGCGAGCCGAAAGCCATCGACGGCACGCTGTCGGTGATGGTGGGCGGGGACAAAGCGATTTTCGACAAATATTACGATCTGCTGAAAGCGATGGCGGGTTCTGTGGTGCACACCGGTGATATCGGCGCGGGCAACGTGACCAAACTGGCGAACCAGGTGATCGTGGCGTTGAATATTGCCGCGATGTCTGAAGCGCTGACGCTGGCGACTAAAGCGGGCGTTAACCCGGATCTGGTCTACCAGGCGATTCGTGGCGGGCTGGCGGGCAGCACCGTGCTGGACGCGAAAGCGCCGATGGTGATGGATCGCAACTTCAAACCGGGCTTCCGTATTGATCTGCATATCAAAGACCTTTCCAACGCGCTGGATACCTCGCACGGCGTTGGCGCGCAGTTGCCGCTGACAGCCGCAGTGATGGAGATGATGCAGGCGCTGCGTGCAGACGGTCTGGGCAATGCCGACCACAGCGCGCTGGCATGCTATTACGAGAAACTGGCGAAGATCGAAGTGACTCGTTAATCAAAAGGGCGCGGCGCTGCGCCCTTGACTCCTTATTTATCCACCTCTTCAGGCCGTTGTTGGCCTGAAGGGTGAAGTGCGCGGCACTATCAGGCTCACAACTATGAAAATCGTAATCGCCCCAGACTCTTACAAAGAAAGCCTTTCAGCTACTGAAGTAGCGCAGGCGATAGAAAAAGGATTTCGGGAGATTTTCCCGGATGCTCAATATGTTTCCGTTCCGGTTGCGGATGGTGGCGAAGGTACGGTCGAAGCCATGATTGCCGCCACGAATGGCACGGTGCATACCGCGCGCGTCACTGGACCGCTGGGTAAACATGTTGAAGCCTGCTGGGGGATGTCGGGCGACGGAAAAACCGCGTTTATTGAAATGGCGGCGGCGAGCGGGCTGGCGCTGGTTCCACCTGAATTACGTAACCCTTTGATTACCACTTCGCGCGGCACCGGGGAACTTATTTTGCACGCGCTGGAACAGGGGGCGACCACTATTATTATCGGCATTGGCGGTAGCGCGACTAACGACGGCGGCGCGGGTATGGTGCAGGCGCTGGGCGCGAAACTGACCGATGCTAACGGGACGGAAATCGGCTACGGCGGCGGTAGCCTGATAAGCCTGAACGGCATTGATATTTCCGGGCTCGATCCGCGTTTACAACACTGCACGCTGCGTGTCGCCTGCGATGTCACTAACCCTTTGATCGGCGAGCAGGGCGCATCACGCATTTTTGGCCCGCAAAAAGGGGCGACGGAAGCGTTGATTGTCGAGCTGGATCGCAACCTGAGTCATTTCGCCGATGTTATTAAAAAATCGCTACGCGTTGATGTGAAAAACGTGCCGGGCTCCGGCGCAGCAGGTGGGATGGGCGCGGCATTGATGGCTTTTCTCGGCGCGGAATTGCGCAGCGGCATTGAGATCGTGACGCAGGCGCTCAATCTTGAAGAGCATATTCACGATTGCACACTGGTAGTGACCGGCGAAGGGCGTATCGACAGCCAGAGTATCCACGGCAAAGTGCCGGTGGGCGTGGCGCATGTCGCCAAAAAATACCACAAGCCAGTGATCGGTATCGCCGGGAGTTTGACCAGCGACGTGGGCGTGGTTCACCAGTACGGCATTGACGCTGTATTTAGCGTGCTGACCAGCATCGGTACGCTGGAAGAGGCGTTTCGTGGCGCGTTTGACAATATTTATCGCGCATCGCGCAATATTGCCGCCACCTTGCAAGTGGGAATGTTGACGGAAGGGTGACAGGCGCAAGCAAACCCTCTATACTGCGCGCCGAAGCTGACCAGACAGTCGCCGCTTCGTCGTCGTCCTCTTCGGGGGAGACGGGCGGAGGGGAGGAAAGTCCGGGCTCCATAGGGCAGGGTGCCAGGTAACGCCTGGGAGGCGCAAGCCTACGACCAGTGCAACAGAGAGCAAACCGCCGATGGCCCACGCAAGTGGGATCAGGTAAGGGTGAAAGGGTGCGGTAAGAGCGCACCGCGCGTCTGGCAACAGTTCGCGGCACGGTAAACTCCACCCGGAGCAAGGCCAAATAGGGGTTCACAAGGTACGGCCCGTACTGAACCCGGGTAGGCTGCTTGAGCCAGTGAGCGATTGCTGGCCTAGATGAATGACTGTCCACGACAGAACCCGGCTTATCGGTCAGTTTCGACTATTAATAAAACCCCGCTTCGGCGGGGTTTTTGCTTTCTGGTGGCTAAAGCTGAATGACTGTCCACTCTGCCTTCTATGAAGGAACGCGGCTTACCGGCCAGTTTCGGCTCTTCAGGTAAAAAAACACTTTGGCGGGTTTTGCTTTCTGGCGGCTAAAGCTGAATGACTGTCCACTCTGCCTTCTATGAAGGAACGCGGCTTACCGGCCAGTTTCGGCTCTTCAGGTAAAAAAACACTTCGGCAGGTTTTGCTTTCTGGCGGCTAAAGCTGAATGACTGTCCACTCCGTTTTCGATGAAGGAACGCGGCTTACCGGCCAGTTTCGACTGTTCAGATAAGAATCCGCTTCGGCGGGGTTTTTGCTTTCTGGCGGCTAAAGCTGAATGACTGTCCACTCCGTTTTCGATGAAAGAACGCGGCTTACCGGTCAGTTTCGACTGTGCAGGTAAGAACCCGCTTCGGCGGGGTTTTACCTTTTTTGATAGAGGCAATTTGCAGGCTTTTTGCTGTTGCGCGCGCCGTACCGTTAAGCACTGGCACTGCTAACCTTATAAATAAATATCCCGTCGGAAGGCTGTCGAAAAGCGCTAACATGTTCTTAAACGGTTTTGAAACTAGCATCGCGGGAGTCGCTGCCGTCATGGAACAAAAATCATTGATCATTATTCAGATGGGGGATGCCCCGAAGCCTTTACGTGACGCCCACGGGGATGTTCCGCATTGGTTTTGCCGGGCTATCGGGTGTGCTCCTGAAGAGGTGGACGTGGTTCGCGTTTTTGAAGGCGAAACGCTGCCAGCCCCGGATGCGCGCCGGGCAGCGATCATTACCGGTTCATGGGCGATGGTTTCCGACAGGCTGCCGTGGAGCGAGAAGACCGCAGAATGGATCCGCGAAGCGATTGCGGTTGAGATGCCGCTCTTTGGCGTTTGCTATGGTCATCAACTGATGTCCTGGGCCCTGGGCGGGAATGTTGAATACCATCCGCAGGGCCGTGAAGCGGGGACAAAAACCGTTTATTTGAACGCCTCGGCGCACAACGATCCGCTACTCAGCCACCTGTCTGAAAGTTTCCCTGCGCACCTGACGCACCGGCAAACGGTAACGCGGCTGCCTGAAGGCGCATCGGTGCTGGCCTCTTCTGCCCATGATAATCATCAGATCGTTCGCTATGGGCCGCGAGCCATTTCGGTGCAGTTCCACCCGGAAATGACGCCGGAAATCGCGACCGATCTGCTGCGTTTGAATCGCGCGCATGTCGAAAAAGAGGGCACCGATGCCGACAGCTTAGTCGCCAGCGTGCTGCCCGCGCCGGGCGCGGCGGAGATCCTGCGCCGTTTCGTGCAGGAAGTGACCGAGCGCAACAAGACGTGGTTATCTAACGCTGCCCAGTGAACGATCTTGCGCCGTGCCACGCACCAGCCGGGTTAACTCTTCGCAGCGGGTGATTAGCCCGTTCTCCAGCGTGAAATGCGCAAACACGTCAATGTGTGCCTGAGAGCCATCTTTCTTACTCACCGCCACAAGATGGTGCGTCAATACGTCATTGTTTTGCCCGGCAATGGCAACCACAGTCACGTCAATGGCGTGCGTCAGATGTTTGAGCTTCGCCATATGTTCGACAAATCCCGTGAAATCAAGCGACTGTCCGTCGACAACTTGTTGATAATCCGGCGAGAAGAATTGGCGAATTTTCGCTTCGTTATGGTCAGGGTGGCAAACAACGCGTTGTAAAGCCAGGGTGATATGTTGGGTGATGTCCATCATGGTTATCTTCATTTGAGCCTGTTAGAGAGGATATCGCTACACCGCGTTGGTATATTAGCCGCATCAGGACATCAAATACGGTTTATCAGCCATGTTAATCGTACAAAAGCAGCGACTCACGCATCAAAACAAGCACACCACCGCGTGGCACCAGCATGCCAGCGGGCAGCTGTTTTGCATTCAGCGGGGGATGATGATTGTGAAAACGGAGCAGGCGCAATGGGCGCTAACGCCCGCGACTGTCGGCTGGTTTCCTGCACAGATGCGCCACTGCGCCTGGAGCGTGGGCGAGGTAGAAGGACATAGCCTGCAACTCAACCACGATGATGCCCCCGCTTTCGCGGGAGTGTGGCCTGCCGATCCGTTTATGATGCTGTTAATGGAACGCATAACGCAGTGCGACCCGTCTCGCCAGGCATCGCTTCTGGCGGTGATGATGGAGGAGATTCGCGTAGCACCAGGCACGCCGTTGCAGTTAACCCTGCCACAGGATCGCCGGGCGAAACGGGTAGCTGAACTGCTGTTGTCGGAGCCACACCATGCGGCAAATCAGGCGCAACTGGCTAGCCTCTTTGGCTTGAGCGTCAGAACATTAAGCCGCTTGTTCAGCGAACAAACCGGGCTGAGTTTTAGCCAGTGGCGGCAGCAGGCAAAAGTCCTGGCATCGATGGAGCATCTGCTGCGCGGGGTGTCGGTAAGTGAGACGGCAGAACGCTGCGGGTACGATAATGTCAGTGCTTTTATCGCCGCATTTAAGCTGCGCTTTAGCAGCACGCCGGGGCAGTTTCAGGCGCGAAACCGGGCGTGCTAAGTTCGCGAAGAACGACAGTAGGGTTCAGTAGAGATTTGCCCCGGTCTGATGCGCCGGGGCTTATGGGTCAGGCGGTGGCTTCTTCTTCCGCCAGTCGGACAACGGCTTCTGCGACGATTGCTTCCAGCTCTGTCAGCATCTCTTCATAACCGAATCCAGTCAGGGCGGGGAGTGGGGTTTGCTGTGTAGGGTCTGCCATAAAATTCATTGTGCTGCTCATTTCATTTACTCACTTACGTAACGCAACTATCACACGGGTAAATCTATCAGCAAAGCGCGCAACGGCGTATCCGCAACCAGGGTTATGTTAGCCTCGTCACGAATAAACGCACCGTCACCACAGGTGAGCGCTTCTTTTGCTTCGCAATGTGTCACGGCGTGTACCGTACCGTGAATCGATTGCAAATAGGCGCGCGGGCCATGCAGTTGAATCTGCAACTCTTCGCCTTTGGCAAGCTCGATATGATGCAGCCACACTTGCTGGCGGAGCTGCAAACTTCCCTGGCTACCATCGGGGGAAGCCAGCAGTTGCTGCGCCACATCGGCAATGGTCATTTTTTGCACCGGCGGGTTTTCACGCTCGGGGCAGGCATCCAGCCATAACTGCATGCGCGTTAACGATTTGTCTTTGCTCAGGTTATGTTCGCTGTAGCTGATGCCGGGCTGGGTGGCAATTAACAACGCTTCACCGGCTTTCGCCTGGACATGGTTGCCCTCGCTGTCGCGATACTCCGCTTCGCCTTCCAGAATCAGATTTAAAATATCCACTTTCGGGTAGGTGCGTGGCTGGAACGATGCGCCAGGGGCGAGCACTTCCTGGTTCAACACACGCAGGGAGGCATAGCCCAGTAATTTCGGGTCGAAGTAATGTCCAAAAGAAAAAGTGTAGCGGGCCTGAAGCCAGCCGAAGTCAGCTTGTCCGCATTGTTTCGCAGTACGGGTAGTAATCATAATTGTCGACCTCTCTTTACTTAAAACAATGTTAAAGGTATGGACGCTGCATTGTTAGCCAGATATTCTGCCCGGTATGTTCAAATTTCCTGAATGAGAACACTCATGGCCAAAGAAAGGGCGCTGACGCTCGAAGCGTTACGCGTGATGGATGCGATTGACCGGCGTGGAAGCTTTGCCGCGGCGGCGGATGAGTTGGGACGTGTGCCTTCTGCGCTCAGCTATACCATGCAAAAACTTGAAGAAGAGCTGGATGTCGTGCTGTTTGACCGCTCCGGGCACCGAACAAAATTCACCAATGTCGGACGAATGCTGCTGGAGCGCGGTCGCGTATTGCTGGAAGCCGCCGATAAACTGACAACCGACGCAGAAGCGCTGGCGCGCGGCTGGGAAACGCATCTGACGCTGGTCACTGAAGCGCTGGTGCCGACGGTCGAGCTGTTTCCGCTGGTCGACCGGCTGGCGGCAAAAGCTAATACGCAGTTATCGATCATTACTGAAGTGCTGGCCGGGGCGTGGGAGCGGCTGGAGCAGGGGCGTGCCGATATTGTCGTCGCTCCGGATATGCATTTTCGCTCCTCGTCGGAAATCAACTCACGCAAGCTCTACTCGGTGATGAACGTCTACGTTGCTGCGCCGGATCATCCGATCCACCAGGAAGCGGAACCGCTCTCGGAAGTGACGCGCGTGAAATATCGCGGCGTGGCCGTTGCCGATACCGCCCGCGAGCGTCCGGTGCTGACGGTACAGCTTTTGGATAAGCAGCCAAGGCTGACGGTGAGTACCATCGAGGATAAACGCCAGGCGCTGCTGTCCGGCCTGGGCGTGGCGACGATGCCTTATCCACTGGTGGAGCAGGATATCGCCGAAGGTCGCTTACGTGTTGTGAGCCCGGAATATACCAGCCAGGTAGATATCATTATGGCCTGGCGTCGCGACAGTATGGGTGAAGCGAAAGCCTGGTGTCTGCGGGAAATTCCCAAGCTGTTTGCCGGTAAATAAGTCATTGCTCCACGTTGGTGGAGCAATGCCATTCAGGGGAACGCTTTCGGTACGGGGCCAAAGGGGTTTTCTACCGGCGTGCCGCGCTGGCTGTAAAACGCCAGCAGCATCAACCAGCCAATTACCGGAAACAGCAGCAGCAACAGCCAGCGCCAGCTCCGGTTGGTATCATGCAGGCGGCGTACCTGAACCGCCAGGTTTGGCACCAGCACCAGCAGGGCGTAAATCTGGCTTAACAGGTGCCAGCCGATGATACTGTCGACCACATACAGCACGCCAAAGAGGATAAGGTTGACCAGTGTGAACATCCAGAATTCGCGGCGGTGCGCGCGTCCATGAAATGTCGCGTAGTTGCTCAGTACCCTAAAATACCAGTCCATTTCCCACCTCGATCAACGGTCAATCCGTTGTTTTCTCAACGATCCCTGTAAGAATAGACGGCAAAAATACAAAGCGAAAACCCGGCGAGAAATAATTTGGGCGCGATGAAACGCGCCCGGAAGATCAGGAGAAACGCAGGTCGCGTCCGTGTGGCTCATCCAGATCCTGCCACGGCCCGATAGAGATAATTCCGGTCGGGTTAATGGTTTTGTGGCTGCGGTAATAGTGGTTGCGGATATGGGCGAAATCGACCGTTTCCGCAACGCCCGGCATCTGATAAATGTCGCGCAGAAAGCCGTGCAGATTCAGATAGTCGCTGATGCGATGCTTATCGCATTTGAAGTGAGTGACATAGACCGGATCGAAACGCACCAGCGTTGTCCACAGGCGGATATCCGCTTCCGTAAGCCGGTCGCCGGTCAGGTAACGATGCTGTCCGAGGATCTGCTCAAGGCGTTCCAGCGCATTGAAAACATTGACCACCGCTTCGTCATACGCCTGCTGGCTGGTGGCGAAACCGGCTTTATAGACACCGTTATTCACGTTGTCGTAGATCCAGCCGTTCAGTTCATCGATCTGGCCCCGTAATTCTGGCGGGTAGTAATCGCCCGCTTTCGCGCCCAGACCGTCAAAAGCGGTATTGAACATGCGGATGATTTCCGCCGATTCATTGCTGACAATGGTGTGATTCTTTTTATCCCACAGCACAGGCACCGTGACGCGCCCGGTGTAGTGCGGGTCGGCGTGCAGGTAGAGCTGATAAAGGAATTCGTGTTGATACAGCGTGTCGCCAGTTGCCGCCGGAAAGTCATTGTCAAATGTCCAGCCGTTCTCCAGCATCAACGGGTTGACCACGGAAACAGAGATAAACGGCTCAAGGCCTTTGAGTTTACGCAGGATCAGCGTGCGATGCGCCCACGGGCAGGCGAGTGAAACATATAAGTGGTAGCGGTCTTTCTCGGCGGCAAAGCCACCTTCGCCAGAAGGGCCTGGTGCGCCATCTGCGGTAAGCCAGTTGCGAAATGCGGATACCGAGCGCTGGAAACGTCCGCCGGTGGATTTGGTGTCATACCAGTTGTCGTGCCAGACGCCGTCAATCAGTTGTCCCATTTTGTCTCCTCCTTCTGAATAGCAAAAGCGAGGAGTGGTCTCCTCGCTTTGATCTCTTCACTCAGTATAGAGCGCTTACCATTTTTTATTCAGGACGCGGTCGATACTGATGGCGCCCGGACCAGTGATGCCCAGCAGCAGGTAACCGCCAGCGATGGTCAGGTTTTTCATGAACATCAGCGAGTTCACGCCTTCAGCAAAGTTGCTGTGGAAGATGAACGCGGTCAGCAGCGTAAAACCTGCGGTGAACAGCGCTGTAGTACGGGTCAGGAAGCCGAACAGGATCGCCAGACCGCCGCCAAACTCAAGAAGAATGGTCAGCGGCAGGAAGAACCCCGGCACGCCCATCGCTTCCATATATTGCTGAGTGCCAGCATAACCGGTGATTTTGCCCCAGCCTGCGGTAATAAACAGAATCGGCATCAGGATACGAGCAACCAGGAAACCAACATCTTCTAATTTTTTCATCTTTCTCTCCAGGGAACCACAATAGCGGCTTTCAGTAAAAGGTCTGCAATTACGGGCGCGTGCCGCGTGCTTGCTGTCGATGGAGAGGATAGTAATCGTGACGGGAAAAGATTGTTAGCAAGGAAAACTGTCGAATTTTTTCAAAAAAACTGAGCAAGCAACAAAGCAAACGGGCGATGGATAACCATCGCCCGCGTAAGCCGTGCTGTGATTGTGTATCAGTGCGTTGCGTTGAGCGTTGATTTGACCAGCCGCCATAAGCTCCATGCGCCTAAACCGCGTTTAGCCCAGCGCACAAGCATATTGGGGTGGCGCACGGACCATATCGCCATCGCGCTGCTGCCCACCAGCGCCCAGGAGCGCAAGCTGAGCAGCGTATTCCAGCCGCGATCGTAGGCTCCTGTGGCCTCCAGCCACTCACGGCGGCTGGCGGTGAGATCCAGGCGTTGTTGTTGGATCTCACTGAGCAAACGTGCTTTGCGCTTCAGACGTTCCGCTTTGCCGCTCACTTATCCTCCTCCAGCAAGGCACGGTCGTTTGCCAGCTCCTGGCGAGTATGACGCAGCAGCGTCGAAGCCCGCGCTTTACGCAATGTCCAGATGCCGCCTATCAACGCCAGCACCAGCAACACGACGGTGGTTGCAATCATCGCGTTCAGGCGATATTGCGGATCGATGGCCCAGATAATCAGCACCATCAGACTCATCAGGCCAAATGCGGCGAAAAGCATGGTTAGCCCTACCATAAGCAGCAGCTGGAATAAGTTCGCTTTCTCTTCTTCCAGCTCGACAACCGCCAGCCGCAGGCGGGTCTCAACCATTTCAACAAGAATGGTCACAATGCGTTGACCAATCCCCAGTACGCTTTTGCCCGGCCCTTGCGCGTTTCGCAAATCCGTCATCTTAGCGACGCGACAGCAGTACGCCCAGCACCACACCGACGGCGGCGCCGATACCTACGCTGGCCCACGGGTTGTCACGCACATACTCATCGGTACGCGCAGCCGCTTCACGGGTTTGGCGGGCGAGCGCATCGCCGGTTTCGCCCAAACGGTGACGGCTGTCGCGCAGCGCCTGTTCCGCTTTGGTGCGTAATTTACTCAGCTCTTCTTTCGACTTATCACTGGAATTGCTCAGCACTTCTTCCAGCGTATCCGCCAGGGATTTCAACTCTGCGCGCAAATTGTCAGCATTATCTTTCGACATAATTCTCTCCAGGTGAGTGAGTGGTTATTTCCATTAAATCAGTAGTCACGCGCTTCCAGGGCTTTCAGTTCGGCCTGCGCCTCTTTCAGCTTGTGCTCGCGTTTGCTTATTTTCTCCGCATCGCCTTTTTGCTTTGCCTCATTCAGATCGTGGCGGCGCCCGGCTACTTCTTCTTTCATCTCAGCGATTTTTTTCTGATGGGCGGCGCGCAGCTTGCTGTCAGAGCAATTGGCGCGTACTTCTCGCAGCGCCTTGTTCAGGCCGTTAATTCGGCTCTGATTGTTATGCTTTTCGGCATAGCTGATTTCACGCTGGATCTCATGTTCCTTTTCCTGACAGGGCGAAGCCGCCTGGGAAAATGCGCTCAGCGAAAAAAGGGCCAGCGCCAGTGCGATGCGGTTTTTCATAATCGAGAACCTTCCATTGTTGGCCAGCGAAACGATGGTTACGCCAGCGTCCAGTGACATAAAGCGAACTCTGGTTCCGTGTACTCAAGCATAGTAAGTAAACGGCCAAACACCAAAGTGAGTGAAAAGATTCAGAATCCTGGAAAGGTTAACCGAATCGATGTGTGCTGTTGCGCAGGCGGGTCAGCCACGCGGAAGTTTGGCTGTTGTCATCGTCCTGAGCGGCAATGATGTAACCATGAGGTAAGGTGCGATCGAGCACGATTTTCGCCGCCGCGCTCTGCTCACTGGATTCAAATTTAATTAACAGCGTGTCGTCCTGCGGCGTAATACTTTTAAAATGAATGCCGTTGGCATCCAGATGGTGCCAGACAGAGAAACCATCCGGCACGCTGACATTTTGCGTGAGCGGGCGAATCGCCAGCGTTGATTCACGATTTTGCAGCGTCGTCCAGGCGAAAAACATCACGCTGAAAACGGTCATCGCCGCGACACCCATCAGTAACCAGCGTAAAAAGGGACGTTGCAATTCCATGGTCTTAACCCCGATTGCGGTATTTTTTCTTCCACAGCACCACCAGTGAGCCGGCGAGGCCAATCACCAGCAATACTACCGGAAGCAACATCAGGCAGGACATCAGCGCATCTTCGTATTTACGAAACACCGGCGTCTTGCCCAGCAGATAACCCAGCGTGGTCAGTATCAGCACCCACAGCAGGCCGCTCATCCAGTTGAAAAACTGGAAGCGGGCATTACTCAGACCAGAAAGTCCGGCAATAGTTGGTAACAGGGTGCGAACAAATGCAATAAAACGACCAATCAACAGGGCAGAAAGGCCATGTTTGTGGAAAAGATGGTGCGCGCGCTGGTGATAATGTGCGGGAAGATGCGATAACCAGTTTTGCACGATGCGCGTATTACCCAGCCAGCGCCCCTGGATGTAACTGAGCCAGCACCCCAGGCTTGCCGCCACTGTCAGTAATAAAATAGTTTGTGGGTATCCAAGCGCGCCTTTTGCAATCAGCACGCCAATCAGTACCAGCAGGCTATCGCCAGGAAGAAACGCTGCCGGAAGCAGGCCGTTTTCAAGAAATAAAATGACAAATAAAACAAAATAAAGCATGCCGATCATACCGGGCTGCGAGAGTGTCGCGAAATCCTGGCTCCAGAGGGCATGGAGTAATTGGCTTAAAAGTTCCATTCAGTATTCCTGGTACATCGGTTTACGTCACGCCCAGAACAGCACGGCGATTATCTTTAATACATTATGGTCGCTCGTGGCACACTCGATACGGCATATTCAGGTAACAGACGTTGTGAGCAAGCACTAACTTGTATGATGACAAATGCATCCAATTGTAACAAATGCCGACGTTATGAGTCAGTCAGAAAAATGAGTTTCGGTGATGATTTTGCTTGTCGCGGCAGGGGGAGGCGAGGCTATTTACAAAGGCTGACACTCTAGACGGTTTACTTACCTTAAATCGGGGCAGGCGCAGCGTAAGTGTGCGCCTTACAGGACATTTTTTATTTGCTGCCGGTTGCGGCGGTATCGAGATGCACCACCGGGTTTTCCGCAAATAAATAGCGATCGGCGTTGAACTCGAAATCATCGCTGGTTTCGTTAAACAGCATCTGTTTGGTGTTTTCCAGATGTTGCCACATCGCCAGTTTCGCCGCGTGCGGGTCTTTGCGAATCAGCGCGCGCAGGATCTGGTCATGATCATCACACCAGTTATCCACGGTGCGTAAGTCGATGTGATCGTGAAGTTTTTTCCAGTATGGGTTGTGAACACGCTGTGTCCACATTTTCTCAACGATGGCCGCCAGCGCCGTGTTTTGTGTGGCCAGCGCAACCTGCACATGGAACTGCAAATCCCACTCAGAATCGCGGAAACACTTCTCTTTACGCGCGTTATCCTGAATTTCCATCAGCTTCATGATGTCCTGTTTCGTCACCTGGGTGGCGGCGAATTCAGCAATATTACTTTCGATAAGCTGACGAGCCTGCAGCAGCTCAAACGGGCCGTAATTGGCGAACTCAAGGTTTTCATCCGGCGCCTGGGTGTGGCGTGCCACGTTGGAGATCACATGAATGCCGGAGCCTTTGCGAACTTCAACATACCCTTCTACTTCAAGCATGATAATGGCTTCACGAACCACGGTCCGGCTGACGCTTTTCTCATCGGCGATAAAGCGCTCGGCGGGCAGTTTGTCTCCCACCAGATAGACGCCTTGCTCAATACGGCTTTTAAGCTCCGCGGCAAGCTGCTGGTACAAACGTCGTGACTCGGAGATTTCCATATGTGAGCTCCAGTAAAAAGAAGGGCAATAATAGATTTGTTATACCACTTTTACTGCTTTCTCACCATCGCAGATAGTAAAAAAGCCGCACCAGGCGGCTTTTTTAAGTATCAAAATTGAGGTTTAACTTTGTGCTGCCGGGCCACCAAGTGAATGCTCTTTCACCACCTCTTCGGCTGATTTGTTTTTCAGCACGGTCCAGATAACCACGGCACCCATCAGGTCGAACAGAGCCAGCACAGCGAACAGCGGGCTAAAGCCGATGGTATCCGCCAGCGCACCAACTACCAGGGCAAACAGGGTACTTGCTGTCCACGCCGCCATACCGGTCAGACCGTTCGCGGTTGCCACTTCGTTACGACCGAATACGTCAGAAGAGAGTGTAATCAGCGCACCGGACAGAGACTGGTGAGCAAAACCACCGATACACAGCAGGCCGATTGCCACATACGGGCTGGTGAACAGGCCGATCATGCCAGGGCCAATCATCAGTACCGCACCCATGGTCACTACCATTTTACGGGAAACAATCAGGTTCACACCGAAGACACGCTGGAACAGCGGCGGCAGGTAACCACCGACGATGCAACCCAGGTCAGCGAACAGCATCGGCATCCAGGCGAACATCGCGATTTCTTTCAGGTTAAAACCGTAAACCTTGAACATGAACAGCGGGATCCAGGCGTTAAACGTACCCCAGGCTGGTTCTGCCAGGAAACGCGGCAGTGCGATGCCCCAGAACTGACGGGTGCCCAGAATCTGCCAGACGGACATTTTCTTGCCGTTGTTGGTCTGGTGTTGTGCTTCCTGACCGCCAATGATGTACTCGCGTTCTTCTTCGCTCAGTTTTTTCTGATCGCGCGGGTGTTTATAGAAAACCAGCCAGGCCATCGCCCAGGCAAAGCTCAGCACACCAGAGATGATGAACGCCATTTCCCAGCTGTGCATCACGATTGCCCACACCACCAGCGGCGGCGCAATCATCGCACCAATAGAAGAACCGACGTTGAAGTAACCCACCGCGATAGAACGTTCTTTCGCCGGGAACCATTCGGACGCCGCTTTCAGACCTGCCGGGATCATCGCTGCTTCAGCGGCACCCACCGCGCCACGCGCCAGTGCCAGACCACCCCAGCTCCCTGCCAGCGCAGTCGCGCCGCAGAACACCGCCCAGGTAATCGCAAAGAAGGCATAACCAATTTTGGTGCCCAGAACGTCCAGTACGTAGCCTGCAACAGGCTGCATAACAGTATAAGCCGCGGAATAAGCCGCAATGATGTAAGAGTATTGCTGAGTAGAAATGTGCAGCTCTTCCATCAAGGTTGGAGCGGCAGCCGCTACGGTGTTACGTGTCAGGTAGCCCAGCACGGTGCCGACCGTCACCAGTGCTATCATGTACCAACGTAATCCTTTGATTTTACGCATGTAAACCTCATCGTTATGTTATTACCGCCTGCGCGGCCATCCTTCGATCGCGTCCGGAGGATGAAACGGGGAGGACGTACCCGGGAGAACTCCCGGTACGGCCCAAACCTTGCCATAAGTAAGCGTGTTTAAGTCGGTATCCGTACCCAAAAAATCCGATTAACTTTTTATCGGGAATGCATTCCGTCGGCTTATGTGTTCGACGGCAGGAAAGATAACTTGTCATACAACTTGAAAAGGTGAGTGACATCACAAAAGTGTTTTTCTTTGTGTGGTCTTTAACTTTGCCGGGATAAGCCAGAAACGGCGCGGGTTAGCGGGATATTCAGGCGCCTGGATTGTCAGTTTTTGTCTGCTTTTATTGATCCAACTCACGAAAATATCTTCGGTCTATAGAAATTGGTGTGATAACTTTGTCAGCATTAAAGGTAAGCATCAGACGCACTCGTTTAGAGGAAGACGATAATGACCCCGTTTATGACCGAAGATTTTCTGTTAGATACCGAATTTGCTCGCCGTCTGTACCACGACTACGCAAAAGACCAGCCGATTTTTGATTACCATTGCCATTTGCCGCCGCAACAGATCGCTGACAACTATCGCTTTAAAAACCTGTATGACATCTGGTTAAAAGGTGATCACTACAAATGGCGCGCCATGCGTACCAACGGCGTACCTGAGCGCCTGTGTACCGGTGACGCTTCCGATCGTGAGAAGTTTGACGCCTGGGCCGCAACCGTGCCGCACACCATTGGTAACCCGTTATACCACTGGACGCATCTGGAACTGCGTCGTCCATTTGGTATTACAGGTAAGGTGTTGTCGCCGTCTACCGCCGACGAAATCTGGAACCGGGGTAATGAACTGCTGGCGCAGGATAAGTTCTCCGCGCGCGGCATCATGCAGCAGATGAACGTGAAAATGGTGGGTACCACCGACGATCCGATTGACTCGCTGGAACACCACGCTTCGATCGCCAAAGATGGCACCTTCCACATCAAAGTGCTGCCGAGCTGGCGCCCGGACAAAGCGTTCAACATTGAACAAGCCACTTTCAACGATTACATGGCGAAGCTGGGCGAAGTCTCTGATACCGACATTCGTCGTTTTGCCGATCTGCAGACGGCGCTGAGCAAACGCCTGGATCACTTCGCGGCGCATGGCTGTAAAGTTTCTGACCACGCGCTGGACGTGGTGCTCTTCGCTGAAGCCAGCGAAGCCGAACTGGATAGCATCCTGGCGCGTCGCCTGGCGGGTGAAACGCTCGGCGAAAAAGAAGTCGCACAGTTCAAAACGGCGGTGCTGGTCTGGCTGGGTGCGGAATACGCCCGTCGCGGTTGGGTGCAGCAGTACCACATCGGTGCGCTGCGTAATAACAACCTGCGTCAGTTCAAACTGCTGGGGCCAGACGTCGGTTTCGACTCCATCAACGACCGTCCGCTGGCGGAAGAGCTCTCCAGACTGCTGAGCAAGCAGAATGAAGAGAACCTGCTGCCGAAAACCATTCTGTACTGCCTGAACCCGCGCGATAACGAAGTGCTCGGCACCATGATCGGCAATTTCCAGGGCGAAGGTATGCCAGGCAAAATGCAGTTCGGTTCCGGCTGGTGGTTTAACGACCAGAAAGATGGCATGGAACGTCAGATGACGCAGCTGGCGCAACTGGGTCTGCTGAGCCGCTTTGTCGGCATGCTGACCGACAGCCGCAGTTTCCTCTCTTACACCCGCCACGAATATTTCCGTCGCATCCTGTGCCAGATGATTGGCCGCTGGGTCGAAGCGGGCGAAGCCCCGGCGGATATTCAGCTGCTGGGCGAAATGGTGAAAAACATCTGCTTTAACAATGCGCGTGATTACTTCGCGATTGAACTGAACTAAGGCCGTTTGAGGTTGATATGCAATACATCAAGATCCATTCACTGGATAACGTTGCGGTAGCACTGGCGGATCTCGCTGAAGGCGCGGAAGTCGTTATCGACAACCAAACCGTTCGGCTGCGCCAGGCGGTGGTTCGCGGGCATAAGTTTGCCCTGCAACCCATCGCCAAAGGTGAAAATGTTGTCAAGTATGGTCTGCCAATTGGTCATGCGACAGCAGATATCGCGTCGGGCGAATACATCCATTCCCATAATGCCCGTACCAATCTGAGCGATGTGGACGAGTATAGCTATCAACCTGATTTTCAGGAGGAAGGCGCACAGGCGGCGGATCGTGACATTCAGATCTACCGCCGCGCTAACGGCGAAGTCGGGATCCGCAACGAGCTATGGATCCTGCCGACGGTCGGCTGTGTGAACGGCATTGCCCGTCAGATCCAGAGCCGTTTCCTGAAAGAGACGCAGGACGCCGAAGATATCGACGGCGTTTACCTGTTCAGCCACACCTACGGTTGTTCCCAACTGGGTGACGACCACATTAACACCCGCACTATGTTGCAAAATATGGTGCGTCACCCGAACGCGGGTGCGGTGCTGGTGATTGGTCTGGGCTGTGAAAACAACCAGGTCGACGCCTTCCGTCAGACGCTCGGTGAATTCGATCCGGAACGCGTCCACTTTATGGTCTGCCAACACCAGGATGACGAAGTGGAAGCCGGTCTTGAGCATTTGCATGAGCTTTATCAGGCGATGCGCAACGACAAGCGTGAACCGGGCAAACTGAGCGAGCTGAAATTCGGCCTTGAGTGCGGCGGTTCTGATGGCCTTTCCGGCATCACCGCCAATCCGATGCTGGGCCGTTTCTCGGACTACGTAATCGGCAACGGTGGCACTACCGTGTTAACCGAAGTACCGGAGATGTTCGGTGCGGAACGTATCCTGATGAGTCACTGCCGCGACGAAAGTACCTTTGAGAAGACCGTCACTATGGTCAACGACTTCAAACAGTACTTTATCGCGCATAATCAGCCGATTTACGAAAACCCATCGCCGGGTAACAAAGCGGGCGGTATCACCACGCTGGAAGAGAAATCACTGGGCTGCACGCAAAAAGCGGGTGCCAGCCAGGTGGTGGACGTGCTGCGTTACGGTGAGCGTCTGAAAACCCACGGTCTGAACCTGCTGAGCGCACCGGGTAACGATGCGGTTGCTACCAGCGCGCTGGCCGGGGCAGGCTGCCATATGGTGCTGTTCAGTACCGGTCGCGGTACGCCATACGGCGGTTTTGTTCCGACGGTGAAAATTGCTACCAACAGCGAACTGGCGGCGAAGAAGAAACACTGGATCGACTTCGATGCCGGTCAGCTGATTCACGGCAAAGCGATGCCGCAACTGCTGAGCGAGTTCGTGGATGTGATCGTCGATATCGCCAACGGCAAAAAGACCTGTAACGAGAAAAACGATTTCCGCGAACTGGCTATCTTCAAAAGCGGCGTAACGCTTTAATTTACCTTTATCTTTCGCGCCATGACTGTGTTGGCTGCGCTCATTCACCCCGGTCACTTACTTGTGTAAGCTCCCGGGGATTTGTGAGCTTGCCGCCTTGCCCTGGCGCGAAATTTTTGGCTCAAGCCTGCTGGCAGGCTTTCAGTGATGTGTCGCTTTCCCCAAAATCCTACAAGGAATTTCCATGACCACGTATTGGCTTGCCCAGGGCGTTGGTGTGATTGCTTTTCTGATTGGTATTACCACGTTTATCAACCGTGATGAACGGCGCTTCAAAAAGCAACTCTCAGTCTATAGCGCCATTATCGGCGTGCATTTCTTTCTGATGGGCGCGTTCCCGGCGGGCTCCAGCGCCATGCTTAACGCCATCCGCACCCTGATTACTCTGCGTACCCGTAGCCTGTGGGTCATGGCACTGTTTATTGTGCTTACCGGCGGGTTAGGGCTAGCGAAATTTCACCATCCCATGGAGTTGTTACCGGTTGCCGGGACGATCGTCAGCACCTGGGCGCTGTTTCGTTTTAAAGGCTTGCCGATGCGCTGCGTGATTTGGTGCTCAACCGGCTGCTGGGTGATCCACAATATCTGGCTCGGATCGATTGGCGGTTCGCTGATCGAAGGCAGCTTTTTAGTGATGAATGGCCTGAACATTATTCGCTTCTGGCGCATGCAAAAACGCGGTATCGACCCGTTTAAAGTCGAAACCGCGCAGCAAGAGAAACCGGCTGCCCGGTGAAGGCAGCCAAAAAGATCAGTTACGCAGGGCGTTATTCACCAGGCGCTCATCTTCCGCCTGGCATACCGCTGCGGTAAACAGCACATCGGTGGAGGAGTTAAGTGCCGTTTCGCAGGAATCCTGCAATACGCCGATAATAAAGCCGACCGCTACCACCTGCATCGCCACATCGTTGGAAATACCAAACATGTTACAGGCCAGCGGGATCAGCAGCAGGGAACCGCCCGCCACGCCGGACGCGCCACAGGCACAGAGCGACGCCACCACGCTCAGCAGCAGCGCCGTTGGCACATCAACCGTAATGCCCAGCGTATGCACTGCCGCCAGTGCCAGCACGGTAATGGTGATTGCCGCGCCCGCCATGTTAATGGTGGCACCCAGCGGAATAGAAACCGAATAGGTATCGCGGTCAAGATTCAGCTTCTCACACAGCGCCATGTTCACGGGAATATTCGCCGCTGAACTGCGGGTGAAAAAGGCGGTGACGCCGCTTTCACGCAGGCAGGTAAAGACCAGCGGGAACGGGTTGCGGCGGATTTTCCAGTACACCAGCAGCGGGTTAACCACCAGCGCGACAAACGCCATGCAGCCCACCAGCACCACCAGCAGTTGCGCGTAACCTAACAGCGCGCCAAAACCGGATGTCGCAAGGGTCGAGGAGACGAGGCCAAAAATACCGATCGGCGCAAAGCGGATCACGATCCGCACCATAAAGGTGACGGCGCCTGCCATATCCTGCACCAGATTTTTGGTGCTCTCGTTACTGTGGCGCAGCGCAAAACCCAGCCCCACGGCCCACACCAGAATGCCGATGTAGTTCGCGTTCATGATTGCCGTCACCGGATTGGCGATCATGCTAGTCAGTAAACCGCGCAGCACTTCGACAATGCCGGATGGCGGCGTGACATCATTGGCGCCCGGCACAAGCTGGAGCGTCGAAGGGAAGAGAAAGCTGGCCAGCACGGCGGTCAGCGCGGCAGTGAACGTGCCTAACAGATACAGCACCAGCACCGGGCGCAGATAGGTTTTTTGCCCTTGTTGATGACCTGCGATGGAGGCCATCACCAGCATCAGCACCAGTACTGGTGCCACCGCTTTTAACGCGCTGACGAACAGCGTACCCAGAATGCCGGTCGCAATAGCGGCGGGCGTCGAAATCCACGCCAGTAAAATACCCAGAATTAAACCAATAAGAATCTGTTTCACCAGGCTGCCATCAATCAAGCGTTGCAGTAACCCGGTGGAGCGGTGCGTTGTCATGCCATGTTCCTTTCGTGTTGTGGAGTTGCATCCCGCATGTCTTTTTGGGCGACATTTGTCAGGATGTAACATTTGTTTGCAGAAAGCAGTATATGGACTCTGCGGCAACAAGAAAGGGGAGAAGAATAACTTTTCCAGCCTGGCGCGGCTTTTTGATTTTTTGTGTTAACGTTTTGTGATAAAGGCGACAAGGCTGATGAAATGACCGCTCTGCGCACTGGCAGAGCGGCCATTTACGGCTTACGCCCTGTTTTTCTTGTCGTGCTGGTGGTTAACCCACGCGTTGAGCAGCATGGTCAGCACGAGGATGCCGCCTACCACGCCAAGCGAGACGGCGATCGGAATATGGAAGAAATCGACAATCAGCATCTTGATGCCGATAAACACCAGAATGACCGACAAACCATATTTGAGCATCGAGAAACGCTCCGCCACGCCCGCCAGCAGAAAATACATCGCACGCAGGCCCAGAATCGCAAACAGGTTTGAGGTCAGCACGATAAACGGATCGGTGGTCACGGCAAAAATAGCCGGGATACTGTCGACCGCAAAAATCACATCGCTCAATTCGACCAGAATCAGCACCAGCAATAATGGCGTCGCGAACAGCAGGCCATTTTTGCGCACGAAAAAGTGCTCATTTTCGATGGTATCGGTCATGCGTAAATGGCTGCGCAGCCAGCGCACCAGCGGTTTGTCGCCGATGCCGGTTTCATCCTCTTTCGCCAGCGCCATTTTCACGCCGGTAAACAGCAGGAACGCGCCAAAAACATACAACAGCCACGAGAACTGGGTGATAAGCCAGCTGCCAGCGAAAATCATAATCGTGCGCAGCACAATCGCGCCGAGCACGCCGTAAACCAGCACCCGGCGCTGCAACGCGGCAGGCACGGAGAAGTAGCTAAACAGCATCAGCCAGACGAAGACGTTATCGACCGCCAGCGCTTTTTCAATCAGATAACCGGTGAGGAACGCCAGCGCCTGCGTGTCGGCAACAGCGCGTCCTTCGGTTTGCGTGAGATACCACCAGAAGGCGGCGTTGAACAGCAGGGAGAGGCTGACCCAAACCACAGACCAGGCGGCCGCCTGCTTCATGGTCATCGTATGGACGCCGCGACGCCCCTGAAGCAGAAGGTCGACGGCCAGCATAATCACGACCACAATCGCGAAGCCGCCCCATAACATCGGTGTACCGACAGTATTCATTGTGTGAATCCTTACCTAAAAACAAAAACGGCTAACGTCGGAAGAGGTTAGCCGTTTGCTTTAGGTGCAATGGATCCTCGCCTTCCGGCAAGGTCTCACTTACGTCTGTGAAGACGCCCGGCGACCGGATGCATATACGCATCGTAATGACGATCCACCGGCAATGAAGTTACTCCCCTTTGCAGGTAACAAAATATGTCAGCATATTGATTCCGTCAATGTGAAGCCATCTATGCTTTACGAACCTTTACGCCGGCAGCTGTTCGCCGATGTCATCCGCCGGGAAAACGACGCCGATCTGGCGGCGAATTTCGGTCAGCAGTTTTGCCGTGACCCGGCTTACGTCCAGCCCAGGGTGGTTGACTTCGTTCTCTTCCACCAGGCGGGCAAAAGTTTCCGCTTCATACAGCATGGTATTGATGTGCTGCGGCTGTGTCAGTTCCTGCGCTTTGCCGCCGCGCGGCACGAACGAGACTTTCTGGCATTCGGAGATTTTCTCGATCACCAGCGATCCGGCCTCGCCCTGAATTTCGCTCGGCAGCACGGAATCACTCACTTTCGAGTGTTGCAGCGTGACGCTGAAATCACCGTAATCCATCACCACCACGCCGTGGGCATCCACGCCGCTTTCCAGCAGGCTGGCGGTGGCCTGAACGCTGTGCGGCTCGCCCCACAGCGCCACGGCGGACGCCAGGCAGTAGAAGCCAATGTCCATAATCGAGCCGTTGGAAAACGCCGGATTAAAGGTATTCGGGTTTTCTCCGTCCAGGTAACGCTGGTAGCGCGACGAATACTGGCAGTAGTTGATAAAGGCTTTACGGAGCTTGCCCGCTTTGGCCAGCGTTTGTTTCAGCAAAATAAAATTCGGCAGGCTGGCGGTTTTGAACGCTTCAAACAGCACCACCTGATTTTCCCGCGCGCAGGCGATGGCCGCTTCCACTTCACGCAGGTTGGAGGCCAGCGGTTTTTCGCAGATCACATGCTTTTTGTGACGCAGAAAAAGCTGCGTCTGTGGGAAATGCAGGGAATTCGGGCTGGCAATATAAACCGCGTCAATCGCATCGCTTTGTGCCATATCTTCAAGCGAGGTAAACAGATGTTCGACCGGGTAGTCGTTGGCGAACGTTTGCGCCTGTTCAAGGCTGCGGGAAAAAACGGCGGTGAGTTTATATTTGCCCGTTTCATGGGCGGCATCGACGAACTGGCGGGTGATCCAGTTCGTACCTATGACAGCGAAACGTATCATACAGGCGCTAATTCTCCGTAAGGGGGTCTTCGATCACTCTAGCACGACGAGATGACAAAACCAGTGCACTGCCCCGCACAAGCACAAAAGGTGATGGCGAAAATCTCACCCGTTACGATCCAGCGTCAGATGCGTTAGCCACAACCGCGTATCAAACTCGAGCTGGTGGTACTGCGGCTCCATATAGCAGCACAGCTGGTAGAACGCTTTGTTGTGATCTTTCTCTTTCAGATGCGCAAGTTCGTGAACCACGATCATCCGCAAGAAGGCTTCTGGCGCGTCGCGAAACACCGTGGCGACGCGGATTTCCGCTTTGGCTTTTAATTTGCCGCCCTGGACGCGGGAGACCGCCGTATGTAAGCCGAGTGCATTGTTTAACACATGGATTTTGCTGTCATACATCACCTTATTCACCGGCGCGGCGTTACGCAGATACTGATTTTTCAGCGTTTGCGTATAGTGATAAAGCGCTTTATCGGTGGTGATGTCGTGGCTTTCCGGATAGCGCTTTTGCAGCACCTCGCCCAGCCGGTTCTGTTCAATCAGGGCGGTAACCTGCGTCAGCAGGGATTCAGGGTAGCCCTGAAGATAGGTCAGCTTGTTCATGGCGAAATGTGTTTACATCTCCGGATAATTAAGCGATAAAACGCGCGAATTTTAGCATTGCGGAGGGGCGATGAGCCAGGTTGAGTTAAACGGACAATCATTCACTTTAGACAGATTCCCTGTCGGCGTGGAAGAGGCGTCGCTACAGGCGTGGGACGCGGCGGATGAATATCTGCTGCAACAGGTGAATGAGGTCGATGGCCCGGTTCTGATTTTTAACGACAGCTTCGGCGCGCTGGCCTGTGCGCTGGCGTCGCATCGCCCGGTTTCCGTCAACGACTCCTATATAGCAGAGCTGGCGACACAGCATAACCTGCGCATTAACGATCTGGACGAAACCGCCGTCACGCTGCAAGACAGCCTGCACCCGCTGCCTGCAAACCCGGCGTTAGTGCTGATTAAAGTGCCAAAACAGCTGGCGCTGCTCGAGCAGCAACTGCGCGCGCTACGCGAGGTTGTCACGCCGAGCACGCGGATTATCGCCGGGGCGAAAGCGCGCGATGTCCACAACTCGACGTTAGCGCTGTTTGAAAAAATTCTCGGGCCGACCACCACCACGCTGGCATGGAAAAAAGCCCGGCTCATCAACTGCACATTTAACGCGCCTGCGCTTGAGGAGAGTTCTATGCTCGCCAGCTGGAAGCTGGACGGCACGAACTGGACTATCCATAACCATGCCAATGTCTTTTCCCGCAGCGGGCTGGATATTGGCGCGCGATTTTTCCTGCAACATCTGCCGGAAAACGTGGAAGGTGAGATGGTTGATTTAGGCTGCGGCAACGGTGTGATTGGTTTAAAACTGCTGGCGCAAAACCCGAACAGCCGTGTGCTGTTCGCCGATGAGTCGGCGATGGCGGTGGCTTCCGCGCGGCTGAATGTGGAAGCGAACCTGCCACAAGCCGTTGAACGCAGCGAGTTTATGATCAATAACTCGCTGTCCGGCGTGGAGCCGGACAGGTTTGATGCAATCGTGTGTAACCCGCCGTTCCATCAGCAGAGCGCGATTACCGATCATATTGCCTGGCAGATGTTCAACGATGCGCGTTTTTGCCTGAAATATGGCGGCGAACTGCGCATTGTCGGCAACCGCCACCTCGACTATTTCCGCAAGCTAAAACGCGTATTTGGCAACTGCGAAACCCTCGCCACTAACAACAAGTTCGTGGTGCTGAAAGCGGTGAAAGTGCGTAAGAAACGCTAATGGAAAGTGGCCCGCTTTGCGGGCCACTTTGTTATCCATAGAAAACTTCCAGCCAGGCTGGGGGGGCGGAAAGCTTTAAGCCAGTTATTTTAAATTGCCAGCGCCAGTTTTGTCCCTTGCGCAATCGCCCGGCGGGCATCCAGCTCCAGCGCCACATCGCAGCCACCTATCAAATGCACTGTTTTGCCCGCTTCACGCAGCGGTTCCGCCAGCTCGCGTTTTGGCTCCTGGCCTGCGCAGACCACCACATGATCAACAGCCAATAGCTGAGGTTCACCGCCGATCAACAGGTGCAACCCGGCATCGTCAATCTTTTGATAACTGACCGCCGGGATCATTTTCACGCCACGCGACAGCAACGTGGCGCGGTGGATCCAGCCGGTGGTTTTCCCCAGACCTTCACCAGGCTTGCTGGCTTTACGCTGCAACATCACAATGCGGCGCGGGCTTTTCGGCAACTGCGGTCCTTCCGGGCGCAGACCGCCCACTTCATTCAGGCTGGTATCAATTCCCCATTCCACACAAAATTCGGCGATGTTCTGGCTGGTTGGTTCGCCCGGCTGGCTTAAATACATTGCGGTATCAAAGCCGATCCCGCCGCAGCCAATAATGGCCACACTTTCACCCACCGGTGCTTTATCGCGCAGCACATCGAGGTAGTTCAGCACTTTTGGATGGTCGATCCCGTCGATCGGCGGCATCCGCGGTTCAATGCCGCTGGCAAGGATCACCTCGTCAAACCCCAGTAGGGTGGCCGGATCGACGCGTTGATTCAGGCATAACGTAACGCCGGTCAGATCGATCATCCGTCGGTAGTAACGCAGCGTTTCGTAGAACTCTTCTTTGCCGGGGATCTGTTTGGCGACATTAAACTGCCCGCCGATCTCCGCCTGGGCATCAAACAGCGTTACGCCATGCCCGCGTGCCGCGGCATTAATGGCGAACGCCAGCCCGGCAGGGCCTGCGCCGACCACCGCCAGGTTTTTCTTTTGCACAGCCGGAAGCACTGGCATTAGCGTTTCATGGCAGGCGCGGGGGTTAACAAGGCAGGAGGTGACTTTACCGGCGAAGATCTGATCCAGGCAGGCCTGGTTACAACCGATGCAGGTATTGATCTCATCCGCGCGACCATTTTGCGCTTTCGACACAAACCCGGCATCGGCCAGAAACGGGCGCGCCATCGATACCATATCGGCATCACCACGCGCGAGGATCTCGTCGGCCACCCCAGGATCGTTAATGCGGTTGGTGGTAATAAGCGGCACCTTCACTTTGCCTTTCAGCTTGCGCGTTACCCAACTGAATGCGCCGCGCGGCACCGGCGTGGCAATGGTCGGGATGCGCGCTTCGTGCCAGCCAATACCGGTATTAATCAGCGTCGCGCCTGCGGCTTCCACCGCCTGCGCCAGCGCGATGGTTTCTTCCAGCGTGCCGCCGCCTTCGACCAGATCCAGCATCGACAGGCGGTAGATAATAATAAAGTCGCTGCCGACGCGCTCGCGCACGGCACGCACCACTTCCACGGCAAAGCGCATACGCCGGGTATAATCGCCGCCCCATTCGTCCTCACGGTGATTGGTGCGCGCGGCGAGAAATTCGTTAATCAGGTAGCCCTCAGAACCCATCACTTCAACGCCGTCGTAACCGGCCTGCTGTGCCAGCGCAGCGCAACGTGCGAAATCATCAATCAGCGTGAGAATTTCATCATGGCTCAATTCATGCGGCGTAAAGCGGTTGATCGGCGCCTGTAACGCCGATGGCGCGACCAGCTGCGGCTGGTAGCTGTAGCGTCCGGTGTGCAGAATTTGCAGGGCGATCTTGCCGCCTTCCTGATGCACCGCTTCAGTGATTTGCCGGTGATGGGGAAGCTGGCTGGTATCGTTCAGCACCGCGCCGCCCTCCATGGTGACGCCGGAAAGTGCGGGCGCAACCCCGCCGGTGACTATCAGCGCGACGCCATGACGGGCGCGTTCAGCATAGAATGCCGCCAGCCGCTCTGCGCCGTCCGGGCGCTCCTCCAGCCCGGTGTGCATCGAACCCATCAGCACACGGTTTTTTAGCGTGGTAAAGCCCAGATCGAGTGGGGTGAACAGCGACGGGTAATGGCTCATGCTCTCTTCCAGTGTAAAATTATTGTTATGTGGTCGGATGAGTTCTACTTTAGCCGTCGCGGAAGAAAAGGGAAAAGGCGGAGCGAATGATTGTGATGGGATTCAAATATCCCTCTCCCGCAACGGGAGAGGGAAAAGCGCGTCAGGCGCCGGTTGTCAGGCCGGGTGCCTGCCACAGGGATGTGGTTAAACCGCTGTCGACGAGGCCGAGTTGTTCTGCGTAGATTTTCTGCCACTTCAGCATCATGGTGTCGTACAGCTCGCGATGTTCCGGGTTCGGCGTAAATTCCCGGCTCCAGCGCACCAGCCGCTCGCCGGTGGCTGCCATGTCGTCATACAACCCGGCACCCACACCCGCGGCGATGGCACAGCCCAGCGCGGTGGCCTCTTTCACTTCCGGCACGCGTACCGGCAGGCCCGTGACATCGCTTAAAATCTGGCTCCACAGCGCGCCTTTCGCACCGCCACCGGCGAAGACCAGGCTGTCGAACTGCACGCCGGAAAAGCGTGA
Source organism: Enterobacter sp. R4-368 (assembly GCF_000410515.1). Classification (NCBI taxonomy): domain Bacteria; kingdom Pseudomonadati; phylum Pseudomonadota; class Gammaproteobacteria; order Enterobacterales; family Enterobacteriaceae; genus Enterobacter; species Enterobacter sp. R4-368. Next base: position 2,380,215 of record NC_021500.1, on the reverse strand, counting down.
AATCTGCGCCAGATTGCAGGCGGAAACAATGGCGGCGTTCTCTTCCAGCGCGCGGAACAGCGTGGCTTTGTTGCATTTTTCCGGGTCGATGGAGAGGTTAATAAACGACGGTGCGGCGTGATACCACTGCTTGAAGTGCATGGCGTCGGAGAAAATGGGCATTACGCCCCATGAACCCGCCGGTACCCGGCCTGCCATCTCTTCCAGTAAGGTGTAGGCGTCAATGCCCATCCGCTCGGCAATCAACTTTTCTTCGGCGCAAAACGCGTCGCGGAACCAGCGCATGGTCAGGCCGGTGAAAAAGCTTATCGACTCCGCTTGCACCATGCCTGGAATGACATGCGGATTGACGCGGATATTCATTTCCGGGTCAGTGCGCACTTGCGGCAGGTTCACCACTTGCTGCCAGAATGTACCGCCGAGCACGGCGGTTTGTCCGGCGCGCACCACGCCAAGGCCAAGGCTGCCGAGCTGTACATCACCGCCGCCCATCACTACCGGCGTGCCTTCGCGCAGACCGCACTCTTGCGCCGCCTGGTGAGTGACTTCGCCCAACAGGCTGCCGGTCTCTTTCACCGGTGATAACAGATCCGGGCGTAACCCGGCCATATCCAGTAAGTCGGGCCGCCAGTCGCGCGTGAAAAGATCGAGCATACCGGTGGTGCCGGCATTGGAAGGATCCACCGCTAACCAGCCGGAGAGGCGCGAGGCCAGCCAGTCGCTGATCATGGTGATGGTGGCGGTATCGCGGTAAATGTCGGGGCGATGATGCGCCAGCCACAGCAGACGCGGCATGGCGCTGAGCGCCAGCGTCTGCCCGGAAACGCTGTAGACTTCGGCTTCAAACTGCCAGTCATGGATCTCTTTTAACTCGGCGACTTCATGGCTGGCGCGGGAATCCACGTTGGCGCACGCCCAGATGGCGTCGCCATTATTGTTATACAGCACAATGCCTTCGCGCATGGAGCAGCAGGCGACTGACTGGATATCCGCGCCGCTCAGACCGGCGGTTTTCAGCGCCTGGCGGATGCACTGGCAGGCCAGTTGCCAGTTGGTGTTGAGGTCGAACTCCATTGAGCCGGGGACGTTTTCCACGCTGAGGTGTTTCCACTCGGCCTGGCCGACGGCAATTTGCCGCCCGCTTAAGTCGAAGATCACTGCCCGAATGCTGCCAGTCCCTGCATCTAACGCTAAAAGGTAACTCATGGGTTTTGCCCCCTCGCAAGCATCATAGATAAAACTGTGATCCTCGTACGGTCGTAAATATAGTTCAGCGCCTACGCTTTTGAACATTCATCAGTCACAAAATCACTTGTTCTATCACAGCTTTTTGCGGGAGGCAGGATGGCGGATGTAGATGACATCAAAGATGGCAAAGACTTTGGCCTGGGCACCGCGCAGCAAAATGTGCCTTTCACCCTGAAGGGCTGCGGTGCGCTGGACTGGGGCATGCAATCGCGGCTGGCAAGGATCTTTAACCCACAGAGTAACCGCACGGTGATGCTGGCCTTCGATCACGGCTATTTTCAGGGACCGACGACCGGGCTTGAGCGTATTGATCTATCGATTGCGCCGCTGTTCGCGCAAACCGATGTGCTGATGTGTACGCGTGGCATTTTGCGCAGTGTGGTGCCGCCCGCCACCAATAAACCGGTGGTGCTGCGCGCCTCTGGCGGCAACTCAATCCTCGCAGAACTTTCTAACGAATGCGTTGCGGTGGCGATGGAAGACGCGCTGCGGCTCAACGTCTGTGCGGTGGCGGCGCAAATCTACATCGGCAGTGAGCATGAACACCAGTCGATTAATAACATCATCAAGCTGGTGGACGCGGGCAACCGCTACGGTGTGCCAACGATGGCAGTGACCGGAGTGGGTAAAGAGATGACGCGCGATGCGCGTTATTTTTCGCTGGCCAGCCGTATCGCCGCCGAAATGGGCGCGCAGTTTGTGAAAACCTACTTTGTGGAAGAGGGGTTCGAAAAGGTCACCGCCAGTTGCCCGGTGCCGATCGTGATTGCTGGCGGGAAAAAGTTACCCGAGCAGGAGGCGCTGGAGATGTGCTTCCGCGCCATTGATCAGGGCGCGTCGGGCGTGGATATGGGGCGCAACATTTTCCAGTCCAGCGCGCCGCTCGCCATGCTCAAGGCGGTGAAAAAAGTGGTACACGAGCACATGCACGCCCGTGAGGCGTACCAGTTCTGGCTGGAGGAAAAACAAGGAGAGCAACCATGAATGTGACGCTGGTGGAAATCAATATCAAACCGGACAGAGTAGATGAGTTTTTACAGGTCTTTCGTGCCAATCACGAAGGCGCTATCCGCGAGCCGGGGAATCTGCGTTTTGATGTATTACAGGATCCGAAAGTGAAAACCCGCTTTTTTATTTATGAAGCGTATCAGGATGACGCCGCGGTCCAGGCGCACAAGGAGACACCGCACTACCTGGCGTGCGTGGAGAAGCTGGAAGAACTGATGTCGGAGCCGCGCAAAAAACGCAGCTTTATTGGTTTACTGCCGAAGTAAACATCCGCTTTCATGGCAGCATTGATTGCGCCTGAAAGCGCATACCGCACCTGCAAAAGACATTTCTGCGAGAGTGTGAAATTGCAAGACAGCAGGGCAGAAAACCAGAGCGTGTTGATGATCCCGGATTTTCTGTGAGCAATAAAAAACCCTCTCCCGCCGGGAGAGGGTTTTATGCGTCTGTTTACGCCAGTTCTTCAGAAACACGCAGGGCCGCCAGCGCATTAGCTGCTGCTTTTAGCACCTGCTCACACTGTTCAATCGTCAGCGTCAGCGGCGGTTCGATACGAATGGTTTTCGCGTTATTGAGCGTTCCGGCAACCAGCACACGCTGGCGGAACATCTCACTGGCAAAGTTGTAGCCCGTTTCGTTATCGACAAACTCAATTGCCATCAGCATCCCGCGACCACGCGCATCCTGCACCAGATCCGGATATTGACGCACCAGCGCGCGGAAACCGTCCAGCAACATGTCGCCTTTCTGCTCCGCCTGAGCGGGCAGGTTCTCTTCCAGCAGCACATTGATGGTCGCCAGCGCGGCCGCACAAGCCAGCGGGTTGCCGCCAAAGGTGGTGGTGTGCAGGAATGGGTTATCAAACAGCACCGAGAACACCTCTTCGGTAGCGACAGTCGCGCCAATCGGCATCACGCCGCCGCCCAGCGCTTTCGCCAGGCACAAGATGTCTGGCTGCACGTTTTCGTGTTCGCAGGCGAACATTTTGCCCGTACGCCCCATGCCGGTTTGCACTTCGTCAAAAATCAGCAGCGCGCCAAACTCATCGCACAGCTTGCGTACCGCTGGCAGATAACCGGCTGGTGGTAAGATCACGCCACCTTCCCCCTGGATCGGCTCCAGGATCACGGCGGCGACATCATCACCGGTTTTCCGGCATTCGCTAAGCAGCGTACGCATCGCGTCGATGTCGCCAAACGGTACATGACGAAAGCCCGGCAGCAGCGGCATAAACGGTTTGCGGAAGGTCGATTTTGCCGTTGCCGACAACGCGCCCAGCGATTTACCGTGGAACGCGCCGCTGGTGGCGACAAAGGTGAATTTACCGCGCGGTGACTGGTAGGCTTTCGCCAGTTTTAGCGCCGCTTCGACGGACTCCGTGCCGCTGTTGCTAAAGAAGCTGTATTTCAGTTTGCCAGGCGTCAGTGCCGCCAGTGTTTTCGCCAGCATGGCGCGTAACGGGTCGAGCAATTCCTGGCTATGCAGAGGTTGTTTTGCGAGTTGATTCTGTACGGCGGAAACCACAACTGGATTACGGTGCCCCACATTGAAAATTCCAAACCCACCCAGACAATCTAAAAACTCCTGCCCCTGGGTGTCGACAAGCGTGTTCAAACTGCCAGCTTGCCACTCTACGGCTCCGTAATCCCCGCCGGCGGTAACAGATTTTCGATACTCTAAAAACCCCGGATTGACATGCTCTTTAAAGTAATCCACCACCTCTCGGTTTAATGCTTTCATCTCCTCATGGTTGAGCGTTCGCTTTTCAATGAGATTCAGTGCGTGAGCGCTGCACGCTAATGCCGATGCGCTGGAAGGTAACCTGTTCAAAATGGGCTCCAGGGACTCGCGTATCACATGATACCGATTTAAGTATTGCAGGGATTACGCCACTTCGGTGCGGGGAGCATAAATCGGGATAAATGCCAGGGGAAAATGAAGGCGCACAAAATTTAATCATGCCGTCCCGTTAATATTTTGTATCTTTTGTGGTTAAAAATCATTCATTGCGGACGGAGAGATGGCTAAGTTGCGCCAATATAGTGCAATAAATGCGCGGTAATGATGCATTCTCATGAGGGAATCGTGATGGTAACGCTGCGAAATTATTAATAATCATAGGGTTAACGAGCCCACGAAAAACAGGGTTTTATTGCAAATTGCGATCTAAATCAAATTTAACAACTAAAGATAAACCCATTATCGCCGAAATAACATTCGCAGTAATTTTTAACAGCAATATAACCTGCATAGGACGCAATCATGTCTTCTCCTCCTTATGTCAGCCAACAGCGCTTTATGCTGGAGGATGACACCACGCTGATGTCGACAACTGACCAGCAAAGTTACATCACCCACGCCAACGACGCGTTTATCCATGCCAGTGGCTACTCCCACAGCGAGTTGCTCGGCCAGCCCCACAATCTTGTTCGCCACCCGGATATGCCAAAAGCGGCTTTTGCCGATATGTGGTACACCCTGAAACAGGGCGAGCCGTGGAGCGGCATCGTCAAAAACCGGCGTAAAAATGGCGATCATTACTGGGTGCGAGCCAATGCTGTGCCGATGGTGCGCAACGGCAAAGTCACCGGCTACATGTCGATTCGCACCGAGGCGAAAGATGAGGAGATCGCCGCCGTTGAACCGCTGTACAAAGCGTTAAATGAAGGGCGCTGCAACAAACGTGTCTATAAAGGCCTGGTCATTAGCAAGCACTGGTGGGGAAAACTGGCGGGCATGCCGCTACGCTGGCGTGCGCGCAGCGTCATGACGTTGTTGTGGGCTGCGCAATTTGCTGGATTATGGTTCACCGATGCAGGCGGCCTGGCGCTGGCGGTGAGCACGCTGGCGATGTTGCTGGGCTGCCTGGCATTTGAGTGGCAAATCGTTCGCCCGGCGGAAAACGTGGCGCGTCAGGCGCTGAGTGTGGCCACCGGGGAACGCAATAGCGTGCAACCGTTGAACCGCAGCGATGAGTTGGGGCTGACATTGCGGGCGATCGGGCAACTGGGGCTGATGTGCCGTTGGTTGATCAATGACGTTTCAACCCAGGTTCACAGTGTGCGTAGCGGCAGTGAAACGCTGGCGAAAGGTAATGAAGATCTTAATGAACGCACGCGCCAGACGGTGGTGAATGTGCAGCAGACGGTTGCCACCATGAGCCAGATGGCGGCATCGGTACAAAACAACTCGCAAACAGCATCGGCGGCAGACGAGCTCTCCAGCTCCGCCAGTAGCGCCGCCACGCACGGCGGTAAGGCGATGGAGACGGTGGTGAAAACCATGGACGAGATTGCCGATAGCACCGGGCGTATCGGCTCTATTACCAAGCTGATTAATGACATCGCTTTCCAGACCAATATCCTGGCGCTGAATGCCGCGGTAGAAGCGGCCAGGGCAGGCGAGCAGGGCAAAGGGTTTGCGGTCGTGGCGGGTGAAGTTCGCCACCTGGCGAGCCGCAGCGCCAGCGCGGCGAATGATATTCGTAAGCTGATCGACGCCAGTGCCAGTAAAGTGCAGTCTGGTTATGACCAGGTGCATGCCGCAGGCCGCACGATGGAAGATATTGTTAATCAGGTACAAAACGTCACTGCGCTGATCGGCCAGATTAGCCAGTCGACATCGGAGCAGGCTACCGGGCTTTCTGAACTGACGCGCGCAGTGGCGGAACTGGATGCCATCACGCAGAAAAACGCTGGTTTGGTAGAGGAGAGCGCGGCGGTTTCGGCAATGGTTAAACATCGCGCCGCCCGCCTGCAGGATGCCGTCGCCGTTTTGCACTAACAGTTTACGTTGCTCTTAAAAAACCACTGGCCGCGCGCTGGTGGTTTTTTATTGGTAAGCGCTTGATTTCTGCCATTTCATGTAAGTGCGATATATATATTTTGTTAATTTTATATTAAGCACAGTTCGCATTGTGAAGTATTAATATATTTTCGCGCCTCTTATTTTATGCAGAGTTAAATCTGATGTAGCGATATTAATATGCCCTGCGCTAATCTTTATTTTCGTATATATAACGATCGATTGATCATTATTAATAGTTGATTGCTATCAGAAAGTTCATTAAGTAACTAAAAAAACGATCAAACTCATAAAGTTAGCGCTAACGTTACCGATAACGGCTAGTGGCTGCATTCTTTTAATTTGCGCCAGGGACTTAAGCGCGCCATTAGGGTGAGGGCGCGGAACTTTCGTCAATAAAATAATCAAACCCATGGAGAATATATGTTTTTACATGATGTAAAAATCGGCACGAAATTATTTCTGGCGTTCGGCTTTTTTATTGCGTTAATGGTAGTGAGTTCCTGTCTGTCTCTCTTCAGCCTGAACCGCGCGAATAACGGAATGCAAGAGATTGTGCATGAGGATTACCCAACCACGGTAAAAGCGAATCAGCTTATTGATAATTTCCAGACCTTTGTCAGCACCCAGCAACTGATGCTGCTGGATAGCGACGGCAAATGGACCGGTGAGTCGCAAAAGCAGCTTGCTGAGATAAGCTCCCACATTACCGCTCTGCTGGAGGATTTATCTAAAAACCTGCGTGATGATAAATCGCAGAAAATCCTCGCCGACATCCGCACCGTGCGCCAGCAGTACCTCGACTCACGTTTCCGCATTCTCGATGCCGTTAAAAATAACGACCGCGCGGGTGCGATTCAGGAGATGATGACCAAAACCATTAACATCCAGAATGCTTATAAAGAGCGGGTGCTGGCGCTGATCGCCATTCAGGATGGGCAAATGCGTGCGGCGGGCGAGCAGGTGCAGAACGATTTCAGTTCTAACCGCCTGATGCTGATTCTGCTGGCGATTGCTAGCATCGGCATGGGCAGCCTGATTGGCTGGTATATCGTACGGATGATCACGCGCCCGCTGAGTGAGGCGGTTGCCTTTGCTGAAGCGATTGCCGATGGCGATTTGACGCGTACCATCGATTCTCGCCACCGCGATGAAACCGGCGTACTGCTGCGTGCGCTGATGGAGATGAAAAACCGTCTTGTTGAGATCGTTCATCAGGTGCAAAACGGCTCAGAGAGTATTTCCAGCGCGGCGGCGCAGATTGTGGCCGGTAACCAGGATCTGGCGGCGCGTACCGAAGAGCAGGCCAGCTCCGTCGAGCAGACGGCGGCGTCCATGGAGCAGATCACCGCGACGGTGAAAAACACCGCCGATCACACCTCCGAAGCGACCCACCTTTCTGCCGATGCGGCGACGGTCGTGAAGAACAACGGCGAGATGATGAAGCAGGTCACCGAGAAGATGCGCGTGATTAACGACACGTCCAATCGTATGTCCGACATTATCAACCTGATTGACGCAATTGCCTTCCAGACAAACATTCTGGCGCTGAACGCGGCGGTCGAAGCGGCGCGCGCCGGTGAACACGGTCGTGGTTTTGCGGTTGTGGCGGGTGAAGTTCGTCAGTTAGCCCAGAAGAGCGCTTCCTCTGCCAACGATATTCGCCATCTGATTGAAAGCTCTACCAGCCAGACTCGTGAAGGCATGGCGCTGGTCGAAAAAGCCAGTGCGCTGATTAACGGTATGGTCAGTAATGTGGAAGAGATGGATGTTATCCTGCGCGAAATTGGTCAGGCGAGCCGCGAGCAGACCGATGGTATTTCGCAGATTAACAGCGCGATTGGCCTGATTGACTCCACCACCCAGCAGAACTCCAGCCTGGTGGAAGAGTCGGTAGCAGCAGCAGCGGCGCTGAACGATCAGGCGTTACATCTGCGCGAGCTGGTGCAGGTGTTCCGCCTGCGCGACGTGCCACAGGCAGTTTAATCGAGTTGTGAAATCTCCAGCGCTGCGCGGTCGATAATGCCGATTATCTGTTTAAGCTGCGTGGCGCTGACTTCCCCCTGATTCACCCGTAAATCCAGTACCGCTTTAAAGTTCTCCAGCGCCCGTTTCATCTGTGGGTTTTTGCGCAGTTGATAGCCAACGTTGCGTGCTTTAATCCGCTCTTCAATCTGTGCCAGCGATGGCGCATTTTCCGCCAGCCACTCCGTGCCCTGCGGCGTAATGGCGATTATTCGGCGTCCGTTTTCTTCATCGCTAACGGTAATTAACTGCTGCGCTTGCAGAGCATCCAGAGTGGGATAAATCACACCAGGGCTGGGTGTGTAGTTGCCCTGCGTCAGCGCTTCAATGGCTTTGATCAGCTCATAGCCGTGGCTGGCGTTTTGGCTGAGCAAATGCAGGATCACCAGACGTAATTCGCCGTGACCGAAAAAGCGCTGGCGTCGGCTGCCGTGTCCGTGGTGGTGCTCCCTGTCGGTATTGACGTGATGATGACGCATAGCTGCTTACTCATTTAATTTGATATATCTAATTTATATCTAAAATAACCAACTTAAACAACACTGACGGTGTTTTTTATTTAATTGCATGATTTTTAATGACTTTATTTCCTGATTTAGCAACCGGTGCGCTTTCGTGTGGCTATATCTTAAAAAGATCTTGCCTTCTGCCTAATCAACAATCATTATCATTTGCACAACATTTAGATATATCGTATTCACGTTCACGAAGGCCGATTATGACAACCCACTCTCAACGCTATCCCCAGCGCGTGCGCAATGAGCTGCGCTTTCGCGAGTTAACTGTTTTGCGCGTCGAACGCCCAGGTGCGGGCTTCCAGCGCATTGTGCTCGGCGGCGAGCAACTGGATGGCTTCACCTCCCGCGGCTTTGACGATCACAGTAAAGTCTTCTTCCCGCAGCCGGGTACGCCCTTTGTACCGCCAGTCGTGACCGATGAAGGTATCGTCTGGGGCGATGGCCCGCGCCCGGCTTCCCGCGACTATACGCCGCTGTACGATGCCAGCCGCCACGAACTGGCACTGGATTTCTATATTCACGACGGCGGCGTAGCGAGTCGCTGGGCGATGCAGGCGCAGGTGGGCGATAAATTGACTATTGGCGGGCCACGCGGTTCGCTGGTGGTGCCGGAAGATTACGCCTGGCAGTTATATGTGTGCGATGAATCCGGTATGCCGGCGCTGCGCCGCCGTCTTGAAGCGCTCAGCCAGCTTGCTGCACGCCCGCAGGTCACAGCGGTGGTGAGCATTGCGGATGTTGCTTATCAAGATTATTTCGCGGATATAAACGGCTTTGATATTCAGTGGGTGGCGGGGCATCACCCGCAGGCCGTTGCCGACAAACTGGCGGCGATAAGCGTGCCGGAAAACGACTATTTTATCTGGCTGACCGGGGAAGGGGAGGTAGTGAAATCGCTGATGGATCGCTTTGAATCTGCCAACATCGATCAACAACTGGTGCGTGCGCAAGCCTACTGGCACAAGAAATAAACACAAAGCCCGGTACGATTACCGGGCTTGTTGCGCTCAGGCCACTTCGTCGTACTCGGCTTCGCTGACCTGCTGCTCCAGCGTCTGGCGGATCTCGGCCAGCGCTTTCTCCTGCTGGCGGAAGTAGGTTTCCCTGTCGCCAAGCGTGGAGATCAACTGCCAGGATTCCTCTTTTTCCAGCGTCGCCAGCTCTTCAATCAGGCTGGCAATATGCTGTTTGACTTCAACAATGCGCTGGCGCAGACGCTGCAGATCGTTGAGACGATCGCTCGCCATTAATGGCTCCAGCCCTTTTTGCAGACGGGTCAAAATCGAGCGGATGGCGCTCAGATCGCCACGCTGGCGCGCCTGGTTAAGCTGCACCATCATGCTGTGAGCGTCGTTTTTCAGTTCATTATCCACCAGGTCCGGGTGGCAGAGCTTACTGGCCTGGCGCCACAGGCGTTTTAGCTCATGACGTTCGTCTTCGCTCATCTTCTGCTCGAAGCTAAAGCGTTTTTCCGCGTCGTGCTGCTGCTCCTGGTAGCTTTCATACTCCTGACGCGCTTCGTCGCGCGCCTGGCGCGTGGGCTCTTCCTCCCGCGTGAGGCCGCGCTCCAGTTCCTGCGCTTCGGCGAGCAGCGAGGCAATCAGCTCGCTTTGTTGTTGCAGATGCTTGCGCGCTTCCGCCGCCTGTAATGAGTGCGGTGGCATGCTCTGCCAGCGTTGCGTCAAGGTCACTAAAACGTCCACGGCTTGCGACAGGTATTTCTGGCAGCGCAGATAATCCGCCTCGCGACGGCGCGCTTCCGCTTCCTGGCGGCGCACCGCCGCTTCGGCCAGCGTTTTACGCAGCCGCAAAATTTGCGACATCAGTGGCCCAAGGCGAGTTAAGTAGAGATCGTTGAATTCATCCAGCAACTGGATACGCGCATTACGTTTATCAATGAGTTCGCGCATTTGCTCTTCCAGCGCTTTCAGTTCCAGCTTGCTGGCGGCCACTTGCGGATCCTGCCAGCTGACCACTGAGCGCTGGTTTTGCAGCCAGACGGTGATGGCGCGCATCGCTTCGCTGTAATTTTTCTCTTCAAGTGCGTGAACGATAAACGCTAACTCCGGGTCCGTAACTTCATTTTTGAGTAAAGGAAGCTGGCTGAGGATGATGCCGTCATCCTCCAGTTCAATGGCGTATTTGATGATTTCAAGCCGTTTTATAGGTTTGTTCATGGCGTTTCGTCAAAGCGCGTTGAGTGTGTTAAAGGGAGTTGTTAATTCATCAAATCTGGACCATGGATGCAAATCTCGCAATAGCCCGGAGCCATATTACATGGGACATATTTCAATGCGTTAGTCTTTCCGTGAAAATTGCGTTTATGGCGCCTTTTTGCCGCGAAATGAGCAAAAAATTGCTTTATGGCGGGGTGTTTGCCTCGCCTGCAACGATTTACCTCTCTGCAACATAACGACGCGATTACTCTCCCAATCGCGTACCGATCATGCCGATGCGGTGCTGTCTGGCAGCCCGCGAACCCGGATGGGTTCCTCAATGGCATTAGCCGCGAGCAAGCGTTGTAATGCCGAGATCGCCGTGTCGGTCAATTCGTGCCCTTTGGTCAGCACCATTAAGCCATTGGTGGTGCGGATATCTTCGTCTACCACCCAACCCGGCATCAGCTCGCGTATACGCGCAGAGCGCACGCCGGTCACATTGGAGCGGAAATCTGACAGGGATTTAATGATGTATTCAGGTAACGGTGGGTGCGCCGCCCGTAAAATTTCCCATGGCCGCTCCAGGCTCCATCCCCGCGCCGCATGTCGCTCCAGCTCAAGGGCTGCGCGCAGCAGATGGGCACCGCGTAAAACCTCAAGCGGCACATTCGTCGCCGGCTCTTTTGCCTGGTGGCGAATGATCCCGGCGACCAGTTCAAGACGGGGAATATTTTCCACCAGCTTTCCCGCGACGTCGGGATGCCCCAGCAGCAGTTTTTTCTCCTCCTCGGAGAGTTTGCGCTGAGCGGCATCGGCCTGAACGATATCGGCGGGAATACCAACACAGCCAATTTGGCTTAATGACGCGGCAATCGTGTAAATCCACTCATCTGGCCACTCCAGCTTCGGCAGCGCGTGGCGAACGCAAGATTGGGCGAACGCCGCCCGCTGAAACGCCCACGGTGCGACCATGGCAAGCACTTCCGTCAGCGTTTTGACCGAAGCGGTAAGGGTGGTTGCCAGCAGCTCTTTTTCTGCGCAGACGAGACGATACTGGCGCACAGCGTCATTAAGCGCCGCGACCAGTTCTTCTTTCGGACACGGTTTGCAGAGATAGCGGAAAATGGCGCCTTTATTGATGGCGGCGATAGAGGACTCTACATCGGCCTGCCCGGTAAGCAGGATCCGCACGCTATCGGGCGAGAGTTCCCGCGCTTTTGCCAGAAAGGTGGCGCCATCCATGCCGGGCATGCGCATGTCGGACATGATTACCGCAAAGCGCTCTCCCCAACGAACAGCGTCCAGAGCGGCTTCGCCGCCTGGGGCCACCACCACATCAAATTCGCCAAACAGGTTTCGTTCCATCGCGGCGAGCACGTTAGGTTCATCATCTACGCACAACACCCTGGGCAAGGCGGTATCAGTCATGAAGTGTGTCCTGTAGGTTAGCGAGCATCTGTTGCCATAAGGGGAGCTGGTCAAGCACGCCTGCTTTTTCAAGATAATCGCGATCGGGGGGGCTGTTGTTGGCCAACGCCACAGCGACATGCACCACACCAGACGCTCCGAATGCATCATGTGCGAAACGTGAGGGCTTGGCCTGCTCCGCCACTATTTCGACAATCTCCAGCGGTAATCCCCACACTGCCAGCAGGTAAGCGCCCACTGCTGAATGCATGGGAATAGCATTACATGTGGTTGTTTCGCTACCGATCTCGCTCATTTCGGGGATCAGCTTCGCAATATTCGCGAGTAGCGCGGCGGTGGATTCCAGCCCCTGATGGCCCGTCATGCGGGCGGCGAGTGAAGAGGCAAGAAGAGAGACCCGGCGTAATTCGCTGACCAAAGGATCCCTTTTCGCATCGGTAAAACAGTGTGATGCCAGCACCAGCAATTTCACCTGATCCATGCCGAGAAGCGTAATAGCGCTACCGATATCGTGGATCGGCGAACCTCTGTTGAACCAGGCTGAGTTCGCAAGCTGCATGATTTTGGCGCTCAGCGCCGGGTCGCTGCCCAGCAATTCGGCAATCTGCCGGGTATCGCTCTCTGGGTTATTGAGAAGATGTTGAACGTCAGTGAACACCTTCGGTGCGGCGGGCAACTGATTGATTCGACCGACCATGTCGAGCACCGTCGGATCGTTGAACATGGTGCGCAGAGAAAGCGCGCTTTCAATTATCGCTATTAACGTCGCGCTGTCGCAGGGTTTCGAGACAAATCGATGTGCAACTTCCAGCATACGCTGGGTGGCACCGGGTTCTGAGTAGCCGGATAAAATGATACGTATCGTACCCGGCCAGCGGTTGCGCACCTGCGCCAGTAACTCTGCGCCATCCATAAAGGGCATACGCATATCAGAGACCACGACATCCGCCGGTGTGTCTTCCAGCATGGTCAGCGCTTCAGGGCCGCTGTTGGCGAAGCGGCACTCCCAGTCGATATCTTGCAACATGATGGCGCGCTCAATGCCTGAAAGCACCCGGCTTTCGTCATCAACGAACATCACTTGCATGCAGGCTCATCCTCGTCGCGGCAATGGAGCGGAAATTGCAGGATAAACGTGGAACCCACGCCTTCTTCTGACTCGCAGCGAATCTTCCCATTATGTTTGTCCACCACGGTGGAGTAGACAATCGCTAAGCCTTGTCCAGTCCCTTTACCCACCGCTTTAGTGGTGAAGAACGGATCGAAAATGCGGTCGCGGATCGCTGCGGGTATGCCACTGCCATCATCCTGGACGCGGATTTCTAAATAGTCGCCGTTCTGTAATGCTGAAATAACGATGCGGCCTTTCTCTTTCACTCCTTCCTGCAGGGTATCCGCAATGGCGTGGGCGGCATTGACCACCAAGTTGAGAATGGCCTGGCCGACCATGTCACGCAGGCAGGGGAGCTGCGGTAAGTTGTCGGCGATGTTAGTTTCGAGCTCCGCCACATATTTCCATTCGTTGCGGGCCACCGTGACCGTGGTATTAATCACATCGCGCACATCTATCCGCTCTTTCACATTCTTCGAAGGGTGGGAAAACTCCTTCATCGCGGCGACAATCCGCGCAATATGCTCAAGCCCCTCCAGAGACTCGTCCAGCGCGCCTGGAATTTGTCGACGCAGAAAATCAATTTTTGTGCGTTTGAGCGTCGTATCGAACTCTGCCATTACCGGATCATCGGCCATTTTTTCGCGCGCAACGTCCGCGAGCGCGAGGGCGGCATTCAGCAGTTTTAGCAGCGAGTCCGTAGCACCTTTGATGAAGCCGACATTATCGGCAACATACTGCGTCGGGGTGTTGATTTCGTGGGCGATACCGGCGGCGAGCTGACCGATAGACTCCATTTTTTGCGCCTGAAGTAGCTGGGTCTGCGCCAGACGCAGCTCGGCCAGCGCCTTTTCCAGCTCATGCCGTTCGTTTTCGAGTTCCATTGTCTTACGCGCGACCACTTTCTCAAGCCCGACATTTTGTTCGAGAATGGCAAATGGTGTGGCGTGACTGTGCCGGGCTTCCTGGGCGATGCGGCGTTTCAGCACATCAATGGTTTTATCCCTGGCTGCGAGTTTGCGCTCGTAGTCAGCAGGGGAAAGAGGCGGGGTAGAGGCTTCGGAAAAGAGCGACATGATATTTACCCTCCAATGGCGACACCGGTAAATGTCTGGTTGACATGCAACCCGTTGTACTGCTCACCGTAGGTTGAAAACCCTACCACCCGGTTCTGCACCATGATTTCACCGATCTGCTGTTCCAGCCCCTCTTTTTCGAACTGGAGACGGCGCAGGATACAATCGCAGCCGATGATGACGGCAGGATTGGGGATCGTCTCGTGCACTTTTTCAAACGCCTGGCTAAACGTCTGGATCGGATCTTCCGCTTTGCCGATCGAGACGATCAGCCCCTCTTCGATAGCGCAATAACAGGTAAGCGAGAGATCGTCGTTCATTTTCTGAATGGAACGGACGTAAGGCTCATCGCCGAAAGAGAGCACCAGCGGGTTGCGGGAAAAGACAGTTGGTGTCAATTCATCGACGGTAAGACCAAGGGATTCGGCATAGATCTGCGCGGCAGGTTCACCGTTGATCTCCATAATGAGCCGTTTTTCCGCGTCCGCCTCGGTGATAACCAGCTCAACATCGCTGGGTACAAAATGCTGGATCTTAAACGTGGCGACCGGTGAACTGGTTTCGATAACCGCGAAAACGGCAGCGTCAGAGATAAAATGACCATCGCCATCATAAATAAAGCTTTTTTCGAAACGCAGATCGTCACCGGCAGAGCCGCCAATGAGGGGTACATTACCAATCTGTTGATAAAGGTTTGCCACCAGCCGCTCTTCGGCCATCGACAGACCATCCACCAGCAGCAGACCAAAACGATGCAGGTTTGGTCTCTCTTCGCTGTCGCGGCGAATGGTTTCTGCGATATCCGTAATGACCGAGGTGTATTCAAGCAGAGGATGAATGATAAACGCGCGGGCGTGAAAACCATCGCTCAGCCCGAGACCCAGCAGCCCAGAATGCTGAAAGCCTTCAGTGCCAATATGACCGGAAGAGGTACAACCGATGCAGGGGCAGGAGAAGGTGTTTTTTAATTCGCGGCCTAACACCTCCAGATCGTAATCCGGAGAGCAAAAGAAAAGGATGGTTTCAACATCATCATGACCGATTTGGGCGGCAAACTGGGCAACGGCTTCGACCGGATCAGGAGATTCACTGCTGGCATATCTGGGCTGGAAACTCACGGCAAATTCTCCCACTCTGTGCAGCGGTTTTCGCCTCTGCGGTAGCATGGCCCAATGCATTGCTCATTGGTCTGATGAAGGAAGATTAGGAGGTGGGTGAGTAAATATCAAATCGGCAGGTTGATAATTTGACAGGCTTTTTACTTCGCTTTTCTTTTTGCATCGGTACGGTAAATTCCGCGCATTTCTGCCGGTATAGACGCGGCTGAAGGATTAACTTTTTAAGCGCAGAAGTTGCACATCGAAGAGATGAGAAACTTGCTGATTAGGTTATTCGGTGCCACGAGTCAGGTCGATATGCTGTGGCGTGCGGGGGCAATTATTCAAAAAATCAGCGCTTAGCTCATTTCGAACGCCACTATTTCATTCCTCGCTTACTGTAGCGGGATTATTGGCAATGGGCGATCAGATTATTGTGCTGGTCATATGAGGCCGAGCATTTCTGCGCCGTTGCCGGAACCACCAATTCGACAGTTTGCAGCGTATTTTTATACCGGCAAACAACGTAGAGCGATGTCTTATGCTGCCTTGCTTCGTCCTGATAATCTGCCAGGGTCCAGGCAGTGTCTTTATCCGTATCCGGCATGAGTTCGACCTGTTCTTTTGGCGGCCCGACAAACAAGCTGGCATCCGTCAGGGCATGTTGTTTCATCGTCAGGGAGGGGAATTGCGGGCACTGAATGCTTTCTGCCTGCGCAATTCTGGCTAACGACAACACGGCTAAAGTGAAAAGAGTACGTTTATTCCACAGCTTCATAATTATCCCCGTTGTTTGCCGTGTGTGATGCATGATGAACACGAATTATACGTTTGCTGACAGGATGATAAAGTGCAGCCACTTTTTTACCAGAGGTAATGTTCTGCGAGAAACTGACTGTAACATCCTGCCCTAGATATATAGCCGGATGAGAGAACCTATCGGCATGATTACCCCAGGCTTTTTTGGCGGAAGTTTTTGGTATTTATTTAACATCAGCCGCCATTTTGGCGACTCGCCAGAATCCAGAAACAAAAAAGCCACTTCAATCGAAGTGGCTTAATTATATGATTTTAAATCTAAAATTTGGTGGCCCCTGTTGGGTTTGAACCAACGACCAAGCGATTATGAGTTCCATTAACGACAACCGAAAAACAATAACTTATTTATTTTTCAATGTGTTATTAAGTCAATATGAGGCAATATAGGTCAATAAGTCTATGCTGGCGCGACACTTTTGCGACACTTTTTTGGGTTCAGGGCTTCATCTTTAGAACGAAGTTTCCATACTCCGGAACAAGTTTGAGATATTTAAACTTAAATATACATAATGAATTATCTTCTGTGGACATAGCAAAGGCTGTATCCGATATGCTGGATATATACCTGTAACGAGTATTTGTATTTTGAGTACATGGGGAGTCAGAGGAAACATAAAATGTTTCAGCACCATTTATTATATTCGCTGCTTTGAATGATGCGAATGTATATATAAATATAGGTGTGATAATGATAAAATAAACTAAAGGTCTTCTGAGGCTACCAAATTCAGAAAGGATTGTTTTGTTTTTTTTAATTAGAATAAATGAAACAAGAAGTGAAATCGCGAGTACTATTACTGTCGTTCTGAAATACCCTTCAGTGATATTATAAAGATATATCAAACTAACAATCCCAGCTAAGTAAGTTAAAATTACTGCGGCGAGGATGCATCGTCTTAACCATTGTGGTCGAGATGTATCGTTATAAATTTCGGTAAATTTTTCAGAAGGATCAAGGAATAATGTAGAGAAAAAGAAATAAGATATATACAAAATCAGTGGAATAGCTAAAACAAAAAGCACAGATGGAAGCAGGTCATAAGCTGAAACGAATTGCAATATATTTATATTGAATACACTCCAAAATGACCAAGAATAAAGAATTCCGTTTCCAATGGCGTATGTAGAGATAGTTGCCCAAGATGCAAAATTAAATTTTATATTCATTGCTTCCTCGCTAAAGGATTTAATGTTACAGCTTCTTCTAAATGATTTGGAGCAAAATGCGCGTAACGCATTGTCATTTTTATATCGGTATGACCCAAGATTTTTTGAAGAACCAGAATGTTTCCACCATTCATCATAAAATGGCTCGCAAAGGTATGACGTAAGACGTGTGTTAACTGACCCGAAGGAAGACCGATTTCCGCCCGTTCAAGTGCGTTCCTGAATGCGTAGTAGCAGGGGGTAAAGAGTGCTCCGTTCTTTTTGGGTAGCTCAGCAATTAAGGATGGATGTAAGGGGATAGTGCGGTTTCTTTTACCTTTTGTTTTAACGAATGTCACTTTTCCAGCCGATATTTGCGACTTCTTAAGAGTTTCCGCTTCGCTCCACCTCGCACCTGTAGCAAGGCAGATTTTAACGACCATCTCTAAATCTTTGGCTGAACTGTTACGACACTCTTGCAAAAGCTGATCGATTTGTTCACCTGTAAGATATGCCATCTCGCTTTCATCGGTACGAAAATGCCTGACATTTTCGAGGGGGTTTGGCGCTGACCATTCGCCCAGGCGTTTAAGCTCATTGAACACTGCTAAAAAATAAGCGAGCTCAAGATTCATTGTCCGTGGCGAAACTTTGCTGATTCGCTTTGTACGAGCGAAATGACCATCAAGCCGTTTAGCCCGGTACGCCGCAAAAAGCTGGGCACTAAACTCAGAAGCAAGGGGGGAGCCCATGCATTCAGCCGCCCAAAGCATAGATTTTTTGCGCTTCTCACCGTCACGAAGCGTGATGCCGTGCCGATCAAACCAGAGGTGAACCAAATCCGTCAGGCGTCGCTTATCTTCACCGTCTCCAAGCCAGGGTGAATCATCGATTTTCTGAAGCGTGTAATTTTCAAAAGCTAGCGCTTCGCCTTTAGTTGCAAACTTTTTGCGAACGCGCTTGCCTTCTTTACCGTTGCTTCGGTCAATGGTATAGAAATCAGCAATCCATTGACCGTTTGAAAGTTTTCTAACCGGCATAATTTTAAGGGTTAAGAATACGTTGTTTTTGTTGTTGGAACTCTTCCTCGGTCAAAATCCCTTCTTCCTTCATCTCCGCCAGCCTTTCAATTTTATCCATCACGTTATCAAAGGATGATGAGTTATTCGCTTGTTGAACGGAGCTTGCTTGTTGACTGGAGGCATAGAGATTTCTGGTCTCGTTCACTAAATTAGTGAAGGGAACCACTGCGTATTTAGGAACGTTTTTAATGGTGTAGTTTTGCCCTGTTGTTGAGATTGTTATTTCCCCAAGTACAAGACCAGTTTTCCCGCCAACACTAACAATATTTTCCAGATTTACATCCACCTGTTTCACGCCGTAAAACATTCCCTTATCCAGGAAAATCACCCTCTGATTTGTAAGAGTGATTAGCCATGTATTGCCATCCATTGAACCGCTAGCGATTGCTAGCGGGATTTCATTTGTTCCCAGAATTTGAGGAAGGTGAAAAAATTCTTTTTTTGTACCAAATGAAGTATCAGAAACGACGGCGGCAAGGCGTTTCATTTCTGCTTTGAGCTGATCTTTTGATGCTGTTTTGTAATCTAACATGCCTAATCCTTGAGCTATTTAATAGTTAATACAACACGTCCTATGATTTTTATATCATCAATAGAACAATCAAATGCTGCACCTACACCGCTAACCCGTACTTTTTTCACTGGAATGCGGGTGAGCAGTCTAATGCTAGTTTTCCCCTCAATTTCTACTAACCATTCATCGTCGTAAACCTCAGTGAAGCTTTGTTCAACGATGTACTGGCTCATGCCGTCCAGAATGCAAACAGCGTTTTGAGGGATTGGTTTACCTTGCACGAATAAGGCTTTATCAAGCATGAGCATGCCTGAGTCATAGAGTTGGCCATCCACGATTTTTGTTCGCGGCATTTTTAGAATATCTAACTCTTCATTATCAAACTTTTTGCCATTGCCGGTAGCCAACCATTCGAGCGTTACGCCCGTTTCTGCCATGCATTTAAGCATGATATCCGCTGGTAAGCCTCCGCGTTTATAGCGTGAGGAAAGAGAACTCGCAGCCATGTCTAAATGTTCCGCAAGCTGCATTTTTTGTGTGAAGCCATACGCTTCAATCACCCGATCCAGCACTGGCGCGCTGTCAGTATCTGGGTCAATACGAAATCTTGCCATCCAATCTCAAGGTAATTAGACATTATCTAAATGAAATTGACATTTAGAATTTATCTAATTAACCTAGCCTCTATGTTAGATAATGCCTCATATAAGCCGATATTGCCTTATCGGCCAAACAGGGAGTTTGCACTATGCGACCTAGTATTACAATTGTCATCCCGGAGCCTTATCTGCCTTTAGATGAGTACTGTCGCCGTACTGGAACCAATAAGGAAACCGCTAAGAACCTTATTGAATATGGAAAATTGCCTATCAAGCCTAAGGGTAAGCATAAGAAGGCACTGATAGAAATCAACATGGCAGCGCTAACCGTTCAAGCGTTAAGCGGATGTGATATTTCGCTTAATGCGTAAATCAGCGTATCAATTTGATTGAGGCGAATCATGTTTAATTTTCAGGTTTCCAAACATCCACACTATGACGAAGCGTGCCGGGCTTTCGCGCAGCGTCACAACATGGCGAAACTGGCTGAGCGCGCGGGGATGAATGTCCAGACTCTGCGCAATAAGCTCAACCCGGAGCAGCCTCACCACCTCACACCGCCGGAAATTTGGCTACTTACCGATCTTACAGAAGACTCGGCGCTGGTTGACGGCTTTCTGGCGATGCTTCACTGCTTACCCTGTGTACCGGTCAACGAACTGGCAAAAGATAAATTACAAACCTATGTCATGCGCGCTATGACTGAGCTTGGCGATCTGGCTGGCGGTGCTGTTTCCTCTGAACGTCTCACCCCGGCAAGGAAGCACAGTATGGTCGAGAGTGTGAATTCTGGTATACGCATGCTTTCGTTGACAGCTCTGGCACTACAAGCGCGCCTCCAGGCTAACCCGGCAATGTCCAGTGTCGTCGA
Organism: Enterobacter sp. R4-368; assembly: GCF_000410515.1. NCBI lineage: Bacteria > Pseudomonadati > Pseudomonadota > Gammaproteobacteria > Enterobacterales > Enterobacteriaceae > Enterobacter > Enterobacter sp. R4-368. The sequence continues at coordinate 2,359,710 of NC_021500.1, read as the reverse complement.
TACCGTCAGCGGTCTCGGCGCGTCATTTGGCCTGATGTGAGGTGAGGATGAATAACGAACCTTCATTCGCGTCTTTGCTCGTTAAGCAAAGCCCTGCCATGCATTACGGACACGGCTGGATTGTCGGCGAGAACGGTAAGCGCTGGCATCCGGTGCGCTCACAAACTCAGGCAAAGCCTGTTTCTTTCAAGGGGGCTGTATGGCTATCGAAGCTGTTTCCGCAACGGTTCCGCTGAGCACTGGCGCGCGCATGGCCGGCCTGAATCATATCGCCGAAATACGCGGGCGTTTCTGGGGTGATAGCTGGAAAGAGGTCGAGCAATTCGTCGCGAATATGCGCGATACACGCGACCCACAGCATGAAGACAACGAGCGCGCACTGGCCGCTATTTTCTTTCTGGCAAAAATACCGGCAGCTCGTCACGGGCTCAAATTAAATGAGCTGACTACTGACGAGAAAAAAGCGCTTATTTCAGCAATGAACCATTTTCGCGCAGTCGTGAGCTTATTTCCCAAACGGCTAACCATGCCGAATTAATACCAACAGAAATTTAATGGCGTAAACCCGCCGGGCATTTCTTTGCCCAAATTCAGGAGAAAGCAAAATGCAAAATATCGAAACCCGCAATTTTGAAGCTGATAACGATGTACTGGTCAGCTTGCTTAATAAAGCCAAAAACGAAGAGCGCCGAGACCGCGCTTTAGCCGTGTCTATCCGTCTTGAGGCGCTGGCTATCCATATCACTAAAAAAGGCCTGAGCGGTAAAGAAGCGGCGGAACTGCTGCGCCTTGAAGCCGTTCGCTACGAAAACGAATCTCAGGAGCTTCACTGATGGCCGACGCAATGGATCACATCCAACAGCGCGAGCAGGAAGAACGCGAGCGCCATATCAACAACGCACGCAGCCGTATAAGCGCGCCATCGCGTTTTATCTGCGAAGAGTGTGAAGCCCCAATCCCGGAAGCCCGTCGCATGGCGATTTATGGCGTAACGCTTTGCGTGACCTGTCAGCAAATGCTTGAACTCAAAAATAAGCATTACAGGGGGGCGATATGAGCACGACGCACCAACTCAGGATACGACCTGAACATTTTCGGGATGTTCTTCTAGGTATTAAAAAAGCGGAGTTTCGTCGCGCCGACCGTGATTTCGCGGTCGGGGATTCGCTCTATCTCAATGAATATGGCGAGTCCGAACATGATGCAAATCTTGTCGGGTTTACAGGTGCTTTTATTTTCGTGCGGATTACCCATATCACTGATGTCAGCGAATGGGCGCCGGGATATGTGATGTTAAGCATTGAGCGCCGCCAGGCCAGCGCAACATGACGGTAAACGTAACCTATGCCTGGCCGTGGAACTCACCACGGTCAGCCATCGCCAGCCCTTATCTGACCTACGCCGAACAGCATCGCCGCGATCATATGATTGCGGCGTTGCTGCATGCGCGTAAGGCGTTATCGCTTCAGCCTGAATGCGTCCGTTATGACGTGTACCGCACCGCCGCCACTCTGGAACAACATCACGACAGCCAGCGAGCCAATGCCTTTTTAATCAGCTTCTGCAAAAAAGCATTGCCGCGCCTTGAGCTGGTCGCAAAAAAATATAAGTCCACCGGCATTAATCACGATGTATCTGCCGCCATTTTTAACGGCCATTTTGATACCGGCGTGTTGCAATATCTGGCCTCACGCCTGGTGAATATGGTGGCGCGGTTTAACCGGCTCCCGGATATGTCGAAAGCTGACATTGACCTCCTTGCCGCCGACATCGCGAATTTTATTCGTGGTGAGCTGGCGAATCATGACGATTCCGATGCCGGAGAACTCAAGACGCTTTATCGCTGGTACATGCGCGCCGGTATGATTTCGATGCAGTTCAACGTCACTCCGCCGCACTGGGAGCGCGTTACAGGCAAATATGTCGGCCAGGACGAGATCGCACCGGCAGTGATGCGCATGTTTAATGAAACATGGTGGCGTGGTCGCTTGCGCTGTGTCGCATCTGCCTGGCGCGAACATCTGCAAATTGCCGTTGGCAACGTCAGCAAGAAAAAACACGCCTATGCCAGCAAATCATGCGTGACAGACTGGCGTGAGCAAAAGCGCCGAACCCGCGAATTTCTGAAAGGTCTGGAGCTGGAAGACGAAGACGGCAACCGCATTAGTCTCATTGAAAAATACGACGGGTCGGTTGCTAATCCGGCCATTCGCCGCTGCGAGCTGATGACCCGCATTCGTGGGTTCGAAAATATCTGTAATGAGCTTGGTTATGTCGGTGAATTTTATACGCTGACCGCACCGTCGAAATATCACGCCACAACTAAAGCGGGCTACCGTAATCACAAATGGAACGGTGCGAGCCCGTCCGATACGCAGAATTATTTAACCTCTCTCTGGGCGCGCATCCGCGCCAAACTTCACCGCGAAGAAATCCGTATTTTTGGCATCCGCGTCGCTGAGCCACATCACGATGCAACGCCGCACTGGCACATGTTGATGTTTATGCTGCCGGAAGATGTCGAGCGCGTTCGCAAGGTTATTCGTGATTATGCGTGGCAAGAAGATGAGAACGAGCTCAGCAGCGATAAAGCCAGAAAAGCCCGTTTTCACGCCGAGGCTATCGACGCGGAGAAAGGGAGCGCAACGGGGTACGTTGCTAAATACATTTCCAAGAATATTGACGGCTATGCGCTTGATGGTGAGAAAGATGACGAAAGCGGCGAATTATTGAAAGAGACTGCTCCCGCTGTTTCAGCCTGGGCTGCTCGCTGGCATATCCGGCAATTTCAGTTTATCGGTGGCGCGCCGGTAACGGTCTACCGCGAATTGCGTCGACTGGCTGACACCGAAACCGCCCACGGTCTTAGCGTGGAATTTGCTGCCGTACACGATGCCGCTGACGCCGGTGATTGGGCGGGCTATGTCAACGCGCAGGGCGGCGCGTTTGTCCGTCGTGATGATTTGCAGGTACGCACGCTCTATGAGTCTCGCGCTGAGTTCAACCAGTACGGCGAGGAGACTGTCTGCATTCGTGGCGTGTACGACGCTACAGTCGGCACAGGTTCACCGATTCTGACCCGCCTCACTCAGTGGAAGATTGTCCCGAAACGCGCCTTTGATCTGGCCGTTGACCTTAAGGGCGCGACCGCGCCCTCTCGGAGTTCTGTCAATAACTGTACGGGGAGCGAGAGCGATCCACCGGAGCTGGATTTATCAAAACCACTTAATCGATATCAGCGACGGCAGCTAACGAACCGGTTAAGGGATAAAAAGTCGACCGAGCGCCGCAATTTTATCCACGGAACGGACGAGCAAAATGCAGCTATAGCGAAAACTATCGATAAGATACATCTGACAACCGGCATCACCATCTGCCGGGGCGAAGCCCTGCACTTGATGGAGGGTGGTAAGAGTTGTTTTGATGGCAAATGGTTACGCGGAACGGCGAAAGGAGAACTATATGCTGCGGCTCCTTCATACCAGAAAAAAGCCAGAGAAATCCTTGATCGTGTAGCGATATTGCGAATAAAGGCTAAAGTCACAGGGCATTAATATCCATCGATATCATGCACATACATGGTAGACATTTTTTATTTTTTCTTCCCAATTCTTATCATTACATGATACTGTATGTTTATACAGTGTTCTCGTGAGGAGGTGATGTGAACAGAGGACTAAGCGAATTAGTGATGCTTGAACGGGTTGAGCTTATAGCTCGACTGGCGACTGAAGGCGCAAGCCAAGAAAAAGACAGGGAAATTGCTTTAGGATTAATTGCTGAGATTGCTAAAGAGAATCTAATTAAAAATCATGGGTTTTCAGTAGCTTTTTCCACATCTCCGATTTTGAACACTGAATGGTGGAAAAATAAATGAGGCTATAATATGTTAAATCAGGCTCTTACGCGGCATTTCAGCGCATTTTTCCATTCAAAAGTTAAAAAACATTTTGGCTCTAACAGTCTGATGTTGAGCTATGGGCATACGATCAAAGTCAATTTAATCGATGCCTATTTTTTGCGCGGTTATATTTACTCCATAAAGAACAAGAGGTTATACTGGAGGAAAATTTTTTCAACGGACTTGGAAATGCACATTGACCCTCATAGCGACCCCAAAGCATGGGAATCGTTCTTTAAGAGCATTATTTGGCTACATTATAAGCCCGCGAATTGCTGTGACTTGCCTGATTCACATGGCGGAGATTTTGGCCTTGAATGCTATACTTTAGATGGGCATGTTTTTCAGTGTTATTTGCCGGAACAGTCGAGTGATATTGATAAACTTTATAAAGCACAGCGAAGTAAAATTTATAATGATATCCAAAAATTCTCTATAGATAATGTAAAAGAGTTAGAGAAACTATTTGGAACATTAAAAATAAGTCGCTGGGTTTTAGCGACTCCTTATAATAAATCTGCAAAGTTAAGCCTATACTGTACAAAAAAATCTCTCGAGGTTCGTCAGTTAGGTCTGCCGTATGTGGCTGACGATTTTCAAATTATTGTTCAAACTGAGGAAAACTATTCTCAAGAAGCTTTTCTGCTTCGTAGAGACTCATACCAATTAAGTCTAAATTTAGATGACACAACCGTTGATGGAGCAATTGAGTTTATCAGCAGTAATAGTTCTTTTCTCGAAAAGTTGAATTTAAAATTACCTAAGATCCAAGATTCCATTTCAAGACAAGAGCAAATGAGAAACTTTCTAATTCAAAAATACCTTGATTATCAGAATCTATTAGACACGCTAAAGCAAAACTGGGTTGATATTTACGAGATTGTTTATAAATGTATTCAGCAGAGAGAAGATAATTTGGTTGGGATTTTTATGCTTGCTCCATCTAATGCCCAGCCATCAGGAATAATGAAAGATCAAATTGAAACTTTAAAAAAATGTATTGAAGATGAAGTTCCAACATTTAAACAAGCGGATCTCGAGAAAATTACATGGGGTGTTATTTCAGACTGGTTGATACGATGCCCATTAGACTTTTAAGGTGGAAAAAGATATGCATATAACCATAGAAGAAATAGTTGGGAAACCGTTCACCTTTACTAAAAGGCCTGAACACTTACCTTGTGATATGAGGCCGTTGTGGCGTTGTAGTTTAATTTTATTGATACTTTCTATACTTGGTCGTTCTGGCTGCTGCTCGTTAAAAAAAATGCATGTTGTTAATTGGGTTTTGAAGTCAGATCAAAATATAGCCAGCCTTGAGTTTTGGATTTTAAACAAGGAAAGTCTTAAACCTGAGGTTCGCATGGATCCTACACTCGATCGCGCCCTTGAGTTAATGTTGGCCGAAGGATTTATAATTAGAGATAATGACAAATATAAAATAGTTGAAAAGGGCGAACTATGTGCAGCTAACTTAATAGCACTTGATGTATTCAAGGATGAATCTTTTAAACTCCATAAGCTTAAAAAAGGATTGTCCGAAACTAATATTAATAAAATATTCCAGGTAGGATAATATGTCATTAGAAATTGTTTCGTTGGATATTGTTGTAAATACTACTGATGGCCGATACGGAGTTACTATTCCATTTTCTAAAGGCTTGTTTTTATTGCGCATGGAAAATTCACATGGTAAATCAACATGTATGAATGCAATAGCATATGCGCTAGGCATGGAGAAAGCATTGGGAATGGGGGGAGCCAAAATTCCGTTTCCTCCATCTCTAACAAAGGTGTTAACGACAATTGATGGTCGAGAAATAAATGTCATCTCATCTTTTGTTATTTTACAAATAAAAAATAGCAATGGTGTGACTGCATCTTTGAAGAGAAATATTGTTGGGTTTGAAAGTGACAATATTATTTATATCGATGAAACTCATTCTAATGGAAAAGAAAAAAGAGGTTCTTACTTTCTTCATCGAGAAGGTGATACTGACAGAGATATGGGGTTTTATAAATGGCTAACTGTCTTTTTAGGTTGGGATTTACCTCTGGTTCCCAATCACAACGGTAAAGAGACTCCTCTTTACCCATCAGTATTATTCTCCTCATGGTTTGTTGAACAAAAGAAAGGTTGGTCATCGATAATGGCCACAATACCAACTCAATTTGGTATTAAAGAAGTTAAAAAAAGATCACTTGAATTTTTAATGGCTCTTGATGTTAATGAAAATATACTTAAGAGAAGCGCTATAAAAAATAGTATTGATGAAATCATTTATCAATGGAAAATCATTAAACGAAATGCAGAAACAATTGCTTCAAAAGTTTCATCAGTTGTGACAGGTATTCCAGAACAACCTGAAGTGAAGTTTGATCATTATAAAATAGATCTGGTTATAAAAGAAAACGATCATATTAAATCATTAACAGACCTACGGGCTGTTTATGCTAGCGAACTGAAAGCGATGAATGCTCAAAATTTTGAGCAGGTTGATGATGCTGAATTGCAGTTAAATGTTGTTAACTCAATAAGTTCAAAAGTTGATGAGATTCATCGTTTAGAACTAACTTTGCAGGAAATCAGTGACCATAAGAGCTATATAAATTATCAGATATTTTCAACAAATAAAAGGTTGGCAAACCTTTTGGACGATAAAAGAAAATATGAGGATTTGAAGAAAATTTCAGATTCTAGTGTTTATGAATCCACTAAATTACTAAGTAATGAATGCCCAACTTGCGGCGCTCAATATAATGATAATCTCTTAGATTTTTCATCGCAAGAGAATCTTATGACATATGAAAGTAGCTTGAGCTTTATTAAAGAGCAGATAAAGGCTTTTGACTTTGTTTTGTTAGATTGTAGCAATCAGTTGAAGTTTAAAGAAGCTGAACAAAGTAAAATTGAATCGGCAATAGCTGCTTTAAAAGTTGAGATTAACAAACTTAAAAAAACTGATTATCCTTCTCTTGCTCTTCAAGAAGAGTATCTACGTCATAAAATTAATCTGGAGAATGGCATTGATGAAATTGATGAAGCGGTTAGGGATATAACCAATATTCGTCTTGAATTGGATGAATTACACAAGAAATTTAAAAAGCTAATGGCTGATAAGAAATCATTGCCACAAAGGATACTATCAAAAAATGATGTGTCAAAATTACATCTCTTGAATTCTGGCCTCGTCGGGAGGTTAAAGAAATATAAATTCGATAGTTTTGATGCGGAACTTGTTGAGATATCTGAAGATAATTACCTGCCAACGAGGGAGGGCTATGATATTGGATTCGATACATCTGCTAGTGATGGTATCAGAATAATTTGGGGATATTTGATTAGCTTGTTCACTGTTGGTCAACACTTTGCTACTAATCACCCCGGAGTTCTCATTTTCGATGAGCCGAGACAGCAAGAAGCAAAAAAGGTCAGTTTTGCTGAGTTGCTCAGAGATGCAGCAGAAACTACAAAAGTCAGTGGACAGATTATCTTTGCCACGTCTGAAGATGAGAATGTCTTAGTTGAAGCTTTAAATGGCTATGAATATACAATTGTATCCTTTAATGAAATTGACGGAAAAGTGATAAGGAAGTTGTAATTTTACTTTGCATCTTTACGCATTATTTCGCGTTTAATTTTTAAGTATGTTTTCCCGGTCAGCCCCACAGCGGAGGCGGGCTGGGAAGGGTCATGCAACTGCATTAAAACCGACCCATAAAGCGGGCAGGCGAGGCGGGGAAAGCACTGCGCGCCGGGGGCGTTATTTATTTTTATTTTCCAGCCCGTCAGCGAGGCGGCGTTGCCATTCAATGGCTGATGATGAGCAAGGGGAGCGGGAGAATAATGCGCGCCGTGTGCGGGCGCTGGCGAGGTCTGGTGAGGGGCATTAAAAAGCCGCCCTGCGGCGGCAGTGGTGGGCTATTCGTTGTCGGGTTCGAGTGTGTATTTCTGAAACCTGATGATCTCCTCGCCCGCCCATTCGTTGAGCTCCAGGAATCGCGATTGCAGCGGTATCAGTTCGTTGCGTACAAAGACCTTTGCAACCTTCTCAACGTCCCCGATTGAGCCAGCATTCTCTGGTTTGCCGCCCATCAACTGGAACGGGATGCGGTGCGCGTCAAGCAGGTCGCCCGCGCTCACTTTCTTGATATTAAAAAAATCATCCTTTGTGGCGACTTCACTCAGTGGCACGATTTTAATGCCGTCGGCTTTTCCGTTCGGCGCGTAGAAAAACAGGTTCTTAAAATTACCGAGCCCTTTCGAATCCCGCATCGCCTTGCGCAGCGCCTCGACGTCAGTGCTGCTTTGCGCGGCATCCGTGACGTACATGATGTAACCCGCGTGCGCGCCGTTCTGGTAATACTTGCGGCGGAACAGCGTCGCCGACTCATTCAGCCAGGCCGAATTAAGCGCGCTGAGATATTCCGGCATCCCGTAAATCTCCTGGTTAATATCGGGCTCCAGCAGGTGGAACACGGAACCGGGCGCAAACGGATGCGGTTTCGTGAAGTTCTGAATATACCAGTAGGTATCCTCCTCCACGCCGCGCCGGGTGTATTTTGCCGGTGAGGTTTCATATTTAACCGGCTTGTCGGTGTAGCTCCGCCGCTCCTCAATAAAGGCGTTACCGAACACCATATAATCAAGCGCAAAGCGGCTGAAATCCTGACGTGATAACAGCGGGTGCGGGATATACGTCGACACCAGAATATTACGTTTAACGTACACCGGCGAGCTGTGGTGAACGGCGGCGCGCATGCTTTTCGCCAGGCCGGAAAAACTTATCGGTGGCTCGTACCACTGGCCGTTATGGACACATTCGACATAATCGAGAATTTCGCGCCTGTCGAGCACCGGCACCGGCTCGCCGAAGGTAAACGCCTCCATGCTCTGTGCGGGCGCGGCGGTGTGCTGGCGCGGTTTCGGTGTGTATTTTTGCTTTTTATTTTTGCTCATCAGTTGAAGTCCAGAATGGAAGATGACGACTGGCCGGTCGCGGCGGTTAGCGGTTCGTTAATCAGTACGTGCATGGTCGCCCAGGCTAAATCCGCGTGGCTGGCTTCCTCGGTGCGGCTGGCCTCATAAGTGGCGCTGCGCCCGCTGCTGGTCATGGTTTTACGGATGGACATAAACGACTGCGTGATATCTGTGGCGCTGACGTCATATTCGAGACAACCGCGCGTGATGGTGTCTTTTGCCTTGAGCACCATTGCGGTTTTCATTTCCGGCGTGTAGCGGATGTCACGCGCTGCCGGGTAAAACGAGCGCACAAGCTGGAACACGCCCTGACCGAGCCCGGTTGAGTCGATGCCGATGTATTCCACGTTGTATTTTTGCGTGAGCTCGCGAATGGATTCGGCCTGTGTGGCGAAGTCCATCCCTTTCCACTGGTGGCGCTCCAGAATGCGGAATTTGCCCCCGGCAACCACCGGCGGCGCGATGACCACGCACCCGGCGCTGTCGCCACGGTGTGACGGGTCGTAACCAATCCACACCACGCGATGCCCGAATGGCCGGTCGGCGAATGGCTGAAAATCCGTCCATTCCTCCATGCTGTCGACCATGCAGCGTTGCAGCTCCTCGAACGGAAACACCGATGCCTTGTCATCGACAAACTCGCACATAAACAGGTTACGGAAGTCATCCGCGCTGTTTTCCCGCCGCAGTGCATCCAGGTCAAACAGGGTACAGCCCCCGGCGAGCGCGTCCTCGATGGTGACAATCTGCCGCCACTGACCATCTGCGCACGCCACGCCGCGCGCTAACGCCGCGTGACTGATATCGATATCAACCCGCTCGCTGGCACTGGCGCGCCCCCGGTTAAACAGGTCGCCCGACCAGAACGGATACGCACCGTGACCGAGTGAGGAAGGTGTCGAAAAATAGGTCGTGCGCAGGTGTTTTTGCGACGCCATGCCGGACGCCACTTTGCGCAGTTTCTGGAAGTTGGGGATCCAGAAAATTTCATCGACATACAGGTCGCCGTTATGGCTCTGCGCGGTGTTTGAGTTGGTGCCGAGAAATAACAGCTCCGCGCCGTTATTGCCTATCACAATCGGGTCGCCTGACAGGTCAACATCGACAAGGCGCGCAAAGGCGATGATGTATTTTCGGAACACATAAGCCTGTGTTTTCGATGCAGATAAAAATATCTGGTTCTGGCCGGTTTGCAGGGCGCGTAACAGCGCCTCGCGGGCAAAATAAAACGTCGCGCCAATCTGGCGGGATTTGAGTATGTGCCTGATGCGGTGCTCCAGCCCGGCCTTGTGCCAGCCGAGCTGATAATCGAAAGACTGGTCTAAGAAAATCTCTTCCAGTTTTTCGATGGCTTCCTCGCTGAAATAATTCTTTTTCGGCTTCCTGCGCTCTCCCTTGTTGCGGTTCGCCACGTTCGGATTCAGGTCGGCCTCGTTGCCGGTCTGGCCGTAACGGTTGATGCGCGCAAAGCGCTCCATCTGGCGCGCCAGAAAATCAGCAACCTTGAAATCGTGCGCGGTCAGCTCCGGTTTGGCATAGAGCTGGATTAACCGCGCCTCCAGTGTATTTCCCACCCGGTCTAACGGGGCGGTGTCGTCCCATCCGTCGCGCTGTTTCCAGCTCTGCACCGTCGGGCGTTTGGTCTGCAACATTTCCGCGATTTGCGGCACGGAAAACCCCTGCCAGTACAACAGCGCCGCCTGTCGTCGCGGGTCGTTTAAAAGTGTGGTGTCGGTGGTGATGGTCATGCCTGCCTCGCCGTCATGGATACAGGGCAAGGCTACTCAAGCGCGACCGGCGATTCGCTAAGGCGCTGATGTGCAGGGGGCAAGCCATCCGTGACTGATGGCGAACCAGCGGACGAGCCTGGAAACTAGCCCCCGAAATCAACGTGACTCCTTCACACACAATCAGGACTGCTGACGATGGCAAAAAAAGTCTCAAAATTCTTTCGTATCGGCGTCGAGGGTGACACCTGCGACGGGCGCATTATCAGCGCGGCCGATATTCAGGAAATGGCCGATTCATTCGACCCGCGTGTCTACGGCTGCCGCATCAACCTTGAACACCTGCGCGGCCTGCTGCCTGACGGCGTTTTTGCCCGTTACGGGGATGTGGTTGAGCTGAAAGCGGAGAAAATCGAGGACGATTCCGCGCTTAACGGCAAGCTGGCGCTGTTCGGCAAAATTGCCCCGCTCGACACGCTGGTCGATATGGTGGCGAAAGGCCAGAAAGTTTATACCTCAATGGAAATTCAGCCGAATTTCGCCAACAGCGGCAAATGCTATCTGGTTGGCCTCGCCGTTACCGATGACCCGGCAAGCCTCGGCACCGAATATCTGGAATTCTGCCGCACTGCAAAACACAACCCGCTCCAGCGCTTCAAGTCCAGCCCGGAAAATCTGTTCTCTGTTGCCACCCTGGCCGAGCTGGAATTCGAGGACGCGCCCGAAACTCTGCTGAACAAGCTGACCGACTCGGTGAAAGCCATTTTCAGCCGCCGCCAGTCCTCCGACGATGCCCGTTTTAATGACGTCCACGAAGCCGTGACCACGATTGCGGAGCGCGTCCAGACCAGCCAGGACAACGCCGAAACGCGTTTCGCCTCGCTGGAGACCGAGCTCACCGCGCTTAAGAAAAGCGTGGCTGATGAGGCGAGCAAAACCACTGAGCAATTCAGTGCGATCACCGCCACCCTGGACAAAACGCCGGGTAACACGCAGCCGCGCCGGAAACTGAGCACCGGCGGCGACGGTGCGACCGCCGCGCTGACCGACTGCTAACCGGCCTCCCTCTTTCATCACAGGAAAAAAGAAATAATGCGTAAAGAAACCCGCTTTAAATTTAATGCCTACCTGACCCGTCTCGCTGAGCTGAACGGCGTCGGCGTGGAAGACCTGAGCAAGAAATTCAGCGTTGAGCCGTCAGTGACGCAGACGCTGTTTGACAAGATTCAGCAGTCCTCTTCGTTCCTGCAAAAAATCAACATGGTGGTGGTCGGCGAGCTGACCGAGGAGAAAATCGGCATCGACGTCAACGGCACGATTGCCAGTACCGCCGACACGTCGAACGGCGTGGAGCGCAAGACCGCCGATTTTTCGAAAATGGACGCTTACCGCTATTTCTGTCAGCCGGTGAACTTCGATTTTCACATGAAGTACAACAAGCTCGATTTGTGGGCGCGTTTCCAGGACTTTCAGACCCGTATCCGCGACGCGATCGTCAAGCGCCAGGCGCTGGACTACATCACCATCGGCTTTAACGGCGTAAGCCGTGCGCCAACCTCAGACCGCCAGAAAAACCCGCTGTTGCAGGATGTGGCCACCGGCTGGTTGCAGAAGTACCGCAACGATGCACCGGCTCGCGTCATGGATAAGGTCGTCGATGACACCGGGGCTGTCATTTCCACGACCATCAAGGTCGGCAAGAAAGGGCATTACAAAAACCTCGACGCACTGGTGATGGATGCGCACGAGACGCTGATTGCTGAAATCCACCGCGAAAACCCGGAAATGGTGGTAGTTTGCGGGCGTCGCATCCTGACCGACAAATATTTCCCGATGATCAACAAATTTCAGCCGAACACCGAGCAACTGGCCGGGGAGCTGATTATCAGCCAGAAAACCATCGGCCAGTTACAGGCGGTGCGCGCGCCGTTCTTCCCGGCCAACAGCATTCTGATCACCACGCTGGATAACCTCTCGATTTATCTGTACGAGGACGGCCACCGCCGCCACATCATCGAGAATCCGAAGCTCGACCAGGTGGAAAACTACGAGCAGGTGAAAGTCGACTTTGTGATTGAAGACTACGAAGCCGGTTGCCTGATTGAAAACATCGAAATCCTTGAGCCGGAAGAAGAGGTAACCCCGGAAGGCACCACCGCCACCGTGTTTGCGGCGGCAATCGTCGACGCCATGAAAACCCTGATGGCTGATAACGCCGCACCTGCTGGCGGGTCGGAAACTTCCACCACCGGCGAAGGAGCGTAACCGATGGCGAGCCCCGCACAGCGTCATGCGATGCGGGTCTCGGCCATGCTGGCCGCGCAGCGGGAGAACGCCCCGCTGCGCCATGCCACCGCTTACGAGCAGATGCTCGTTAAGCTGGCCGCAGACCGCCGGACGCTGAAAGAAATCCATTCGAAAGAGCGTAAAGCTGACAAAAAGCGCGAGCTGCTGCCGTTTTATCTGCCGTGGGTCACGGGCGTGCTGGAGAACGGCACCGGCGCGCAGGATGCCATTTTAATGACGGTCATGCTGTGGCGTCTCGATGCCGGTGACATTTCCGGCGCGCTGGAAATCGCCCGCTATGCGCTGCGCTACAACCTGTCGATGCCGGAAAATCATGCGCGCACCGTGCCTTACATGCTGGCCGAAGAGGTGGCGCTCGCTGCCCTGCGCGCCCGCGATGCCGGTCAGCCGGTCAGTGCGGCCATCCTTCTCGACATCATCAGTATGACCGCGAAAGCCGACATGCCCGATGAAGTGCGCGCCCGGCTGCACAAGGTCACCGGTCTGACACTGCGCGATGCCGGTCAGCTCGCTGACGCCATGACCCATCTGCAACGCGCGATCCAGCTCGACCGCAACGCCGGAGTACGTAAGGACATCGAGCGGCTCACGCGCGAGCTGAATCCAAAACCTGTTGTCGCAAAACCCGCGCCGAAAGCGCCCGCGAAAGCGGCGACACAGAAAAAAACAGCCACACCGGCGAAACGCGGGCGGGGACGCCCCCGCAAAAACGCCGGTTAACAGAATGCGCCCCGCGCCAGGGCGGCACGCCGGTCAAAGTGGGAGTTTCACCTTATCTGCGACCGGCGTCCACCGCCCGCCTTTTCAGAGGTAGTCATGATGACGCTGATTATTAATAAAACCGATGCACCGCCGGATAACACGGTGGTCATCCCGCCGCCCGCTGGCGACGAGCCGGTGATTAAAAATACGTTTTTCTTTCCCGATATCGAGCCGAAGCGTGTGCGCGAGCTGATGCGCCTTGAGCAGACTATCGCCCCGGCGCGGTTGCGCCATGCCATCAAAACCGGCATTGCCGAGACGAATGCGGAGCTTTTTGAATACCGCGAAAGCCAGATTAAGGCGGGCTTTGCGCGCCTGGCTGATGTGCCATCGGATGATATCGACGGCGAGAGCACGCGGGTTTTTCATTACCAGCGCGCCGTGTGTGCAATGGCAACCGCCACCCTGTATGAGCGTTATCGCGGCGTGGATGCAAGCGCGAAAGGCGATAAAAAAGCCGACAGCATCGATACCACGATTGATGAGCTGTGGCGGGACATGCGCTGGTCAGTGGCGCGTATTCAGGACAAACCGCGCTGCATCGTGGGGCAAATCTGATGAAGGTCATCGCGCACCAGGGTGACACGCTCGATGTCATCTGCGCCCGCCATTACGGGTGTACTGAGGGGGTATTCGAGGCGGTGCTCGCTGCCAATCCGGGGCTGGCCGAACTTGGTGCGGTACTGCCTTACGGCACGGCGATTGAGCTGCCGGAGATTCAGGCCGCGCCCGTACAGGAAACGGTGAATTTATGGGACTGAGTATGGAAAAAATCACCTCCTCGCTCGCCTACTGGATAAGCGTCGCGCTGACCTTCTTTGGTGCCATGACGCCGCAGGATTTTGCCGCGTATTTCGGCGCGCTGGGCGTCGTGGCGACCGTCGGGGTGAACTGGTATTACCGGCGCAAAAGCTATGCGCTGTTAGCGCTACAGCTCGGACAGAACGCCCTGAGCAGTAAGGAGATTAACAATGTCATCAATCGTTAAGCGTTGCAGTGTGGTCGCGGTGCTGGCACTGGCGGCACTGTTGCCTGATTTTCGTTTACTCCGTACCTCCCCGGACGGGCTCGCCCTGCTGGCAGACCTTGAGGGGTGCCGTCTGCGTCCCTACCAGTGCAGCGCGGGGGTATGGACATCAGGCATCGGCCACACTGCCGGGGTCGCGCCGAAACGCGATATCACGGAGCGTGAAGCGGCAAAAAATCTTGTCGCTGACGTGCTGAATACGGAGCGCCGTCTTGCGGTCTGTGCGCCGGTCGACATGCCGCCGCAGGTTTACGACGCCGTGGTCAGTTTCGCCTTTAACGTCGGCACCGGCGCGGCGTGTAAGTCGACGCTGGTCTATTTCCTGAACCAGAAAAAGTGGCAACAGGCATGTGACCAGCTCCCGCGCTGGGTCTATATCGATGGCGTCAGAAATACCGGGCTGGAAAACCGCCGCAAGCGCGAGCGGGATTACTGCCTTAAGGGGGCAGAATGAAAACGCTAATCGTGTTGCTGATTCTGACCGTCGTCGGCCTGCTGTGGCTGCGCCATGAAAACGGCACTCTTCGCGAGTCTTTTGATAAAGCCAGCCGCGTCGCCAGCGAGCAGAAAACGACGATTGGCATGCTGAAAAACCAGCTCATTGTTGCCAGTGACCGTGCAGATAAAAACGAACGGGCGCAGGTGGATTTACGCCAGAAACTGAATGCCGCCGGTGAGCGCGAAGCCCGGCGGGAACAGACCATAACGAGGTTGCTCAATGAAAACGAAGCCTTTCGCCGCTGGTACAGCGCTGATTTGCCTGATGCTGTGCGCCGGTTGCACAAGCGCGCCGCCTGCGCCAGCGCCGGTGATTGTTTACAACGGCTGCCCGAAGGTGAGCCTTTGCCCGATGCCGGGAAGTGATCCACACACTAACGGCGATTTAAGCGCGGATATCCGCAACCTTGAGCGGGCGTTAGAAAGCTGCGCGCTTCAGGTCGAAACCGTCAAACAATGCCAGGATGATATCGATGCTCAAACCCGACAGTCTGCGAAAAGCCCTGACTAATGCCGCGCCGGTGCTGGCAGCTAACCCCGATATGCTGCGCCTGTATGTGGACAGCGGCAATATTGCCGCCACGCTGGCGACCTCGCTGTCGTTTGAAAAACAGTACACACTGAATGTGGTGGTGACCGATTTTACCGGCGATTTTGATTTGATCCTCGTGCCGGTGCTGGCCTGGCTGCGTGAGCATCAGCCCGATATTCTCAGCACCGACACCGGGCGGAAAAAAGGCTTTATTTTCGAGGCCGATATCAACAACGACAGCAGTTTCGATATCAGTATCAGCCTGTTACTCACCGAGCGAACGCTCGTTGAGGAAGTCGGCGCGGCGCTGCATGTGCGGTGCATCCCGGAACCGCCACTACCGGAGCCGGTGACGCGCCCGGATAAGTTTTATATCAATGGTGAACTGGTGAGTCAGTGGAATGGATGAGTTTAAGCCCTTCGACGATAAGCTCGCGGGGCTGCTTGCTGCCCTTTCGCCCGCTGGCCGTCGGCGTCTGACTGTCGATATTGCGAAGAAGCTGCGCCAGCGCCAGCAACAGCGGATTAAATCGCAAAAAGCCCCTGACGGGACGGCATATACCCCGCGCAAACGCCAGCCACTGCGGGCAAAGAAAGGCCGGATTAAGCGGGAGATGTTCGCGAAGCTGCGCACTAATCGCTATATGAAAGCCAGCGGTAATGACAGCGCGGCAGTGGTGGAGTTTACCGGGAAGGTGCAGCGCATCGCGCGTGTACATCAGTATGGATTAAGAGAAAAACAATCACCTTACAAACATATTATAAAATATGAATCAAGGGTCTTGCTAGGATACGCTTCTGATGAGAAAAAGATGATAATCGATGAGCTATCACATCTTTTATCGTTGTTGTAAAAAGAGCCTCTTGTTAGAGGCTAAAATATTCTGTTGAACTTCTTTCTTCTGGCGTTTAATGTGTCTTCGTTATTTTTTAACAACGCTCTCTTTTTTGATGTGAATTCAACAGTGCTACTAATATCGGTATTGCTTGTTTTGTAGTTATTTACTCTAAACTCACCAGTGTGCGTTTTTATAGAGTGAATAATAACGTCACCGGTCTTTGTTGTGAATAATTTAACACCCTCTTCATGGAGTAGGTTTCTAATTTCTTGTCTAGGATGTTGATATTGATTTCCATAATTTGAGCCTACAACTGCTACTAATGGTTTTATCTTCTTGATGAAGGCTGATGTTGTAAATCCATTGTCGGCTCCATGATGGGCCATAATCATTACATCCACCTCATTTCTGATGATGTTCATTTCTCTTAGATAAGATGCAATGTTTTCATCCTCAACATCACCCAGACTCAACACATTAAACGACCCCGTTCTAAAAAATTTTATTGTCGATTTATTGTTTGCATTGTCAGTATTGGTGTCTAATGGGTTGTATAAAATGTCATTGTATTTTAGTGAGCTAGCTTTACCTAAGGAGGAAATGTAATTTGGAGATATAGAAATTACTTTTACATTTTTGTTTGCTTGTGATTTTTTTCTTTTGTAGCTTTTTATAAGTTCTAAACAGTCAATACCGTTTTCAGTATGAGGCTCATATCCCGGATATTCTATTTTTTGTGGTTTAAGTGATAAGAGTATTTCATCTAGTTCAGAGTATTTGCAATGATCCTTGTCCCAAGACGTAATATGTAGGCAATCGATTTTCGTTACGGCACAATGTCCCATTTCCTCGTAGACACTTTGTCTGTTGATGTCATTAAGACGAGCCTCGATTAAAGTGAAATGTTTTCCATCAAAATATGAGTAAGACCCCCCTGTTTCACCTAACATAAAGGATCTAAAGCGGGTTTGTTTAACTTCTGCTGCCATTATTCATCTCGGTAATTGTCGGTAGCCATGTCAATAGGATATAGTTTAGAAAGAACTATAATCAATTGATTTAGATCAAAAAAGGAATTTTTTATGAGATTTCGTCAGAAAAAAATCGCATTATGTTTATCGGGTGGTGGAACCAGGGCGATAGCTTTTCACTCTGGTATGTTGAAATGCCTTGCTGAATCAAAAGGTTTTGAAAACATCGACAAAATTTCCACTGTGTCCGGGGGGAGTCTTCTTATTGGTTTGATATTTAAATTAAATAATTACAAGTGGCCAACCTCAAAAGAATATAATGAAAGTATCTATTATCTTTTAAGAGAACATTTATGTAGAAATAGTTTGATAATGCAATCTTTAAGGCAATTAATAAATCCAATGAACTGGGGCTATTTACTTTCAAGGGCAAATTTGGTCTCACTTGCTTTGCAAAAGGAATGGGGTGTAAATGCAACTTTATCACAGTTGCCTGAAAAGCCAGAGTGGTCAATAAACGGCACTACAGCAGAGAATGGTAAAAGGTTTCGATTCAAGAGAGATAGTATTGGTGATTATCTTACTGGTTACGCTTCTGCTGGTGACTTTTTATTAGCTGATGCATTGTCCGTCTCTGCTGCTTTCCCTGGAGGTATTGGTCCGTTTTCTTTAAATGCAAAAGACTACTCATGGAAAAAGAAAGAATGGGGTGCTGACGATGATAGTATCCAAGATGTTATTTTACAGACATCAAAATTAAGGGTTTATGATGGAGGTGTATACGATAATTTAGGTCTTGAGCCATTTTTTGACCAAAGTTCAGCTACAGCGAAAAAAGATGTGGAATTTATTATTTGTTCTGACGCAAGTGCACCTCTTCAGTTTGGGTTTACATATTGGAATTTAAATCCATGGAGATTGAAAAGAATAATGGATATTATTTCTGAGCAATCCAGAGCCTTGAGGGTCAGGACATTTGTAAAATATGTAATGCGTAATAATGGTGCTGGTTATTTTATTCATATTAATGATGTTAATTATAATAAAACGCTTCCTGATGGGAGAAGGATTTCTCATTACCCAACATCATTGAATAAATTTAATAGTGACGATTTTGATGCAATAGCTGGTATGGGTTATCAAATTTTGAAAGAAAAGATGACGTCCTTTTGAAGTGTGTTGTATGAATGGCCTCATAACTTAATTCAATTCCATTGCTGTGTGTTGTGCATAAAACTTGTGTTTATGAACATACCAGCAAACATTAACGAACTTGCCCGCGCTATTCGCAATATGGTACGCACCGGCACCGTGGTCGAAACCGATCTCAATGCCGGTCGCTGCCGTGTGCAGACCGGCGGCATTATTACCGACTGGCTCCAGTGGCTGACCCAGCGCGCCGGTCGTTCCCGTACATGGTGGGCTCCGTCTGTCGGTGAACAGGTGTTAATCCTTGCCGTCGGCGGCGAGCTTGATACCGCGTTTGTGCTGCCCGGTATTTTTTCCGATGAGAATCCCGCCCCGTCGGCCTCGGCGGATGCCCTGCATATTGCTTTCCCTGACGGCGCGGTTATTGAGTATGAACCCGAGACCAGCGCCCTGACCGTCAGCGGCATCAAAACCGCCGACGTCACAGCATCCGAGTCCCTCACCGCCACTGTGCCGGTAGTAACGGTCAAAGCCTCAACGCGCATCACGCTCGATACGCCGGAGGTGGTTTGTACAAACAAGCTCATCACCGGGTCGCTGGAAGTGCGGAGAGGTGGCACCCTGCGCGGCGACATCGAACACAGCGGCGGTGCGCTGTCATCTAACGGCAAAGTGCTGCATACCCACAAACACCCCGGCGACAGCGGCGGCACGACAGGAGCGCCACTATGACAGCCAGTTATATCGGTCTGAGCCGCAGCACCGGCGGGACAATCACCGACGCGGAACATATCAGCCAGAGCCTCAGCGATATCCTGCGAACGCCGGTCGGTTCGCGCGTGATGCGCCGGGATTATGGCTCGCTGTTATCCGCCATGATTGACCAGCCGCAGACCCCAGCGCTGGAGCTGCAAATCAAGGTCGCCTGTTATTTCGCGGTGCTCAAATGGGAGCCGCGCATCACCTTAAGCGCAGTGACCACGGAGCGTCAGCCTGATGGCCGCATGGTGGTCAGCCTGACCGGCGAGATTGCCAGCACTGGCGACGCCCTTTCGTTAACCATCCCTGTGAGCTAACACCATGCCGATTGTTGATTTAAGCCAGCTCCCCGCGCCGGATGTGGTTGAGGCGCTGGATTACGAGAGCATTCTCGCCGAGCGCAAGGCGACACTGGTTTCGCTGTTTCCGGCGGAGCAACAGGACGCGGTAGCCCGCACGCTGGCGCTGGAATCCGAGCCGCTGACCAAGTTTCTGGAAGAGAACGCCTACCGGGAGGTTATCTGGCGTCAGCGCGTCAACGAAGCCGCCCGCGCGGTGACGCTGGCAAGTGCTGAGGGGAGCGACCTTGATGTGATGGCCGCGAACAACAACACAGCGCGTCTGACCATCACCCCGGCAGACGATACCGCCATCCCGCCGGTGGCGGCGGTAATGGAGTCCGATGCCGATTTGCGCCTGCGCGCCCAGCAGGCGTTTGAGGGGCTGAGCGTGGCCGGTCCGGTCGGTGCCTATGAATACCACGGGCGCAGCGCCGACGGACGTGTCGCGGATATTTCTGTCGAAAGTCCGACACCGGCCTGTGTGACCATCACCGTGCTTGCCCGCGAGGGGGACGGCACCGCCACTGGTGACCTGCTGGCCGTGGTGGAAAAGGCGCTTAACGCCGAGGACGTGCGCCCGGTGGGCGACCGCGTGACGGTGCAGGCCGCTGAGATTGTGCCGTATGAAGTGGCCGCCACACTCTGGTTTTACCCTGGCCCCGAAGCGGAGCCCATTCGCGCCACGGCTGAGCAGAAACTGAAAGCCTATATCACCGCGCAGCACCGGCTGGGGCGTGACGTTCGCCGGTCTGCCATTTATGCCGCGCTGCATGTTGAAGGTGTCCAGCGCGTGGAGCTGAGCGCGCCGCCAGGCGACATCGTGCTCGGCAAACATCAGGCGTCTTACTGCACCGGGTACAGCATCACCGCCGGGGGGAATGATGAATAGTGACCGGCTGTTACCCGTCGGCTCGTCACCGCTGGAGGTGGCCGCCGCTGCCGCAGCGGCTGAAATTGCCCGCGTCCCGGTGCCGCTGCGTACCCTGTGGAATCCGCAGACCTGCCCGGTGGCGCTATTGCCCTATCTGGCGTGGGCGCTGTCTGTCGACCGGTGGGACGCTGACTGGCCGGAAGCCACGAAACGCCGGGTGATAGCGGCCTCGTTTTTTGTCCATCAGCACAAGGGCACCATCAGCGCCCTGCGTCGCGTGGTGGAGCCGCTCGGTTTTCTTATCGAGGTGCGCGAGTGGTGGGAGCTTAACGAGGAGCCAGGAACGTTTCGCCTGGTGGTGGGCGTGCTCGACGGCGGCATCACCGATGAGATGTATCAGGAACTGGAGCGGCTTATTGATGATGCCAAACCCGCCAGCCGTCACCTGACCGGGCTTGCCATCAGTCTGAGCACATCGGGCGAGTGTTACGTCGACGCGGGAAGCTATGCCGGAGACACGCTGGTCGTTTATCCGTATTTACCTGAGGACATCACCGGCGGCGGGGAATATTTCCCGGCCTCGGCCATTCATTTTATCGACAACGTGAGAGTAAGCGCATGACCGCGAAATTCTTTGCCATTCTGACCAACCAGGGCGCGGCACTGCTGGCAAACGCCACCGCGCTCGGGACTAAGCTCAATATCACGCAAATGGCCGTGGGCGATGGCAACGGCACCTTGCCGACGCCGGACGCCACGCAAACGAAGCTGGTTAACCAGAAACGCATCGCCCCGCTGAATATGCTGAGCGTTGACGCCAGCAATACCAGCCAGATTATTGCCGAGCAGGTTATCCCCGAAAACGAGGGCGGTTTCTGGATCCGGGAAATCGGGTTGTATGACGATAACGGCGTGTTAATTGCGGTCGCCAACTGCCCGGAAACCTACAAGCCGCAGTTGCAGGAGGGGAGCGGGCGCACCCAGACCATCCGCATGGTGCTGATAGTCTCCTCGACCGCTGCCGTCACACTGAAAATCGACCCGTCGGTTGTACTGGCGACGCGTCAGTATGCCGATGACAAGGCTATCGAGGTGAAAAACTATACCGATAACCTGATGAAACAACATGTTGCCGACACCAACCCGCATAAGCAGTATGCGCCGGTTGCCAGCCCGGTATTCACCGGTACACCGAAAGCGCCGACGGCGGCACAGGCATCAAACGACACCCAACTCGCTAATACGGCGTTTGTTCAGGCAGCCATTGCCGCACTGGTTTCCGGGGAGCTGGCAAAAAAACAGCCGCTTGATAAAACGCTGACTGATTTGTCGGGGAAGAGTGCTGCTGCAATTCTGGAATACCTCGGTTTGGGAAACTTAAAATATGGTGCGCCAATGATCGGCGAACTGGTTCACTGGCCGCGCTCGGAAATGCCCCAGGAAATCTGGACTGATTGCGGAATGGAATTTATTCCATACATGGGGCAGTCATTCGATGCTGTCAAATATCCTCTTCTGGCGCAGCTGCACCCAACCAACAAACTGCCAGCTGACATGCGCGGCTATGTTCCCCGTGGGTGGGATAATGCGCGGGGTATCGACATCGCACGCGTTTTAATGTCTTCACAAGAAGATGCGATCCGCAACATCGTTGGGACATGGTCCCCCATTACCGGTGGCTATTACGAGAATGGATTTGGTGGCGCAGTGACGAAGAATACAGGCAGTCAATACCCGCAGATAGCGACCAGCACAGGCACGATAACTAACGGGTTAAAGTTTGATGCATCTTTGTATGTCCCCACCGCATCAGAGAACCGGGTTAGAAACGTCGCATGGAATATGATTGTGAGGGCTAAATAATGGCTGGTTTATTCGATAAAAACGGCAATGCTACAGAGACGCACATTGCTACGGTGAGTGGTTTTGACCCTGTCACTGGCGAGCATATCGCAACCTACGAAGTGCGTATTTTCGCCGGTACCGGAATCCCCGGATTTTCAACATTGTCACTGGCTCCGGCAAAAGAATCAGGATACGCCTACTGCTGGAATGGCTCATCCTGGGAAAAGGTTATTGACCTGCGAAATTCGATAGCTTACGAAAAATCTACTGGCACCCAGGTAACTGTTAAAACTCTTGGCCACCTTGATGACAGTCTAACAGTTATCCCCCCCTCCACCGATTACGATACATGGAATGGCTCCGCCTGGGAGACAGACAAAGACGCTCAAAATGCAGCCACCATTGCTACAGCTCAATTGACTCGTTCAGCCCTGCTGACAACAGCAAATGCAGAAATTTCATGGCGGCAGGATGCGGTTGATACAGAGGTTGCAACGGATAAAGAAACCTCAGAATTATCAGAATGGAAAAAATACCGCGTGCTGTTGATGCGTGTTGATACAACAGCACCGGTATGGCCTATCCGGCCGGATGTGTAGTGGCTTCAGGTGCTGGTGGGAAATCAGCAGCAACTGGCATCCCGTATTCGTCCGCAATAATTTGCTGTCCTGCAAACTGTGCGGCCAGTAGTTCTAGCCACAATTTATCAGTAATTTCTACACTCTCAAGTGCTGGCCTGGTCGCATAAAACCCAGGTGGCTGCCGCCAGGGCTAAGTGCAAGACAGGGGGAAGACGCCCGAAATTCACAACCGAGCAATGGGCTCAGACGGGTAGGCTTATCGCTGCCGGTGAATCCCGGCAAAAGTTGCTATTATTTTTTACGCCTGTGTTTTTCGATGCGAATATTTTTGCCGCGCTACAGTGTGTGAGCCGCTTTACTCAAATACCGGTAGCCACTCTTTTCGCCAGAAGCGGGGCTTCCCTTCTCCAGTGCTTAAAAAGTTGTTGTATCCCTGCCCCAACGCCAATAAATAGCCCCGCACCCGCGCAGCCTGGAAAATACACTCACCCCAACACCACGGAGTTAAACGGATGAGTGATTTTCATCATGGTGTGCAGGTCGTCGAAATTAACGACGGCACACGCGTCATTTCCACCGTCTCGACCGCCATTGTCGGCATGGTCTGCACCGCCAGCGATGCCGATGCCGCGACCTTTCCCCTTAACGAGCCGGTACTGATTACCAGCGTGCAAAGCGCCATCGCAAAGGCCGGTAAAAAAGGCACGCTGGAAGCGTCCTTACAGGCTATTGCTGACCAGGCAAAACCGGTGATTGTCGTTGTGCGTGTCGCGGAGGGCACCGGTGATGATGAAGAGGAGGCGCTCGCGCAGACGATCTCCAACATCATCGGCACCACGGACGAGAACGGCAAATACACCGGCCTCAAGGCACTGCTCACCGCCGAAGCCGTCACCGGCGTGAAGCCGCGCATTCTCGGTGTGCCGGGCTTTGACACGCTGGAAGTGGCGACCGCACTTGCACCGATTTGTCAGAAGCTGCGTGCGTTCGGCTACGTCAGTGCGTGGGGCTGCAAAACGGTTTCTGATGCCATCAAGTACCGCGACAATTTCAGCCAGCGTGAATTAATGGTTATCTGGCCGGATTTTCTCGCCTGGGACACCGTGAAAAATGCAACCACCACGGCATACGCCACCGCCCGCGCGCTCGGTCTTCGCGCCTACATCGACCAGTCGGTCGGCTGGCATAAAACCCTGTCTAACGTCGGCGTCAATGGCGTGACCGGCATCAGTGCGTCGGTGTTCTGGGATTTGCAGGAGCCCGGCACCGATGCGGATTTGCTTAACGAGGCGGGCGTCACAACGCTGATTCGCAAGGATGGCTTTCGTTTCTGGGGTAACCGCACCTGTTCGGATGACCCGTTATTCCTGTTTGAGAATTACACCCGCACCGCGCAGGTTATCGCCGACACGATGGCCGCCGCGCACATGTGGGCGGTCGACAAGCCCATCACCGCGACGCTTATCCGCGATATCGTCGACGGCATCAACGCCAAATTCCGCGAGCTAAAAACCAACGGTTACATCGTCGATGCGACCTGCTGGTTTGACGAAGAAGCCAACGACAAAGAGACCCTGAAAGCCGGAAAACTGTATATCGATTATGACTATACGCCGGTTCCCCCACTGGAAAACCTGACCTTACGCCAGCGCATCACCGATAAATATCTGGCGACGCTGGTTTCCTCGGTCAACAGCAAATAAGGAGCCTGACTAAATGGCAATGCCGCGCAAGCTCAAATACATGAATGTGTTCCTGAATGGCTACAGCTATCAGGGAGTCGCCAAATCCATCACCCTGCCGAAGCTGACCCGCAAGCTGGAGAACTATCGCGGCGCGGGGATGAACGGCGTCGCGCCCATCGATATGGGGCTCGATGATGATGCCCTGTCGATGGAATGGTCGCTCGGCGGTTTCCCCGATTCCGCTATCTGGGAGCTGTACGGCGCAACCGGCGTCGATGCCGTGCCGATTCGTTTTGCGGGCTCCTACCAGCGCGACGACACCGGCGAAACGGTCGCCGTTGAGGTGGTCATGCGTGGCCGCCAGAAAGAGATCGACACCGGCGAAGGTAAACAGGGCGAAGACAGCGAATCCAAAATCTCGGTTATCTGCACGTACTTCAAACTGACGATGGACGGTAAAGAGCTGGTTGAAATCGACACGCTCAACATGATTGAGAAAGTGAACGGCACCGACCGGCTGGAACAGCACCGCCGCAATATCGGCCTGTAATTTTTCACCCGGTCAGCGAGGCTGGCCGGTTAACCCCATTCCCGATTAAGAAGAGAACACCATGACGAACGAAAACGTGATCACCCTGGAAAACCCCGTCAAACGCGGCGAGCAGGTCATCGACCAGATTACGCTGATGAAACCCAACGCCGGTACGCTGCGCGGTGTCAGCCTGGCCTCGGTGGCAAACTCTGACGTCGACGCGCTGATTAAAGTGCTGCCACGCGTGACTGCGCCGTCACTGACCGAGCAGGAAGTCGCCGCGCTTGAATTACCTGACCTTGTGGCGCTGGCCGGTAAGGTGATTGGTTTTTTGTCGCCGAATTCGGCGCAGTAAACTTCCAGCCCGACCTGTCAGTCGATGACCTGATGGCGGATATCGCGGTGATTTTTCACTGGCCGCCATCGGAGTTATTTCCCCTGAGCCTGACCGAGCTCGTTACATGGCGCGAAAAAGCGCTCCAGCGAAGCGGAAACACCAATGAGTGATGTGAAATTACAGGTATTGCTCAGGGCTGTTGACCAGGCGACCCGCCCGTTAAAATCCATCGAAAAGGCCAGCAAAACGCTGGCCGGCGATATCCGGGCGACGCAAACCACATTACGTGAACTCAACAGCCAGGCATCCAGAATCGAGGGGTTTCGCAAGACCAGCGCACAGCTTGCCGTGACCAGCCAGTCGCTGGCGAAAGCGAAACAGGAAGCCGCCGCGCTGGCCGTGGCGTTTAAACAGACCGAAAACCCGACCCGCGCACAGGCCGCCGCAATGGAAGCCGCGCGCAAAAATGCCGCCGCGCTCCAGCTCAGACATAACAGTCTGCGTGAAGCGGTACAGCGTACACGGCAGGAACTCAGCCAGGCGGGCATCAACACGCGCACGCTGGCCGCTGATGAGCGCCGCCTGAAAACCAGTATTGGTGAAACCACCTCGCAACTTAACCGGCAGCGCGAGGCGCTGGCGCGCGTCAGTGCGCAACAGGCCAAACTGAGCGCGGTTAAGCAGCGCTATCAGGCGGGAAAAGCGCTCGCCGGTCAATCGGCGGCGGTCGGCGCTGCCGGTGTCGGGATTGCCACGACCGCCACACTGGCCGGTGCGGCACTGTTAAAGCCGGGATTTGATTTTGCGCAGAAAAACTCTGAGCTCCAGGCGACGTTAGGTGTAGCCAAAGACTCGGCAGAAATGACCGCCCTGCGTAAACAGGCGCGCCAGCTCGGCGATAATACTGCCGCCTCGGCTGATGATGCCGCCGGGGCGCAAATCATCATTGCCAAAGCGGGCGGCGATGCGGCTGCCATTCAGGCCGCGACCCCCGTCACACTCAATATGTCGCTCGCCAACCGGCAGACGATGGAGGAGAACGCAAAATTACTCCTGGGGACGAAAAGCGCCTTTCAGCTATCCAATGACAAAGTGGGTCACATCGGGGATGTCCTGTCAGCCACGATGAATAAATCTGCCGCCGATTTTCAGGGGCTCAGTGACGCCATGACGTATCTGGCGCCCGTTGCCCGCGCGGCGGGGGTAAGCCTCGAAGAAGCGGCCGCGATGACCGGTGTTCTGCACGATAACAACATCACCGGGTCAATGGCCGGGACGGGCAGCTCGGCGGTTGTCAGTCGTTTACAGGCTCCCACCGGGCAGGCGTTCACCGCCCTGAAAGAGCTTGGCATTAAGACGTCCGACAGCAAAGGCAACATGCGGCCTGTCTTCACCATCCTGAAAGAAATCAGCGCCAGCTTTGCGAAGCACAAGCTGGGTAACGCCCAGCAGGGCGAATACCTGAAAACCATTTTTGGTGAGGAGGCGCTGAAATCCGCCAACGCCCTGTTGCAGGGTGCGGCATCCGGCAGACTCGACGCGCTGACAGCGGCGTTAAAGGCGTCCGATGGCAAGACCGAGGAACTGGTTAAAGTCATGCAGGACAACCTCGGCGGCGACTTCAAAGAATTCCAGTCAGCTTATGAGGCGGTCGGTACTGACCTTTTTGACCAGCAGGAATCCTCCCTTCGCAAACTGGTGCAAACCGCTACCGGGTATGTGCTCAAGCTCGACGGCTGGATCCAGAAAAACAAAGGGCTGGCGCAGACGCTCACCACCATTGCGGCGGTGGCCGTCGGGATTATCGGGGTTGTTGGCGCAATCGGTCTGGTGGCGTTCCCGGTTATCAGCGGTATCAACGCCATCATTGCGATTGCCGGGGTGCTCGGCACTGTCTTCAGCGTCGTGGGTGGCGCGATCATGACGGTACTCGGCGCGCTCACCTGGCCGATTGTCGCGATTGGCGTCGCCATCGTCGCCGGGGCATTGCTGATTCGTAAATACTGGGAGCCCATTTCGGCATTTTTTGAAGGCGTGATTGAAGGGCTTAAGGCGGCGTTTGCGCCGGTCGGGGAACTGTTCTCACCACTGAAACCGATGTTTGACTGGCTGGGGGAAAAGCTCAAAGCCGCATGGGACTGGTTTACGAATCTGCTTGAGCCGGTGAAATCGTCTCAGGAGCAACTCAACGCCTGTAAAGATGCCGGGATGCGATTCGGCCAGGGTCTGGCTGATGCGCTGATGTTTCCGCTTAAAGCGTTCAACAAACTGCGCGCGGGGATTGAGTGGGTACTGGAAAAACTCGGCGTCATTAACAAGGAATCGGGCGACCTCGATAAAACGGCGGAAAAAGCCGGTGCCGCGCAAGCCGGTGCAACGCAAAACCCGTCAATCAGTAATGGCGGGTATATACCTGCAACCAGCACGTACGGCGGCTATCAGTCGTATCAGCCTGTTACCGCTCCCGGTGCCGGGAACGCGTACACCGACAACCGGCAGAGCCATTACAACATCACACTGAATAACGGTGGTGCGCCGGGCGGCGACCTCGGGCGTCAGTTGCAGGATGCCGTTGAGAAAGCCGACCGGGACAAACGCGCCCGCGAACGGGCGAACATGCGTACTGACGGATAAGGAACCACTGAAATGATGCTTGCACTTGGCTTTTTCGTTTTTATGCGTCAGACGCTGCCTTTTCAGAGCATGCAGCGCGACGCGGAATACCGCTGGCCGTCAAACAACCGCGTCGGCAAACGCGACGCCTTTCAGTTTCTCGGCGTTGGCGAGGAGAAAATCACGCTCAGCGGCGAGCTGTTCCCGGAACTCACCGGCGGGCATCTGACGCTGACCGCGCTGCGCCTGATGGCGGAGGAGGGGCGCGCCTGGCCGTTACTGGCAGGGACTGGCCTGATTTACGGGATGTACGTTATCAACAGCATCAGCGAGACCGGCACCGAGTTTTTTGCCGACGGCTCGCCCCGCAAAATCACCTTTACCATGACACTGACCCGTGTCGATGAGTCGCTCGCGGCGGTGTATGGCGACCTGAATAAACAGGCCGACAGCCTGGTCGGTAAGGCGAAAGAAGCCGTCACGAAATTAACGTCAAGCCTGGGGTTCTGATGGCAGAGATACTGTACAGCGAAGCGGGGAGCTCGCTCACCCCCGCGTTTATGCTGAAAATT
Organism: Enterobacter sp. R4-368; assembly: GCF_000410515.1. NCBI lineage: Bacteria > Pseudomonadati > Pseudomonadota > Gammaproteobacteria > Enterobacterales > Enterobacteriaceae > Enterobacter > Enterobacter sp. R4-368. The sequence continues at coordinate 2,330,880 of NC_021500.1, read as the reverse complement.
GACAGCAAAGATATTACCGGCAATATCAGCGACCGCCTGATTAGCCTGACCATGACCGATAACCGGGGGTTTGAAGCCGACCAGCTCGATATCGAGCTCAACGACGCCGACGGGCGTGTCGTCCTGCCGGTGCGCGGGGCGGTGCTGACGCTGTTTCTTGGGTGGAAAGGTTCTGCGCTTATTGGTAAGGGCAGTTTCACCGTGGATGAGGTTGAACACCGTGGCGCGCCTGATACCGTGACCATCCGGGCACGGAGCGCCGATTTTCGTGGCTCCCTGAATTCCCGACGCGAGGAGTCATGGCACGATAAAACGCTCGGCATGATTGTCGAGACCATCGCGACACGCAACAAACTGACGGCGGCCATTGCGCCGGAGCTCGCAAAAATCGTTATTCCGCATATCGACCAGTCGCAGGAATCCGACGCCAAATTCCTGACCCGGCTTGCCGACCGGAACGGCGGCGAGGTGTCTGTCAAAGCGGGGAAACTGCTGTTTCTCAAACCGGGCAATGCGGTCAGCGCCAGCGGTAAACCCATCCCACAGGCGACCATTATCCGCAGCGACGGCGACCGGCACCTGTTCGCGATTGCTGACCGGGGCGCTTACACCGGCGTTACCGCGCAATGGCTGCATACCAAAGAACCGAAGCCAAAAAAGGTGAAAGTGAAGCGCAAGCCAAAGGTGCAGCACCTGCGCGCCCTGCAACACCCGAAAGCCAAAGCTGCGAAAAAGAAAGAGGCCAAAGTCCTGGAGGCGCGCGAGGGTGAATACATGGCCGGTGAGGCTGATAACGTATTCGCACTAACCACGGTCTATTCAACAAAAGCCCAGGCAATGCGCGCGGCTAAAGCGAAGTGGGACAAATTACAGCGCGGCGTGGCTGAGTTCTCGATAAATCTGGCCGTCGGGCGCGCCGATCTCTACCCGGAAACGCCGGTGAAAGTCTCAGGGTTTAAGAGCATTATCGATGAGCAGGCATGGATAATTACCAAAGTGACTCACGCGCTCAGCAACAACGGCTATACGACGGTCTTAGAACTGGAGGTGAAACTTTCTGATGTTGAGTATGATGCGGAGTCCGACGACGATGAAGTGATAGATGATGTCTCGCATTAAGTGAATTTCTGTAATTCTCATTATGCGAATTTTTAGATATAATGAATTCTCTTTTAGAGAAATTCGAGGCGATCATGTTCCATTGTCCACAATGCAAGCATGCTGCGCATGCACGTACAAGCCGCTATCTAAGCGAGAACACAAAAGAACGCTATCACCAATGCACCAATATCAATTGCAGTTGTACCTTTGTGACAATGGAATCAATAGAGCGCTACATTGTGACGCCGGGCAAAATTGATCCTGCGCCACCCCATCCAAATCAAACCGGACAACGTCAGTTATGGTTCTAAAATTACCCGCCTCGCGCGGGTTTTTTTATGTCGCAAAAAACCTCGAAATCGTATCAATCGCGGCATTGCCAAAAAACTGGTGCGACACTTTTGCGACACTCAGTGATCTGAAAACAAAAAAGCCACTCATGAGAGTGGCTTAATTATATGATTTTAAAGCTAAAATTTGGTGGCCCCTGTTGGGTTTGAACCAACGACCAAGCGATTATGAGTCGCCTGCTCTAACCACTGAGCTAAGGGGCCGTGGCGGGGAATTATAAAGTAACTTACCCCTGCAATCCAGCAGGAATCACCTGGCTGATGTTTTTATAAACAACGCATTTTCAATCTCTTATACTGGCGTTTATCGCTTTTGTTCGGGAGTTAAGCATGATCCACGATATTCTGGCGCCGGGACTGCGGGTGGTGTTTTGTGGCATCAATCCGGGTAAATCATCTGCTCATACCGGTTTCCATTTTGCCCATCCGGGGAATCGTTTCTGGAAAGTTATCCATCAGGCCGGTTTTACCGACCAGCAACTGCGCCCCGAAGATGAGCGGCATCTGCTGGATACCCGCTGTGGCATCACTATGCTGGTTGAGCGCCCAACAGTGCAGGCCACGGAAGTCGGGTTGCATGAGCTGCGAAACGGCGGCAGGGAACTGGTCAAGAAAATTGAGGATTATCAGCCCGCTGCGCTGGCGGTTTTAGGAAAGCAAGCCTTTGAGCAGGCGTTTAGCGTACGCGGTGCAAACTGGGGTAAGCAAAATATGACGATCGGCGTGACGCAGGTCTGGGTGCTGCCAAACCCCAGTGGGCTTAATCGTGCAACGCTGAATAAACTGGTGGAAGCGTATCGTGAACTGGACGAGGCACTGGTGACGCGCGGGCTGTAACGGCAACTAGTGGGCAAAAAAAAGCTCCCGTACGGGAGCTTTTTTATCGCCTGACGAATTAATCGTCGAGGAAGCTACGCAGCACTTCAGAACGGCTCGGATGACGCAGTTTACGCAGCGCTTTCGCTTCGATCTGACGGATACGTTCGCGGGTCACGTCAAACTGTTTACCCACTTCTTCCAGCGTGTGGTCGGTGTTCATATCGATACCGAAACGCATACGCAGAACTTTCGCTTCACGGGCGGTCAGGCCAGCCAGAACGTCGTGCGTTGCGGCGCGCAGACTTTCAGTGGTTGCAGAGTCCAGCGGCAGCTCGAGGGTGGTATCCTCGATGAAATCACCCAGATGCGAATCTTCATCATCACCGATTGGTGTTTCCATGGAGATAGGCTCTTTCGCGATTTTCAGCACCTTACGGATCTTATCTTCCGGCATCAGCATACGCTCAGCCAGCTCTTCCGGCGTGGGTTCACGGCCCATTTCCTGCAACATCTGGCGGGAGATACGGTTGAGCTTGTTGATAGTCTCAATCATATGCACCGGAATACGAATGGTGCGCGCCTGATCCGCGATGGAACGGGTGATCGCCTGACGGATCCACCAGGTTGCGTAGGTGGAGAATTTGTAACCACGGCGGTATTCGAACTTATCAACCGCTTTCATCAGACCGATGTTGCCTTCCTGAATCAGATCGAGGAACTGCAGACCGCGGTTGGTGTATTTCTTGGCGATAGAAATAACCAGACGCAAGTTCGCTTCCACCATCTCTTTCTTCGCACGACGCGCTTTCGCTTCGCCGATAGACATACGACGGTTGATGTCTTTTACCTGCTCAATGGTCAGGCCGGTTTCTTCTTCAATTTGTTGCAGTTTCATCAGGCTGCGTTGAACTTCTTCTGCCACTTCATGCAGTTTTTCCGACCACGGTTTGTTCATGGCCAGCGCAGCGTTGAACCAGGTTTCGTTGGTTTCGTTGCCGGTGAACAGTGTAATGAAGTTTTTCTTCGGCATTTTGCACTGTTCAACACACAGTTTCATGATGATGCGTTCCTGGGTACGTACGCGATCCATCATGACTCGCATGCTGTTGACCAGGTAATCGAACTGTTTTGGCACCAGACGGAACTGTTTGAACACTTCAGACAGCTTCAGGATCTCTTCCTGCGCGGCAACGTGGCTGCGTCCTTTGGCTTTGATAGTGTCGCGAGTCAGTTCGTACTGGGTACGTAGCTCAGCGAATTTTTCACGCGCCAGTTCAGGATCGATGCTGTTGTCATCATCGCTGTCGTCGTCTTCTTCATCTTCTTCGTCTTCATCATCATCCATCTCTTCGCTGGAGAGTTCAGAACCGACGTGGGTCGCGGTTGGCGCCATGTCTTCTTCAGCGTTTGGATCGACAAAGCCGGTGATCAAATCTGAGAGGCGAGCCTGTTCAGCTTCAACGCGATCATACTGCTCCAGCAGATAGGTGATCGCTTCCGGGTATTCGGCAACGGAACACTGAACCTGGTTGATGCCGTCTTCGATGCGTTTAGCGATGTCGATTTCGCCTTCGCGGGTCAGCAGCTCAACGGTGCCCATTTCGCGCATGTACATGCGCACCGGGTCAGTGGTTCGCCCGATTTCAGATTCAACGCTGGAAAGCACTTGTGCGGCGGCTTCTTCCGCATCTTCGTCAGTGTTGTTGGAGTTTTCGGCCAGCAACAGATCATCGGCGTCCGGTGCTTCTTCCATCACCTGGATGCCCATGTCGTTGATCATTTGGATGATGTCTTCGATCTGATCGGAGTCGACGATATCTTCCGGCAGATGGTCATTGACCTCGGCATAGGTCAGATAGCCTTGCTCCTTACCACGGGTGACAAGAAGCTTCAGCTGTGACTGCGGGTTTTGCTCCATAAGACGGTATCCACACTTAATTCATGAGGGTTGGTGTCGGTCGGCGAAATAAACCGCCAACATTTAACGCGAGGGTGTATTTATATTTTTGCCGCTGGCCCTCATCGCGGCTGTCGGGATCTTCCCGATCGGTTATCGGCACTTAAGCCGTTGAATTCACTTTTTTGCCAGTTCCTGGTTCAATTGCCAGAGTTCCCGGCGTTCTTCGCTGCTTAAACCATGTGTGCGGTCACGAGCTATTAACTCTTCTTGCCGCCGTTCAAGCATCGAATCAAACATATGATTGAGCGCGTCGGTGAACGTTTTTTCAGCGATGTCTTTATCTGCTATATCGTCCCACATCGACAGTTTTTCAAGGGTTGCGGCCTCTTTTGTGCCGCGATAGTGCTCAAGCAACTGGCCAGTAGTCAGGCCTGGCTGTGACAAACAAGTGTTGACCAGTTCTGTAAATAAGCCAAGCCCGGCAAGCCTTGAGTGATCCAAACCCTCTAACGGCGGCACCTTCGGAGCCAGTTCCGGGTTCTGGATCAATAACCCTATCAGTATACGCATGGTTGTGCGTTTTAGCTGCGGAGCGGGGCGCGGCGTTGCGCTTTCCACCTGTTTTGGCATTAATCGATCAAGTTGCGCATCGTCGAATATGCCAATTTTATTCCCCAACAGCTGGCGCAGCTGGATGCGTAGCGTTTCGCCCGGCACCTGGTTGATTAACGGCAGCGCTAATGCGGCAAGCTGCGTTGTACCATCCGGTGTGGTTAAATCCGCCTGCGGCAACAGGCTGTTGAACAGAAACGTGGAGAGCGGCAGTGCCTGCTCCATCCGCGCTTCGAACGCCTCTTTGCCCTCTTTACGCACCAGCGTGTCCGGATCTTCGCCATCCGGTAAAAACATAAAACGCAGCTGACGGCCATCGCTCATATAAGGCAGCGCGGTTTCCAGCGCTCGCCATGCGGCATCACGGCCAGCACGGTCACCGTCGTAACAACAGATAACATTTTTAGTTACACGAAAAAGTAACTGAATATGATCCGCCGTTGTTGACGTTCCAAGCGACGCCACCGCATAGTTGATGCCGTATTGCGCCAGCGCCACCACGTCCATATAGCCTTCGACGACTAGCAGTCGCTGAGGCTCGTCATTGTCCTGCTGCGCTTCATAAAGGCCATACAGCTGGCGGCCCTTATGGAAAATATCTGTTTCCGGGGAGTTCAGGTATTTAGGCGTATCGTTACCCAGAACGCGCCCACCAAAACCAATCACCCGGCCACGTTTGTCACGAATGGGAAACATGACCCGTTCGCGGAAACGATCGTAACTGCGTCCCTGATCGTTTGTGACCAGCATGCCCGCATCAATCAATGATTTACGGTTTTCGCTGTTGCCGCCAAAACGCTTTAATACGTTGTCCCAGCCGGGTGGCGCGTAACCAATGGCGAACCGCTCAATGATTTCGCTGCTCAAACCGCGTCTGGACAGATACTGGCGTGCAGGCTCTGCGGCAGGTTGTGTCAACGATTGCTGATAAAACGCGTTTAGCCCATCCATTAATTGATAGAGCGTTTGCCGTTGATGGCGCTCTATCAGGCTGGGTCCACTGCCTGCTTCAAATGGCACTTCAAGATTGTGCATTGCCGCCAGTTCTTCGACGCTTTCGACAAACTCGAGCTTGTCGTAGTTCATCAGGAAGTCGAGGGCGTTGCCATGCGCGCCGCAGCCAAAGCAGTGGTAAAACTGTTTTTCACCGTTCACGGTGAAAGAGGGCGTTTTTTCGTTATGGAAAGGACAACACGCGTGATAGTTCTTGCCCTGCTTTTTCAGCTTTACACGCGCGTCGATGAGATCGACGATGTCGGTGCGCGCCAGCAGGTCATTAATAAAGACACGTGGAATTCGTCCAGCCATAAGCCCCGTTTTGATCTTTTATAGCCGTTGTTTTCCGGGCCAACATGATGCGACCGAAATCCGCAGGTTATATCAGGTTATAAACGAAAATAAGCCGCGCATTCCTTTCGGAAGCACGGCCTTACAACTACAACTCGGTCTAAACGAAAGGGCGCTTGCCCTGACAGATTAGTACAGACGAGTACGGCGTGCGTTTTCGCGAGCCAGTTTCTTCGCGTGACGTTTCACTGCGGATGCTTTAGCGCGTTTACGTTCGGTAGTCGGTTTTTCATAGAACTCACGACGACGAACTTCCGCCAGAACACCTGCTTTCTCGCAGGAACGTTTGAAGCGACGCAGAGCTACGTCGAACGGCTCGTTTTCACGTACTTTAATTACCGGCATGTGCCTCTCACCTTTGATTAATTCGGTTTGCCGCTGGCGTTCACGCCAGCTTATTTCAAAATGGTGCGGAATTTTACTGCAAGTGCTGCTGCTTTGTAAAGCACCGCCGCCCTTTTTGAAAGGGGACTTTTGTAAGGGTGAGGAGTATACACGAACTCCGCTGCAGGAGTGAGCAAAGTTTTACTTCGACCCGCATTCGCCCTACACTGCGCGCTATTGCAAAGAGGTAAACAGAGTCATGCGCATACTGGGCATTGAAACATCCTGCGATGAAACTGGCATCGCAATCTATGACGATCAACAAGGGCTGTTAGCCAACCAACTGTATAGTCAGGTAAAACTTCACGCCGATTACGGCGGTGTTGTGCCAGAGCTGGCTTCGCGCGATCACGTGCGTAAAACCGTACCGCTGATTCAGGCCGCGTTGAAAGAGTCCGGGTTAACTGCGAAAGATATCGATGCAGTGGCTTACACCGCAGGGCCTGGTCTTGTCGGTGCGCTGCTGGTTGGTGCGACGGTTGGCCGTTCGCTCGCTTTCGCCTGGGACGTTCCCGCCATCCCGGTTCACCATATGGAAGGGCACTTGCTGGCGCCAATGCTGGAAGAGAATCCACCGGCGTTTCCATTCGTTGCGCTGCTGGTTTCCGGTGGGCATACGCAGCTTATCAGCGTAACCGGCATCGGACATTATGAGCTGCTTGGTGAGTCGATTGATGATGCCGCCGGGGAAGCTTTTGATAAAACGGCTAAGCTGCTGGGGCTTGATTACCCGGGCGGGCCGATGCTCTCAAAACTGGCGGCTCAGGGCACGGAAGGCCGTTTTGTTTTCCCGCGTCCGATGACCGATCGTCCGGGGCTGGATTTTAGCTTCTCCGGTCTGAAAACTTTCGCGGCGAACACCATTCGTAACAACGGTTCTGACGATCAAACCCGCGCCGATATTGCGCGTGCGTTTGAAGACGCCGTAGTCGATACGCTGATGATCAAATGCAAGCGTGCGCTGGATCAAACCGGTTTTACGCGTCTGGTTATGGCCGGTGGCGTGAGCGCCAACCGTACGCTGCGCGCGAAACTGGCGGAAATGATGCACAAGCGTCGTGGCGAAGTGTTCTATGCACGCCCGGAGTTTTGCACCGATAACGGCGCGATGATCGCCTATGCGGGAATGGTGCGTCTGAAAGCGGGTAATGATGCAGGGCTGGGGGTGACTGTGCGTCCACGCTGGCCACTGGCGGAGTTGCCTGCGGCGTAAACCGTGATGGCCCGGTAGCACACTGTGCGCCGGGCGATATTATGACGCTTTTCCTTTCTCTTCTTTTTTCTTCTTCAGCTTCGACCAGATTTTGCCTTCCTGATGTCGCCACAGGCGCTGAATATTGTCGTGATGGCGTAGCAGGATCAGGCAGGACAGCATCGCGACCGGGAAAGTGAACTGCGGTTTGAACCACCAGACGTAAAATGGTGCGATCAACGCGCTGACAATCGCCCCCAACGATGAATAGCCGCTCAGCAGCACCGTTAACAGCCAGGTTCCCGCCATCACGCCCGTTAAATCCCAGCCGATAGGTGCGATAGCGCCGAATGCCGTCGCCACGCCTTTACCGCCTTGAAACTTAAAGAAAACCGGCCAGATATGACCCAGACAGGCGGCAATCGCGATAAGGCCGAGCCAGAACGGCGTGACGCCAAGCGCATACGCGCCCCACACTGGCAGCATGCCTTTTAAGACATCAAAAATCAGTACCGTTAGCGCGGCACCTTTGCCACCAATGCGTAATACGTTGGTCGCTCCGGGATTACCGGAGCCACTCTCGCGCGGATCGGGCAGACCGGCGATGCGGCAGACCAGAATGGCGCTGGAAATAGAGCCACAAAGGTATGCAAGGAGAATCATCCCAGGCGCGATTGCACTCATAACGCTGTTCCGTTGTGAAAATGTCGTTTTATTCTCTGCATCCATGGATAATACGCATAAATGATGGAAAGTGGTATCCAGGTTTTGCGCAAAATCTGACAGGCAGCCAATAAAGATGCGGCCTGGCGGCGGCAATGGCGGGGCAAATAGCAGGCGAGGTGAAATGGACATTGTATTTATAGAGCAACTTTCGGTTATCACCACCATTGGTGTTTACGACTGGGAACAGACCATTGAGCAGAAGCTGGTGTTCGATATCGAAATGGCCTGGGATAACCGCGTGGCGGCGAAAAGCGACGATGTGAATGATTGTCTGAGCTACGCGGATATCGCTGATGTGATTATCGGCCACGTCGAAGGCGGGCGTTTTGCACTGGTTGAACGCGTTGCGGAGGAAGTCGCTGAGCTGCTGCTGGCTCGTTTTAATTCGCCCTGGGTACGTATCAAATTGAGTAAACCTGGCGCGGTTGCGCGCGCGCTGAATGTGGGTGTGGTTATCGAACGTGGCCTAAATCTGAAAGAAAGTATTTAAATTCATAATAGTTAAACCAAGCGCTAGTATTCAGGTCATAGATCTCGGTCTTTCGCGGCTTCTCCACGGGATAAGCCGTTTTTTATATCTTTTTAGGGGTTTATTTGATGGGCGATATGCATTCATTGCTGGTAGCAGCCATTCTGGGTGTCGTTGAAGGTCTCACAGAATTTCTGCCCGTATCCAGTACCGGTCACATGATCATCGTGGGGCATTTATTAGGCTTTGAAGGTGATACGGCAAAAACGTTCGAGGTGGTGATCCAGTTAGGTTCGATCCTCGCGGTGGTGGTGATGTTCTGGCGACGTTTGTTTGGCCTGATTGGCATTCATTTCGGCAGGCAGCCGCATGAAGGGACTGGCACCGGCCGCCTGACGCTGATTCATATCCTGTTAGGCATGATCCCGGCGGTGGTACTGGGGCTGGTATTCCACGATACCATCAAATCGCTATTTAACCCGCTCAATGTGACCTATGCGCTGGTAGTCGGGGGTTTCTTGCTGATTGCCGCCGAAGTGCTGAAGCCGAAAGTCCCGCGCGCGCAGGGCGTGGATGATATGACCTATCGCCAGGCGTTTATGATTGGTTGTTTCCAGTGTCTGGCGCTGTGGCCGGGTTTTTCCCGCTCCGGGGCGACGATCTCCGGCGGCATGTTGATGGGCGTTAGCCGCTATGCGGCGTCCGAGTTCTCTTTCCTGCTGGCGGTGCCGATGATGATGGGCGCGACGGTACTGGATCTCTACAAGAGCATGGGCTTTCTCACCGTGGGTGATATCCCGATGTTCGCCGTGGGTTTTATCACCGCATTTATCGTTGCGCTGATCGCTATCAAAACCTTCCTGGAGCTGATTAAACACATCTCCTTTATTCCGTTTGCGATTTACCGTTTTGTGGTCGCGGCAGCGGTTTATCTGGTCTTCTTCTAAGGCTTGCGCCCTCAGTCTTTCGGCTGAGGGCAGCGATGTTCCTTCCAGACCGCCAGCGCTGCAATCCGCCGACGCGTCAGCTCTTCCCGTACTTCTGCTCCCGTAAACCCTGCCTCTATGACTGCTTTCGTTGGCACGGCGCGCGCCACTTCCCAGGCTTCACGCAGTAAACGCCCCTGCGAATAGTCGCAGGCTTCAAAACCGGTGCGCCCACGCACGTCCGCTTCGCTGGTCAGTGCGATTTGCTCGACACGCTGCGGTTTGCGCCATGCGTCGATGGTATCGAACAATTTGACGATGGTTTTCGGCTGTAAAATGGGGAAGGTATGGATCAGGTCGTGAAACTCCGCCACCAGTTTGGCTAAATCGCGGATCTCGTTGGGTACGCGCAGCCGCTGGCACAACCCCTCGACCAGTTTAACGCCCGCCGGGCCGTGCCCATGATGGCGCGGCCAGAGCGATTTTGGCGTCAGCGCTTTGCCTAAATCGTGGCACAATGTGGCGAAGCGCACATCAACATGCGGGCTGAGCATCGCCGCCATCGAGAGCGTCATTAACGTGTGCACACCTGTATCGATCTCCGGATGCCATTTCGCCGGTGCCGGTACGCCAAACAGCGCGTCGATCTCCGGGAACAGCACTTTCAGCGCACCGCAATCGCGTAGCACCTGGAAATAAACCTGCGGATTGCGGGTTTGCAGTGCGCTCTCGGTCTCTTTCCACACCCGTTCGGGTGTCAGGTGTTCAAGTTCACCCGCATCGGTCATCGCGCGCATCAGAGCCTGCGTTTCATCGGCGATACGGAAGCTAAGGTGCGCGTAACGGGCGGCAAAGCGCGCGACGCGTAACACGCGAAGCGGATCTTCACCAAAAGCCGGGGAGACGTGGCGCAGAATGCGGTTACGCAGATCCTGCTGGCCGCCATAGGGATCGATAATCTCGCCCTGGCTATCTTGCGCCAGCGCGTTCACGGTTAAATCACGGCGCAGCAGATCCTGCTCCAGCGTCACGTCTGGCGCGGCATAACAGGTGAAACCGGTATAGCCGGAGCCAGATTTGCGCTCGGTACGCGCCAGCGCGTACTCTTCGTGGCTTTGCGGGTGGAGGAATACAGGAAAGTCGCGGCCTACCTGCTGGTAGCCCGCGTCGAGCATCTCTTGCGGCGTCGCGCCGACAACAACCCAATCTTTGTCTTTGACCGGCAGGCCCAACAACGTATCACGTACTGCACCACCGACCAGATAACTCTTCACGCCGCCACTCTCCTCTACACATTTGCCGACAGATAATACGTAAGTGTAGAGAAGATGGCGAATCTGCTTAGTTCATCCAGCGATCTTTGCGTTTACGGGTGGGGATCATATGCGGTAACAACAGGCCGAGGATCAGGCCCGCGCCCAGCACGCCGCCGCCATACATAAACCACTGCATAATGATGGTGCGCTGTTTGTCATCGAGTTGCAGGTTCGCGGCATTCACCTTCTTCTGCGCCACGATTAACTCATTTTTGAGCTTTTGATTTTCATCTTTCAGACCGCTAATCACGCCATCGCTCTGGGCGACTTTCTGCTGCATCTCAGCGGTTTTCTGGTTCCAGGTATTATCGATATTGCTCAGTTTATCGGTCAGCGTTTTCACCTGGTTTTCCAGCTCTGGCACGCGGGTGCGCAGACTTGGCTGGCTGTTCAGCTCTTTCAGTGGGATCCACGCGGTACGCCCGGTGCTATCGCGCACCTGGCCGTAATCACTGTTTTCTTGCAACAGCGTGACTTCCTCGCCGGCATTTACCGTGCCGACAAGGCGATAATTATCGCCCGGGCCGCTACGTACCCAGGTATTCAGTTCATCGGAAACATAACGTTTTTCTTCGGCGTGGGTACCAACAGACACGCTAAGTGCAAAAAGGGTTAATCCAATCAGGCGTAATTTTGGCATCAGGCAGTCATTATTTTCATTAAACGTGAGTGATAAACAGTGGCAACAGTCTGACGACACCCGGCTGCTGGCATCAATCGGAATCTTCCAGGTCAAACTGCGCACTTACGCGAACTTTTGCACCCGTCAGATTGCGCATTGCATGGCAATTTGACGCAAAATACTATCTACTGACAAACATAGGGCGCGTTAGTTCGCCGAAATTTTCACTGATGTGACATAACCATAAGTGCAAGGCCATGGCTCAGGAAATCGAATTAAAGTTTATCGTGAAGAGCGATAGCGTGGAAACGCTTCGTCAACATCTGCATACGCTGACCGAAGAACATATCGCGTCCAGCCAGTTACTCAACATCTATTACGAGACGCCGGATAACTGGCTGCGCGGCCACGATATGGGGCTGCGCATCCGCGGTTTTGACGGTCAGTACGAGATGACGATGAAAATCGCCGGGCGGGTAATTGGCGGTTTGCATCAGCGGCCTGAATACAATATTCCGCTTACCCAGCCGGAACTCGATCTGGCGCGCTTCCCGGCAGAAGTATGGCCTGATGGCGTACTTCCGCAAGATTTACAGGCGCGAGTGCAGCCGCTGTTTAGCACCGATTTCTACCGTGAAAAATGGCTGGTTAACGTTGGCGAGAGCCGCATTGAGATTGGCCTTGATTTAGGCGAAGTCAAAGCGGGTGAATTTGTTGAGCCGATTTGCGAACTGGAGCTGGAACTGCTGAGCGGTTCTCCGGCGGATATCCTCAAGCTGGCGCGCCAGCTGGTGAATGTCTCCGGGCTGCGTCAGGGTAGCCTGAGCAAAGCGGCGCGCGGTTACCACCTGGCGCAGGGCAATGCCGTGCGCGAACGCCGCCCAACGGCGATTCTGCAAACCCCCGCCAAGGCCAGCGTTGAGCAGGCTTTTGCCGCCGCGCTGGAACTGGCGTTGTCGCAATGGCAATACCATGAAGAGCTGTGGGTGCGAGGAAATGAGAAAGCGAAAGCCGATGTTCTGAGCGCCATTGCCTTGCTGCGCCACACGCTGGCGCTGTTTGGCGGTATTGTCCCACGCAAAGCGAGCGCTCACTTACGTGATCTGCTGACCCAGTCTGAAGCGACCATTACGTCTGCCGTTTCAGCGAATACGGCGGTGTGGAGCGCGCAGTCAGCCCTGGCGAAACTGGTGCTCACCGAGTGGTTAGTGACGCAGGGCTGGCGAACCTTCCTTGATGAAAAAGCGCAGGCCAAATTCGCCGACTCCTTTAAACGCTTTGCCGATGTCCATCTGTCACGCTGCGCCGCCGAGCTGAAAAAAGCCTTTGCCCAGCCGCTGGGCGACAGCTATCGCGACCAGTTGCCGCGCCTGGCGCGTGATATCGACAGCGTGTTACTGATGGCCGGGCATTACGATCGCGCACGCGCCGTGGAGTGGCTGGAAAACTGGCAGGGGCTTCAGCACGCCATTGAAACGCGCCAGAGAGTCGAAATCGAACATTTCCGTAATACCGCGATTACCCAGGAGCCGTTCTGGTTGCACAGCGGAAAACGTTAACGAAAGGATATTTCGCATGCCGCACCACGCAGGATTGTCGCAACACTGGCAAACGGTTTTTTCTCGTCTGCCGGAAGCGCTCACCGCGCAGCCACTGAGCGCGCAGGCGCAGTCAGTGCTCACTTTTAGTGACTTTGTTCAGGATAGCATCATCGCGCATCCTGAGTGGCTGGCAGAGCTTGAAAGCGCGCCACCGCCGGCGAACGAGTGGCAACACTATGCGCAATGGCTGCAGGCGGCGCTGGAGGGTATCACCGATGAAGCCTCGCTGATGCGCGCGCTGCGGTTGTTTCGCCGTCGCATCATGGTGCGCATTGCCTGGAGCCAGGCGCTCCAACTGGTGGCGGAAGAGGATATCCTGCAACAGCTCAGCGTGCTGGCGGAAACCCTGATTGTTGCCGCGCGCGACTGGCTCTATGACGCCTGCTGCCGTGAGTGGGGAACGCCGTGCAATCCGCAAGGCGTGCCGCAGCCGATGCTGGTGCTCGGTATGGGCAAACTGGGCGGCGGCGAACTCAATTTCTCATCCGATATCGATTTGATTTTTGCCTGGCCGGAAAATGGCGCAACGCGCGGCGGACGCCGTGAACTGGATAATGCGCAGTTTTTTACCCGCCTTGGTCAACGGCTGATTAAAGTCCTCGACCAGCCAACGCAGGATGGCTTTGTCTACCGCGTCGATATGCGCTTGCGCCCGTTTGGCGACAGCGGCCCGCTGGTGCTGAGCTTTGCCGCGCTGGAAGATTACTACCAGGAGCAGGGGCGCGACTGGGAGCGCTACGCGATGGTGAAAGCGCGCATTATGGGCGATAACGACGGCGACCATGCGCGAGAGTTGCGTGCAATGCTGCGCCCGTTTGTTTTCCGCCGCTATATCGACTTCAGCGTGATCCAGTCCCTGCGCAACATGAAAGGCATGATCGCCCGCGAAGTGCGTCGCCGTGGCCTGAAGGACAACATAAAACTCGGCGCGGGCGGGATCCGCGAAATTGAATTTATCGTCCAGGTTTTCCAGCTGATTCGCGGCGGTCGCGAGCCTGCGCTGCAATCGCGTTCGCTGTTGCCGACGCTTGCGGCCATTGATCAACTGCATCTGCTGCCGGATGGTGATGCAACCCGACTGCGCGAGGCGTATTTGTGGCTGCGACGGCTGGAAAACCTGCTGCAGAGCATCAATGACGAACAGACACAGACGCTGCCGGGCGATGAACTGAATCGCGCGCGCCTCGCCTGGGGAATGGGTAAAGAGAGCTGGGAAGCGCTGAACGAAACGCTGGAAGCGCATATGTCGGCGGTGCGCCGGATCTTTAACGAACTGATTGGCGATGATGAAACGGATTCGCCGGAAGATGCCCTCTCTGAGAGCTGGCGCGAACTGTGGCAGGATGCGTTGCAGGAAGAGGATTCTACGCCTGTGCTGGCGCATCTCGCAGAGGACGATCGCCGCCGCGTAGTGGCGCTGATTGCCGATTTTCGCAAAGAGATGGATAAACGCACTATTGGCCCGCGCGGGCGGCAGGTGCTCGATCACTTAATGCCGCATCTGCTCAGCGATGTATGCTCGCGTGACGATGCCCCAGTGCCGCTGTCGCGCCTGACCCCGCTGCTTACCGGGATTATTACCCGCACCACATACCTTGAGCTGCTGAGTGAATTCCCCGGCGCACTGAAACACCTCATTTCCCTGTGCGCCGCGTCGCCGATGGTTGCCAGCCAACTGGCGCGCTACCCGATCCTGCTCGATGAACTGCTCGACCCGAACACGCTCTATCAACCGACGGCGATGAACGCCTATCGCGATGAGCTGCGCCAATACCTGCTGCGCGTGCCGGAAGAGGATGAAGAGCAACAGCTTGAGGCGCTGCGGCAGTTTAAACAGGCGCAGTTGCTGCGCGTGGCGGCGGCGGATATCGCCGGTACGTTACCAGTAATGAAAGTGAGCGATCACTTAACCTGGCTTGCGGAAGCGATTATTGATGCGGTGGTGCAGCAAGCCTGGGGGCAGATGGTGGCGCGTTACGGCCAGCCGACGCATCTGCACGATCGCGAAGGGCGCGGTTTCGCGGTGGTCGGTTATGGCAAACTGGGCGGCTGGGAGCTGGGTTACAGTTCCGATCTGGATCTGGTGTTCCTGCACGACTGCCCGATGGATGTGATGACTGATGGCGAGCGTGAAATCGATGGCCGCCAGTTCTATCTGCGACTTGCACAGCGCGTGATGCACTTGTTCAGCACGCGCACATCGTCCGGCATTCTTTATGAAGTCGACGCGCGTTTGCGCCCATCTGGTGCTGCGGGAATGCTGGTGACCACTGCGGAATCGTTCGCTGATTATCAGAAAAACGAAGCATGGACGTGGGAACATCAGGCGCTGGCCCGCGCGCGCGTGGTGTATGGCGATCCGCAACTGACTGCCGAGTTTGATGCCATTCGCCGCGATATCCTGATGACGCCGCGCGACGCCACTACGCTGCAAACTGAAGTGCGCGAAATGCGCGAAAAAATGCGTGCCCATCTTGGCAACAAGCACAAAGACCGCTTCGATCTGAAAGCCGATGAAGGCGGTATCACCGATATTGAGTTTATCGCCCAATATCTGGTACTGCGTTTTGCCCATGACAAGCCGAAACTGACGCGCTGGTCGGATAACGTGCGCATCCTTGAAGGGCTGGCGCAAAACGGCATCATGGATGAGCAGGAAGCGCAGGCATTGACGCTGGCGTACACCACATTGCGTGATGAGCTGCACCACCTGGCGCTGCAAGAGTTGCCGGGACATGTGGCGCGCTCCTGTTTTGTCGCTGAGCGTGCGCTTATCAAAACCAGCTGGAACAAGTGGCTGGTGGAACCGTGCGCCCCGGCGTAAGTGTGGTATCATCGCGCGCAAATTTTGTATCTCTCAGGAGACAGGAATGAAAGTGACGCTGCCAGAGTTTAAGCAAGCCGGTGTAATGGTGGTGGGTGATGTGATGCTGGATCGTTACTGGTACGGTCCAACCAGCCGTATCTCTCCGGAAGCGCCAGTCCCGGTTGTGAAAGTCGATACCATTGAAGAGCGACCGGGCGGTGCGGCAAACGTGGCGATGAACATTGCCTCGCTGGGCGCAACGGCGCGTCTGGTTGGTCTGACTGGCATTGACGATGCGGCGCGCGCGCTGAGCAAAGCGCTGGCGGATGTTAACGTTAAATGTGACTTCGTTTCTGTTCCGACGCATCCAACCATCACTAAGTTGCGCGTGCTGTCGCGCAACCAGCAGCTGATTCGCCTGGATTTTGAAGAGGGTTTTGAAGGGGTGGATCCGCAACCGCTGCATGAACGCATCAGCCAGGCGCTTGGCAACATTGGCGCACTGGTGCTGTCCGATTACGCTAAAGGCGCGCTGGCAAGTGTTCAGCAGATGATCGCGCTGGCCCGCAAAGCCGGTGTGCCGGTGCTTATCGATCCGAAAGGCACGGATTTTGAACGCTATCGCGGTGCCACGCTGCTGACTCCTAACCTGTCCGAGTTTGAAGCGGTGGCCGGGAAGTGCAAAAGCGAAGATGAGATCGTGGAACGCGGCATGAAATTGATTGCCGATTACGAGCTCTCTGCGCTGCTGGTTACCCGTTCCGAGCAGGGGATGACGCTACTGCAGCCGGGCAAAGCGCCGCTGCATATGCCGACCCAGGCGCAGGAAGTGTATGACGTCACCGGTGCGGGCGATACGGTGATTGGCGTGCTGGCGGCGACGCTGGCGGCCGGGAATTCGCTGGAAGAGGCGTGCTACTTCGCCAACGCGGCCGCAGGCGTGGTGGTCGGTAAACTCGGTACCTCAACCGTGTCGCCAATCGAGCTTGAAAATGCCGTGCGTGGCCGTGCGGAAACCGGCTTCGGTGTGATGACGGAAGACGAACTGAAAGTCGCTGTCGCGGCGGCGCGTAAGCGCGGCGAGAAAGTGGTGATGACCAACGGCGTGTTCGACATTCTGCATGCCGGGCATGTCTCTTATCTGGCGAATGCGCGCAAACTGGGCGATCGCCTGATTGTTGCGGTTAACAGTGATGCGTCCACCAAACGCCTGAAAGGGGAAACCCGTCCGGTGAACCCGCTGGAGCAGCGCATGATTGTACTGAGCGCGCTGGAAGCGGTGGACTGGGTGGTATCGTTTGAAGAGGATACGCCGCAGCGCCTGATTGCCGGGATCCTGCCGGATCTGCTGGTGAAAGGTGGTGATTACAAACCCGAACAGATCGCGGGCAGCGAAGAGGTGTGGGCGAACGGCGGGGAAGTGCTGGTGCTCAACTTTGAAGACGGCTGCTCAACCACCAACATCATCAAAAAGATCCAGAAAGACAGCCAATAACGGCGCTGCTGGTGAATGGTGAAAAGAAAAAGCCCTCTTTATGAGGGCTTTTTACTATTGTTCATCAACCGGTGGGATGGCGGGGGCCGGTTTCACTTCGGTGACGTTGCCGCTGCTGCGGCTTTCCAGCTCGCTGAGGCGCTGTTCCAGCAACGCCAGTTTTTCGCGGGTGCGCAGCAGAACCTGCGTCTGCACGTCAAACTCTTCGCGGCTCACCAGGTCGAGGCGGGTTAACTGCGATTGCAGCGTCTGACGGATTTTCTTTTCAACGTCTTCCCCAAACTCACGGATCCCTTTCGGCATGGATTCGTGAACCTGTCGCGCAATCTGTTCAATTTTCTTCGGATCAATCATGTTGGGGTCCCTGTTCGGATAGGCTCATAGGGTTATTGTAGTGTGATAACCCCAGGTGATAAACCAGAATTGTTTGAAGCTTATGCATTGCCGAAGATTATCAATGGCGTTATAGTTATCGCGCTTATTCTCAGGGCGGGGCGAAATTCCCCACCGGCGGTAAATCAGCGCATGCTGAAAGCCCGCGAGCGCTTCAGGTTAACGCCTGAAGGTCAGCAGATCCGGTGTAATTCCGGGGCCGACGGTTAAAGTCCGGATGGGAGAGAGTAACGAATCTGTCGGGCAATGACGCCCGCTCGCGTTATTTTTTTGCCGCATTGCGACACTCCTAAGACTGCCCTGATTCTGGTAACCATAACTTTATTGAGGTCTTTTACCATGAATCAGACGCTGCTTTCTTCTTTTGGCACGCCTTTCCAACGTATTGAACACGCGCTTGCCGCGCTGCGCGAAGGCCGCGGTGTGATGGTGCTCGATGACGAGAACCGCGAAAACGAAGGCGACATGATTTTCGCCGCCGAAACCATGACCGTTGAGCAGATGGCACTGACCATTCGCCACGGTAGCGGCATTGTTTGCCTGTGCCTGACCGACGAACGCCGTAAACAACTCGATCTGCCAATGATGGTAGAGAACAACACCAGCGCATTTGGCACCGGTTTTACTGTGACCATTGAAGCGGCGCATGGCGTAACCACCGGCGTTTCGGCGGCTGACCGTATCACTACTGTTCGTGCGGCGATTGCCGATGGCGCAAAACCGTCCGATCTGAACCGTCCAGGCCACGTGTTCCCGCTGCGTGCGCAGCCGGGTGGCGTGCTGACCCGTGGTGGTCACACAGAAGCGACTATCGATTTAGTGACGCTGGCGGGCTTCAAACCGGCGGGTGTGCTGTGTGAATTAACCAATGATGATGGTTCAATGGCGCGCGCCCCGGAATGCATCGCGTTTGCGAAACAGCACAATATGGCGGTAGTGACGATTGAAGACCTGGTGGCTTATCGCCAGGAACATGAGCGCAAAGCCAGCTAACAGTTAACCTTCTCCGTAAAAATCCGCAGCCAAGAGCTGCGGATTTTTTTGCCTGTTCTGCATCAAAGTTTGGCGTGCTTCTGGTCATCACGCATTGAAAATCAATTGTTCTACTTATAAAGTGGTAAGCGTTGCGGCGAGTATTACAAGGGATTTGAGATTTTTCTAACTCGTTCAATTTAAGTGGCTTTGTAATTAATTTGTGAAGCAATTTTTGCCGAATATATGACGGAGGCAATGTGTTCATTTCCTGGTATTGGATTGTGGCTGTTGTTGTGATTGTCTTTGGTTATATCCACGTGCTTAAACGTAATTGCAAAGCCTGCCGTCATGATCGGGAAGCGATATATAAAGGTTATTTACGCGTGGTGGAGGAGTTGAAAAAACACCGGCGCGTTGGGCAGGGCGATTAATACACCGCTGCCCGTCATCACTCTGACTTACCCGCCAAACCCCATCGCCTGTAACGCCACCAGGCTTAATCCCATCACCGACATGCCGCACAGCACGCCATAGCTTGGGTTGTTATTGGGATCGATCTCTTTTGCCAGCGGCATCAGCTCATCGACCGACAGCGCTACCATGATCCCGGCGACTGCAGCCATAATCGCCGCCATCACTACCGGCGAGACCAGGCTTCCCAGAATCAGCCACGCCAGCACCCCGCCAAGGATTTCCGCCATACCTGAAATACCCGCCCAGAAAACCGCACTGCGTTTTGACCCGGTCGCCGCATAGACCGGCCCTGCAACCGCCAGTCCTTCAGGAATATTGTGTAATGCAACCGCAAAAGCGATGCCAAAGCCGAGTTCCAGGTCGTTACTGGCGGTAACGTAAGTGGCGATCCCTTCGGGAAAGTTATGCAGGCTGATACCGAGCGTCAGCAAAATGGCGGTACGGCGAATGCCGCGCGGAAAAGTTTGCTGTGTGCCCTGCATTAAATCTTGCGGATGCGCGTGTGGCAGCAGGCGATCCAGCGCGAAATAGCCCAGCAACCCGACCACAAACATGCCGTAGCCGAGCATGGGCGACATATTTTCCGTTGCCAGCGCGGCGGGCAGCATCTCCATCAGTGAGATAAGCAGCATGATCCCGGCGGCAAAGCCGAGTGAAAACGCCAGTACGCGGTTTGAGGGCTTCTGGCCGATAACACCAAGAAGCGCGCCAATAAACGTCGCCGCGCCTGCCAGGATGGTCAGAATCAAAGGTACTGACATAAGTTACTCCTTTATGATAATCATTCTCATTAATCTAAGATTTTGTTGCAAAAAAAGCGAGACGGAGTGGCGACCTTTACGCATTCCTTACATTCAAAATTACTGATGATCTTCATCATGGTTATCTGAGTTCTTCACCCGCCGAAAAAGCGTAACCTACGTTTATCAAAATAGACACACTCAGTAAGGATATCACCATGTCAGCACCTCGCATGCCTGCACTGTTTTTGGGCCACGGCAGCCCAATGAATGTGCTGGAAGATAACGTTTATACCCGCGCCTGGAGCGCTCTGGGCGAGACGCTGCCACGCCCGAAAGCGATTGTGGTGGTATCCGCGCACTGGTTTACTCGCGGAACCGGCGTGACCGCTATGGAAGCGCCGAAAACTATCCATGATTTCGGCGGTTTCCCGCAGGCGTTATACGATACGCATTACCCTGCTCCGGGCTCGCCGGAACTGGCGCAACGCCTGGTGGAATTGCTCTCGCCAGTGCCGGTAACGCTGGATAAAGAAGCCTGGGGTTTTGACCACGGTTCATGGGGCGTGTTGATTAAAATGTACCCGAACGCGGATATTCCGATGGTGCAGCTCAGTATCGACAGCACCAAACCGGCGGCATGGCACTTCGAAATGGGGCGCAAACTGGCGGCACTTCGCGATGAAGGCATTATGCTGGTGGCCAGCGGTAATGTGGTACATAACCTGCGAACTGCGCGCTGGCATGGCGAAAATACGCCGTATCCGTGGGCCATTGCGTTCAATGATTATGTGAAAGAGAACCTGACCTGGCAGGGGCCAGCCGAGCAGCATCCGTTGGTCAATTATCTTGACCATGAAGGCGGTTCGCTCTCTAACCCGACGCCGGATCACTTCCTGCCGTTGCTGTATGTGCTTGGCGCATGGGATGGCAGGGAACCTGTGTCGATACCGGTCGATGGTCTCGAGATGGGATCGCTCAGTATGCTCTCGGTGCAGGTTGGCTAAATGACTGGCGCGTTATGCGCCATTTTTTTTGCCTGAAAATGGAAAACTTCGAGGAGGATCGCAAAAAAAAGCACCTGAAATACGGTTTTTTTGAAAATAAAAAGAGCTTCGCTACAAAAATGAAACGCCGTGCTGAATTTCGGCTCTTTTTGTGAACATCATCGTCGCAATAACCCACCTGAGTGACTACGCTTCAGAAGGTCTGTTTTTCAGACATACCCATAAAAACAATCCGGTGTAATGCCACGAACATTCTGTTCGCGGTCGGTCTTTTGCGCCTAAAAAATAAACCCTCTGGAGACACGGAAATATGAACTCAGCGAAAACCTTACTGAAAGTCTGTATTAGTTCCGCTCTGCTGTTTATCTCCCACGCCTCTGTCGCCCAAACCTTTCGCGCTGCCGATGTTCACCCCGCCGACTACCCCAATGTGGTGGCGGTAAAACATATGGGGGAAAAGCTCAGTAAGGCGACAGACGGTCGGCTGGATATTAAGACCTTTCCAGGCGGCGTATTAGGCGATGAGAAGCAAGTCATTGAACAGGCACAAATTGGCGCCATTGATATTATTCGTGTCTCTATGACGCCAGTGGCGGCGATATTACCGGAGATAAATGTCTTTACGCTGCCCTATATTTTCCGCGATGAAGACCATATGCACAAAGTGCTGGATGGCATGATTGGCCAGGAAATTGGTAACCGCCTGTCGGAAAGCAGCAAATCACGGCTAATTTTCCTGGGCTGGATGGACGCCGGGACGCGTAACCTGATCACCAAAGCGCCAGTCACTAAGCCGGAAGATCTTAAGGGTATGAAGATCCGCGTGCAGGGCAGCCCAATTGCGCTCGATACCCTGAAAGCGATGGGCGCTAACTCGGTGGCGATGGGGGTCAGCGAAGTGTTCAGCGGAATGCAAACCGGCGTGATCGATGGCACGGAAAATAACCCGCCCACTTTCGTCGCGCATAACTATTTACCGGTCGTCAAAAATTATACCTGGAGTAAGCATTTTATTATTCCCGAGCTGTTTTTGTTCTCAAAAGCCAAATGGGACAAGCTGAAAAAAGAGGATCAGGAATTAATTCTGAAACTGGCGAAAGAGGCCCAAGCTGAGCAGCGAGAATTATGGAAAACCTATAACGAAAAATCGCTGGAAGCGATGAAAACGGGCGGAGTGCAATTCCATGACATCGATACCAAAGCGTTTTTTGAAGCGACACAACCGGTTCGTGATAAATACGGCAAAGAGCATCAGGAGCTGATTACCCGTATTCAACAAGTGCAATAACTTTTGCCGGGCAGGCGCGTTTTGTGTTCTGCCCACTTGCAACTTTCACCGGGAAAACTGCTATGGCTGAACGCTATTCGTTGTTGATGGATATTCTGTACCGGATATCGATGTGGATTGCAGGTCTGGCGCTGTTAATTATGGTGGCGATTATTCCGGTGGGCATTTTCGCCCGCTACGTCATGAACAGCGCTTTATCGTGGCCGGAGCCGGTCGCCATTATTTGCATGGTGACCTTTACCTTTATTGGCGCCGCCGTGAGTTACCGCGCGGGTTCGCATATTGCAGTCAGTATGGTTACCGATCGTTTAAGCGAACCGCTGCGCAAAATCTGCTTTGTGATTGCGGAGTTGATGCTGCTGGCGATCAGCATTTTTATTCTCTGGTATAGCACTGCGTTATGCGCGGAATTATGGGAACAACCGGTCGCCGAATTCCCGCTCTTTACCGCAGGAGAAAGCTATTTGCCGCTGCCTGTCGGTTCTGCCATTACCATCTTGTTTATTATCGAAAAAATGCTTTTTGGCGCGCAATATCACCGCCCGGTGGTGATGCTGGGTTCGTCGAGCTAATCCCCGATCACATCCCGTAAGGAACGTTTATGGATGCATTTATTCTGCTCTTTACGCTGGCTATTATGCTGGCGGTGGGTGTACCGGTGGCTTACGCCGTGGGCATTAGCGCGGTGCTGGGCGCGTGGTATATCGATATTCCGCTGGAAGCGGTGATGATCCAGTTGACGAACGGCGTGAATAAGTTCTCGCTGCTGGCGATCCCGTTTTTTATTCTCGCGGGCGCGATCATGGCCGAAGGGGGGATCGCCCGGCGGTTGGTAAATTTCGCCTATATCTTTGTCGGCTTTATTCGCGGCGGGCTGTCGTTAGTAAATATTGTCGCTTCCACATTTTTCGGCGCAATTTCCGGATCGTCCGTGGCAGATACCGCCTCGATCGGTTCGGTGATGATCCCGGAAATGGACAAAAAAGGGTATCCGCGTGATTTTGCCGCCGCGGTCACCGCCAGCGGCTCGGTACAGGCGATCTTAACGCCGCCGAGCCATAACTCGGTGATCTACTCGCTGGCGACGGGCGGTACGGTTTCTATTGCCGCGCTGTTTATCGCCGGGATCCTGCCGGGGCTGTTGCTCAGTTTTACACTGATGGTGATGTGCGTAGCATTCGCCCATAAACGCGGCTATCCAAAAGGGGAGCGCGTGCCGTTTCGCCAGGCGTTGAAGATCTTCGTGGATACGCTGTGGGGGCTGATGACTGTGGTGATCATCATGGGCGGCATTCTGTCCGGGGTTTTCACTGCGACAGAGTCAGCGGCGATCGCCTGCCTGTGGGCCTTTTTCGTCACCATGTTTATTTACCGCGATTACAAATGGTCGGAACTGCCTAAACTGATGTACCGCACCGTTAAAACGGTGACGATCGTGATGATCCTGATTGGCTTTGCGGCCGCGTTCGGGGCGGTAATGACCTATATGCAGTTGCCCGCTCGCATTACGGAAGCCTTTACCCAAATCTCGGATAACAAATACGTTATTTTGATGTGCATTAACATCATGCTGCTGTTGCTTGGCACGCTGATGGATATGGCACCGCTGATTTTGATCCTGACGCCGGTGCTGCTGCCGGTGACCAATGCACTGGGCATCGATCCGGTACATTTTGGCATGATCATGCTGGTGAACCTGGGAATTGGATTGATCACCCCGCCTGTCGGATCGGTGCTGTTTGTCGCCAGTGCGGTCAGTAAGCAGAAGATCGAACAGGTGGTAAAAGCGATGTTGCCGTTCTATCTGATCCTGTTCCTTGTATTGCTATTGGTGACCTATATTCCGGCGATCTCGCTGTTCTTGCCGAAGCTGTTTGGCGTGTTGTAAGGCAATAAAAAACCCGGCCTGCGTTGCCGGGTTTTCTCTTATTCCACAAAGATATGCGGATAGAAGCGGGAGAGATCCTGCGTTATCAATGCGCGATCTTCGCGAATGCCGATCCCGGCGGGTTGATCGTTGATAAGCCAGCTGCCAATCAGCGTATAGCTGTCGCCGAATTTGGGGAGCGGGCAGAACTGTTGCACGATCATGCCTTCTTCGCCATACGGCCCTTCAACGGCTTCGACCGTTTTGCCATTTTCAATGATCGATACATTAGCGCCTTCGCGGGAAAAAATAGGTTTAACAACGTATTTTTCCATCTCCGGGTGCGCGTCTTCGGCAAAATAAGCCGGCAGCAAGTTCGGGTGATCCGGGAACATTTCCCACAACATCGGCAACAGGGCCTTGTTGGAAATAATGCTTTTCCAGGCGGGTTCCAGCCAGCGTACGCCTGCGTCTTCCAGCTTGGTCGAGAACATTTCGCGCAGCATATATTCCCACGGATAGAGCTTAAACAGGTTACCAATCACCTGGTCTTGCAAGTCCGTGAACTGGCCTTTTTCCCCGAGACCAATATCTTCGATATAAAGGAATTCGGAGGCCAGCTCTGCTTCTGCCGCACAATCCTGCAAATATTGCACCGTACCGCGATCTTCGACCGTATCGCGGCAGCAGGTGAAGTGCAGCAGCTGAAAACCGTGCTGCTCACGCAGCTCGGCAAAGCGCTCAATCAGCTTCTCTTGCAGGCTATTGAACTGATCGCTGCCTTGCGGCAGGTTGCCGGCGTTGAGCTGATCTTCCAGCCAGATCCACTGAAAAAACGCTGCTTCATACAGCGAAGTCGGCGTATCAGCATTGTTTTCCAGCAGCTTAGGTTCGCCCACGCCATCCCAGGCGAGATCGAGGCGCGAATACAAAGAGGGCTGATGCGTGGCCCATGACTGGCGCACAAAACTCCAGGTGTGCTTAGGAATGCGAAACTTCGCCATCAGCTCATCACTGGCAACGACTTTCTCCACCACCTTCAGGCACATCTGGTGCAATTCTGCGGTGACCTCTTCCAGCTTTTCAACCTGTGCAAGCGTCAGCTTGTAATAGGCATCTTCACACCAGTACGGCTCGCCGTACATGGTGTGAAAGTTGAAGCCGTACTCGGTGGCTTTTTCGCGCCAGTCCGGGCGCTCGGTAATACTGATTCTTTCCATGGCGCTTAGCCGCCCATTGAACGGGTGGTTGTACCGCTGGCGCTACGCTGCATGGTGTTCTGCTTCGCCACAGACTCACCAAAGCCGCCGCGCGTTACCGTGGTAGTGGTCGCCGGTTTCGGTGCCATCGCCGTTTTCGGCACGTTAATGGTACGGCCAGGCTGCGCTGCGCCATAGCCTTTACCGGAAGCATCGGTGTACTGACCGTAAGCCGGGCTGGCCGGGTTACGCGAGCTGAACAGCGGCTGCTGCGCAAAGCCTGCGCCGCCACCCATCATACGGCCCATCATGTAACCGGCCATCAGCGGCATCCAGAAGCTGCCGCTGGACTGCGCCTGTGCCTGGTTTTCCGGCGCTACGCCAGCCTGCACCGGTGCTGCCTGGCACTGACCTTCACCGAACTCGGCAACGCAATCTTCACGCGTGGCATATTTCGGTGCGGTACGCTCGGCTTCTTTCAGCGCGTTGTTATATGCGGCGGTACATTCCGCGCTTTTCCCCGGGTTCGCCGATGAGCAATCATCCGCGTTTTGATACAGGGAAACTGTCTCGTCACTTTTTTCACAACCCGCCAGCATAAAAACGGCGGTAACCGCCAGCGCGACAGGCGTCAGATGGCGCGCGCTCCAGCTTTTGCGGAACGTCGCGTGTTGGATGTTTTTTGTCCGTTTCATTGTAATATTCCTGGACCCCAAAGGCATGAGTAAACGCTCAGGATAGAGGATGAGGGAGGGAAGTTAAAGCAAGGAGGGGAGGCCTTTACGTTGCCTTACGTAAAAACGGGGGCTGGATGCCCCCGTTGTCGAAAAGTACTGCTTAACGTTTCACGCTGGTGCGTGCGGCGGCAGGTTGCGCGTTGCCGTTGAAGTTATCAACGCTGGCTGCCTGCTGCGCATTTTCAGGCGCGACGCTTTCCGGCGAGGTATCGACCGGTTTACCCAGCGTGCTGTTCAGCGCCAGCAGATCCTGCTCGTTCAACGAACCCAGCGCGGCTTTGATGTTCAACTGGTTGATCAGGTAATTGTAACGTGCGCTTGAGAGCTGTTGCTTGGCGTTATACAGCGTGGTGGTCGCGTCCAGCACATCGACGATAGTGCGCGTACCCACGGAGTAACCCGCTTCCATCGCATCCAGAGAGCTCTGGGCAGAAACCACTGCCTGTTTGTAGGCGTTGATGCTGCTGATGGAGGCATTCACGTTGTTAAAGGAGGAGCGCACGGTCTGCACCACGTTGCGGTGCGCGCTTTCCAGTTGCTCGCTTGCGCCAACAAAGTTGTACTGCGCCTGTTTGACCTGCGAACTCACCTGGCCACCCTGATACAGCGGCAGGGAGAAGCTCAGACCCACTTTATTCTGGCCGGCGTCAACATCCGGGTTTTGCGCGCTTTTGGAGCCGCTGTAAGAGGTGTTAGAAACACCTGTTGAGGCGGTTAAATTCAGCGTTGGCAAATGACCATCCTGCGCCTGGCGAATTTGCTCGCGCGCCAGATCCTGGCTCAGACGCGCCTGCAACAGCGTCAGGTTACGGTTTTCCGCTTCCTTCAGCAGCGCATTAACGGCTTGCGGTTTATCGGTCTTGAAGTTGTCGACGTTCAGCGAGGCCAGTTGCGGGTAGTAATTCCCGGTGACCTGACGCAGCGCTTCCACCATGTTGTCGAGGTTGTTGCGCGCGGTCACTTCGTTCGCCAGAACGGTATCGTACTGCGAGCGGGCGTTTTGCACGTCGGTGATGGCGACCAGGCCAACGTTAAAGCGTTGGGTCGTTTGATCCAACTGGCGGTAGATAGACTGTTTCTGTGCTTCGGTGTAGGAAAGCGTATCAATGGCGCTCAATACATTGAAATAGGCGGTGGCCGTATTCAAAATCAACGTTTGCTGATCGGTCTGCCAGGTGACGTCCTGAATACCGGCGGTTTTTTCCTGCAGCGTCAGGGCGCGCCATTTTGACATATCAAAAATGGTTTGCGTTAACTGCAGAGAAGCGCTGGTGACATTCGAATTGACACCTTTGCTGTCACGGTAGCCATTGGAATAGTCATAATCTGCACCCAAACCAAGCTGAGGCAGTAACGGGCTACGCGCTTCGTTAATCTTTTCAAAAGCAGCATCGCGGTCAGCGGCGGATTTACGCAGATCCGGGTTGCTCAAACGCGCCTGCTGATAAACCTGTAACAGGTTTTCTGCCTGGCTCATGGCGCTGAAGCCGGTCAGGCTCAGGCCGATAAGGAGGGGGAGCAATTTCTTCATTTGCATTCCTTGTTGTGAAGCAGTATTAGCGCTGGTCTAAATTAGAAAAAATAATCGCCGATTCTACCAGATAGTGGCACCGCTTCAGCTTGGCGTAACGTGCCATCGGCGTAAATATGCATCAATCTATCACATAGCACTTGAAACGATAGCTATACAGGCTTGAAATCAACTGTTTTGTCATTATTTCAAAAGAGACGCCGCCCATGAGTAAGCCAGTAACATCCGCAGTGACTTTCACAAAAAACGATGTAGAAATTATTGCACGGGAAACACTCTATAGCGGTTTTTTTTCGCTCGATCTATACCGCTTTCGCCACCGTTTATTCAATGGCGAAATGAGCGGTGAAGTCCGCCGTGAAATTTTTGAACGCGGTCATGCCGCAGTCTTGCTACCCTTTGACCCAGTGCGCGACGAAGTTGTGCTGATCGAACAGATCCGCATTGCGGCGTTTGATACCAGCGAAACCCCATGGTTACTCGAAATGGTGGCCGGCATGATTGAAGAGGGCGAAAGCGATGAAGATGTTGTGCGTCGCGAAGCCATCGAAGAGGCCGGTCTGCACGTTGGTCGTGTGAAAAGAATGTTGAGTTATTTGGCAAGCCCTGGCGGCACCAGCGAGCGTTCCGCCGTGTTGGTGGGCGAAGTGGATGCCACGCAGGCCTCGGGTATTCATGGCCTGGTGGATGAAAACGAAGATATTCGTGTTCATGTGGTGAGCCGGGAACAGGCTTACCAGTGGGTAGAAGAGGGGAAAATCGACAACGCAGCGTCTGTCATTGCCCTGCAATGGCTGCAACTGCATCATGAGAGCTTACGAAACGAGTGGAAAAAATGAAGCGTTATACACCTGACTTCCCAGAAATGATGCGCCTGTGCGAAACCAATTTCGCCCAGCTGCGCCGCTTGCTGCCGCGTAATGACGCAGCGGGCGAAACGGTGAGCTATCAGGTGACCAACGCGCAGTACCGGTTAACGATAGTCGAGTCCACCCGCTACACTACGCTTGTGGAAATTGAACAGACCGCGCCATCAATTAGTTACTGGAGCTTGCCGTCAATGACGGTGCGCCTTTATCACGATGCGATGGTGGCTGAAGTGTGTTCGAGTCAGCAGATCTTTCGTTTCAAAGCGCGTTATGATTATCCGAATAAAAAGTTGCATCAACGCGACGAAAAGCATCAAATTAACCAGTTTTTGGCCGATTGGCTGCGTTACTGTTTAGCACATGGAGCAATGGCGATTCCGGTTTGTTAGCGTCGTGAAACCTAAGGACACCATTTGGAAAGCCTGTTAAACCTCTCTCTGGCGGGTGAGCCCAGAGTGAGGGTATTACAAATAACTGATTCTCACCTGTTTGCCGAAAAGCATGAAACGTTGTTAGGGGTGAATACCTGGGAAAGCTATCAGGCGGTACTGGAGGCTATCCGCTCTCAGCAGCGTGAATGCGATCTTATTGTCGCCACCGGCGACCTGGCACAGGACCATACCGCTGCGGCTTATCAGCTTTTCGCTGATGGCATCGCAAGCTTTGACGCGCCTTGTGTTTGGCTGCCGGGTAACCACGATTTCCAGCCCGCCATGTACAGCACGCTGCAGGATGCGGGGATCTCGCCAGCGAAACGCGTTTTTGTCGGCGAGCACTGGCAAATTCTGCTGCTGGACAGCCAGGTGTTTGGCGTACCGCACGGTGAATTGAGCGAGTTCCAGCTTGACTGGCTGGAGAAGAAACTCACCGACAGCCCGCAGCGCCACACTTTATTGCTGCTCCATCATCATCCACTCCCTTCCGGCTGCAGTTGGCTCGATCAACACAGCCTGCGTAACGCGGGTGAACTGGATAACGTGCTACAGCGTTTTCCGCAGGTGCGGTATCTGTTGTGCGGGCATATTCACCAGGAGCTGGATCTCGACTGGAACGGCCGCCGTCTGCTGGCGACGCCATCGACCTGCGTCCAGTTTAAACCGCACTGCGCCAACTTTACGCTTGATACCATCGCGCCCGGCTGGCGCTGGCTGGATCTCTACCCGGACGGAACGTTGCACACAGAAGTTTGCCGTCTGGAAAGCACCCAGTTCAGGCCGGATACCGCTTCAGAAGGTTACTGATGTCCACGCTCCTTTATCTGCACGGGTTTAACAGCTCGCCGCGTTCCGCCAAGGCGACGCTGCTTTCGCAATGGCTGGCGCAGCATCACCCGGAGATCAACGTGATTGTGCCGCAACTGCCACCTTATCCCGCTGCGGCGGCAGAATTGCTGGAATCACTGGTGCTGGCGCAGGGCGGAAAACAGCTCGGTATCGTCGGCTCTTCGCTCGGCGGCTATTACGCCACCTGGCTTTCGCAATGTTTCATGTTGCCTGCGGTGGTGGTGAATCCCGCGGTGCGACCATTTGAATTGCTGGCAGATTATCTTGGCAATAACGAGAACCCCTACACAGGGCAGCAATATGTGCTAGAGTCTCGCCATATTTACGAGCTCAAAGTGATGCAAGTTGACCCGCTCGAAGCGCCGGATTTAATCTGGCTGCTACAACAAACCGGGGACGAAGTGCTGGATTACCGCCAGGCGGTGGCATATTACGATGCCTGCCGTCAGACAGTGGAAGAGGGCGGAAACCATGCCTTTGTGGGCTTTGAGAATCATTTCACACAGATTATCGATTTCCTTGGGCTGCATTGAGCCATCAGGGAAACGATGCGGTCACTATCTACGAACAAACCATGACGCAATCCTACAACGCTGATGCCATAGAGGTACTCACCGGGCTTGAGCCGGTTCGCCGCCGTCCGGGGATGTACACCGATACCACGCGCCCTAACCATCTGGGCCAGGAAGTTATTGATAACAGCGTCGATGAAGCGCTGGCGGGCCACGCTAAGCGCGTGGACGTGATCCTGCACGCCGATCAGTCGCTGGAAGTTATCGATGACGGGCGCGGTATGCCGGTGGATATCCACCCGGA
Organism: Enterobacter sp. R4-368; assembly: GCF_000410515.1. NCBI lineage: Bacteria > Pseudomonadati > Pseudomonadota > Gammaproteobacteria > Enterobacterales > Enterobacteriaceae > Enterobacter > Enterobacter sp. R4-368. The sequence continues at coordinate 2,300,035 of NC_021500.1, read as the reverse complement.
AGAGGGCGTTCCGGCCGTTGAGCTGATCCTCTGTCGTCTGCACGCGGGCGGTAAATTTTCCAATAAAAACTACCAGTTCTCTGGTGGCTTGCACGGCGTCGGCATCTCGGTGGTTAACGCCTTGTCCCGCCGCGTGGAAGTGACCGTCAAGCGTGACGGCCAGGTCTACAGCATCGCGTTTGAAAACGGTGAAAAAGTGCAGGATCTGCAAGTGATCGGCACCTGCGGTAAACGCAATACCGGCACCAGCGTGCATTTCTGGCCGGACGAATCCTTCTTTGATAGCCCGCGTTTTTCCGTGTCCCGTTTGACCCATCTGCTGAAAGCCAAAGCCGTGCTTTGCCCGGGCGTTGAGATCACCTTTAAAGATGAGGTGAACAACGCCGAGCAGCGCTGGTGCTACCAGGATGGCCTGAACGATTATCTGTGCGAAGCGGTAAATGGCCTGCCGACGCTGCCGGAGAAACCGTTTATCGGCAATTTCTCTGCTGAAACGGAAGCGGTGGATTGGGCGCTGCTGTGGCTGCCGGAAGGCGGCGAGCTGCTGACGGAAAGCTACGTCAACCTGATCCCCACCATGCAGGGCGGCACGCACGTTAACGGTCTGCGTCAGGGATTGCTGGACGCGATGCGCGAGTTTTGCGAATACCGCAATATTCTGCCGCGTGGCGTGAAGTTGTCGGCGGAAGATATCTGGGATCGCTGCGCTTATGTGCTGTCAGTGAAGATGCAGGATCCGCAATTCGCCGGGCAGACCAAAGAGCGATTATCTTCCCGTCAGTGCGCCGCGTTTGTTTCTGGCGTGGTGAAAGACGCATTCAGCCTGTGGTTGAACCAGAATATTCAAACGGCGGAACTGCTGGCGGAGATGGCGATCTCCAGCGCCCAGCGTCGTATGCGCGCCGCCAAAAAAGTGGTGCGTAAAAAGCTGACCAGCGGCCCGGCGTTGCCTGGCAAGCTGGCGGATTGCACCGCGCAGGATCTGAACCGCACCGAACTGTTCCTCGTGGAAGGTGACTCGGCGGGCGGCTCCGCCAAACAGGCGCGCGATCGTGAATACCAGGCGATCATGCCGCTGAAAGGTAAAATCCTGAACACCTGGGAAGTCTCTTCGGATGAAGTGTTGGCCTCGCAGGAGGTGCACGACATTTCGGTGGCGATCGGCATCGATCCAGACAGCGACGATCTGAGCCAGTTGCGTTACGGCAAGATCTGTATTCTCGCGGATGCGGACTCCGATGGTCTGCACATCGCTACTTTGCTGTGCGCATTGTTCGTGAAGCACTTCCGCTCCGTGGTGAAAAACGGCCACGTCTACGTGGCGCTGCCGCCGTTGTACCGTATCGACCTTGGCAAAGAGGTTTATTACGCGCTCACGGAAGAAGAAAAAACCGGTGTGCTGGAGCAGTTAAAACGCAAAAAGGGCAAACCGAACGTGCAGCGCTTTAAAGGGCTGGGCGAAATGAACCCGATGCAGTTGCGCGAAACTACGCTTGATCCGAATACCCGTCGCCTGGTGCAATTGGTCATTAACGACGAAGACGAGCAGCAGACCAACGCGATGATGGATATGTTGCTGGCGAAGAAGCGTTCAGAAGATCGCCGCAACTGGCTGCAGGAAAAAGGCGATATGGCGGACATTGAAGCCTGATCCCGTCTGGAAGGCTTGCCCGGCTCGCGAATGCGCGGGTCGGGTAAGTCAGTTAAGTTTGCAACGCAGCCACTTTCACCATCAGTTCAGTTTGGGATAGTTGCTCTTCTCGTCGCGATAGATATTCACCAACGCATGACCGCCGTCCGGGCTGGCGTGGCGCAACCCATCTGGCAGTGCAGTTTTCAACTGCGACAGTTTCATTAACGCTTGCTGAATACGTTGAGGCAAGAAGTCGTTGAACTGATTTACCGCTTCGTTAACCCCCCTCGTTACGCCGACAGTCAGCCCGATTTTTCCGGTATTGCAGCGGCGTTTCGCCAATGCCTTTCTTAAACGCGCTGATAAAGTAAGTCACATCGGAAAACCCCACTTCGCTGGCGATATGATGAATGGCCAGCGCGCTATGTAGTAGCAAGTCGCACGCTTTGCGCAAGCGCAAGGTGTTCAGATACTGGTGGATAGGTTCGCCGGTCTCAAAATGGAAACGGCGCGAGACATAGCTGCGGGATTTTCCTAACTCCTGCGCCAGCTGCGCAAGACTGAATTTCTGCCGGTAATTCTCCTCCAGCCAGAACATCACCAGCGTGGCAATGCCGTTGCGTTCATCCGGCAATTTCTGCTTATCTTCTGGCAACATACTCAACAGATTAAGCAACAAACAGGCGACCTGTTCGCCATTCAGACTGTGGTTTTCGGCAAGCCTGGCGTAGCTGCTAAACAGGTGGTCGATATGCGGGTAAATAGCCGCGACATCCATCACCACCGCCGCGCCACCGCGTAAAGCGAGATGCTGCAAACGCTGGTGATTGTGTGGGAACGCGCGCAGGTTTTGCAGCACGGCATGGTGATCAACGTGAATAATGGTGCGCCGATAAATGGCCTGCGCTTGCTCATCCACCATCACTTTATGGATGGTGAAAGGCGGAAAGAAAAAGAGCCGCCCAGGGCGCATGGTGTACTGGCGGTTATCAACCATCACCACGCCAAAACCCTCTTCAACGTACAGCACCTCCAGACACTGGTGCCAGTGGTGATAACGCACGGTATTGGCGAACAGGCGGCTAAACGACACCACCGCATCGTTTAACGTGATCAATTCAAGACGTTCGTTCTGCAATGGTGTCGTCATAGTGCAACCCATCTCAATTTTTAACCCGCAGGGTCCATTTATAAACCACCGTTTTAAATTTTTTCAACAGCGGGTTCAGGCAAAGCGTGCCGATGTGACAAAGCTAACATTTCCGGCAGTTGTTCATTCACTATCCTTCAGCCACACCATGAAGGAGAGAACGCTATGCAGGCGGCGGAAGTGAAAACATCAAATCCATTGTCATCCCGCGACGATGTGGTCGGCGCGCTGAAGCAGATGCTGGCGGCGCTGGATAAACAGTTTCCTGAAGGAGCGTCGCATTTCTCGCTGGGAGCCACCAGCGCGCATTACAGCGATGCGATTGCTGAAATGGAAGGGCTGTCCCGTGCGTTGTGGGGGCTGTTTCCGTTAATGGCCAGCGGCGACGCAGAACCGTTCAGCCACAAATATCTGGCAGCGATCAAACGCGGTGTCGATCCACACAGCGCGGGCTACTGGGGCGCAACGGAACCCTACGATCAGCGGCTGGTGGAGATGGCGGCTTATGGTCTGGGGCTGGCGCTGTTGGGCGGTAAATTCACAACGTTGATGAGCGAAGCTGATGTCCGCAATCTGCACCAGTGGCTGAACCAAATCACCGACGCGCAGATGCCCGACAGCAACTGGAATTTTTTCGCCATCATGGTGCAGCTCGGTTTTAAACGCGCCGGATTACCCTGGGATGCCGCAGCCATCGAACGTCGCTTTCGCATGATGGATGCTTACTACCTGGGTGACGGTTGGTATTCCGATGGCCCGGGTCGACCAAAAGATTACTACATCTCGATGGCATTCCATTTTTACGGGCTGATTTACGCCACGCTGAACGCGGAAGACGATGCAGCGCGCGCGGCGACACTCCGCGAGCGGGCAACGCTTTTTGCTGAAGATTTTATCTATATGTCAGCGGCGGGGGGCGAATCCGTGCCTTTTGGCCGCAGCCTGACGTACCGTTTCGCAATGGTCGCTTTCTGGAGCGCGGTTGCCTTTTCCGGGCTGGCGGTGTTTTCTCCTGGCGTGGTGAAAGGGATTATCCTGCGCCATTTGCGCTGGTGGTTACAGCAGCCGATTTTCGATCGCGACGGTATTTTAACGCTCGGTTTCGCCTACCCGAACCTGGCGATGTGTGAAGACTACAATTCGCCGGGCTCACCATACTGGGCGCTGAAAGTTTTCCTGATTCTGGCGCTGCCGCAATCAGACGATTTCTGGCAAGCACCAGAACTGCCGCTACCTGCGCTAAACACGCAGCGCACGATGGCGCCTGCCGGACAGATTATTGTCCACAGCGATCGCTCGCGGCATGTCTGGATGCTCACTGCCGGCCAACTGGAGCTGAACAATTACGTCAATACCGAGGCGAAATACACTAAGTTTGCCTACTCAAGCCGTTTTGGTTTCACCATTGAACGCGGGCGCTACGGAATTAAACACGCCGCTTGCGACTCAATGCTTTTGCTCAGCGACGGGGATAACTATTTTCGTGGTCGCCGCGAGTGTGACGACGTCGTTGTGACAGAACAGGCGATTTTCTCGCGCTGGTCGCCATGGTCAGACGTGCATATCGCAAGCTGGCTTATACCGTGCGGCGACTGGCATCTGCGCGTGCATCGCATTGATTCCGCCCGTCATTTACAAAGCGTGGAGGGTGGATTTGCGGTGCTGAAAGCGCCGCATCGCAACGAGCAGGGCGGTAGCCTGGTGTGCGCGGAAAATGGTGTCAGCGGCATCTTCGAATTACTTCCCACCGCGCCGCGTGAAGCCGACAGCGTAGTCACACCGCCCAACAGTAGCATTATGTTTTCTCCTTGCGCGTCAATCCCGCTGCTGCGTGGAAATATTGCGCCGGGCAGGCAGTGGCTGGCCTGTGCAGTTCAGGCGGCTATTACCGAGCAGGCTTTTGATTTTGTCTTACCGCAGTTGAATATCGAAGAACAGGCGCTGGTGATTAAAAAGCCGGGGCAGAAAAATAATATTGTTATTGCCTTTTAATTCCTGGCTACGGCCGGGCTATAAACTCTGAACCCTACATGCTTTCGTCGAGGATAGTATGGAAAAGATCGCGATAAATAATAAAGCCGAATATTACAAAATCAGTAGCTTTATCTTTCTCTATTTTTTTACCTGGTCGGCAAGTATCGGCTTACTGGCTATCTGGCTAGGGCAAAAAGCCAATCTTAGCGGCACGTTTATTGGTACGGTATTTGCCATTAACGGGATCTTTTCCGTTATTTTAAAACCGATTTACGGTTACATTCTGGATAAAATCGGCATGAGCAAATATTTGCTCTATTTTGTAGTGCTGATGTCGGCATTAATGGCACCCTTTTTTATCTACGTTTACCAGCCGTTATTAATTTCAAATACCCTGCTGGGCATTATTGTTGGCGCTATCTATTTAAGTTTTGCCTGGTATGCGGGCGTCGCCGCCTGTGAATCTTATACCGACCGCTACAGCCGCTTAAACGGTATGGAGTTTGGTCAAATCAGGATGTGGGGCTCGCTCGGTTGGGCGGTGGCATCCTCGTTCTCCGGCCTGCTGTTTAACCTCTCACCGGCGTATAACTTCATCATGGGATCGGTCGCGTCGCTTATCATGCTGGCGGTGCTGCTGAGCCTGAAAGTCAACGTTAACGCCGCCAACGCCAGCGAGGTGCTGACCAAAGAGAAAATCGCCCCGGCGGATGTCTACGCTCTGCTGCGTAACCGCAAATTCTGGGCATTCTGTCTCTATGTCGCCGGTGTGGCGTGGATGATGTTTATCGCCGAGCAGCAGTTCTCCCGCTATTTCGTCACCTTCTTTGATGATGTTCATCAGGGCAACGCCGTGTTTGGTTATCTGGGTACGGTGCAATCCGGCATGGAATTCGTCATGTATATGGTGATCCCGCTGTTTGTGAATTTCATCGGCGCGAAACGCGGATTATTGATTGTCGGGCTGGTGGTGGGTGCGCGGTTGATTATTTCCGGACTGTGCGAATCGCATCTGCTTATTTCAGTATTAAAACCGTTATACGGTCTTGAGATTTGTCTGCTGCTGGTGTCAGTCTTTAAATATATTGCTGAGCATTTCGATAAACGCGTTAATGCCACCATGTATTTATTAGGCTACCAGGCAATGTTATATGTCGGTAATGTCGTGGTCTCTTCCCCAGCCGGTATTTTGTATGACCGCATCGGTTTTGAAAATACCTATATTATTATGGGCTGCGTGGCACTGACCTTCACATTAATTTCGCTGTTTACGTTATCGGCCTGCCAAAGTAAATGGCGTCAGCATCGCGCACTGGATATCGCGGGAAATAACTAGCGCGTTAACGGCTATTTTAAATTACGCACCAAAAAGGAACCGAAATATGTTAAGTAAAATCGTTGAGGAAACGTTACGCGATTATCCCGGCGCACCTGTGGATGCGCAGGTCTTTAAAGATGAACTTGATTCGGCGCGTAGCCATACCCTTGAACTGATTCGCCGTCATTTAACGGAATTCGGTGAACGCTTTCCCGCCGAAACCTGCGTGCAGGGTTATTACCCGTTAACCGACAATGTTGAGTGGACTACCAGTTTCTGGACCGGGCAGCTTTGGCTGGCGTGGGAAATGAGTGGTGATGAGCAGTTCCGCGCGCTGGCAGAGCGCCATGTGCGCTCGTTCGGCCTGCGCATTGCCGGGCGCAGCGACACCAACACCCACGATCTCGGTTTCTTATATACGCTTTCGTGCGTGGCAAGCTGGCGGCTGACCGGCAATCGAGATGCGCGCGGTTTCGCCCTGCTGGCGGCAGAAGCGCTGCTGGAACGCTTCCACCACAAAGCGCAGATCATCCAGGCGTGGGGCGATCTGCGCGATCCCGAACAAGCCGGACGGATGATCATCGACTGCAATATGAACCTGCCGTTGCTCTACTGGGCAACTGAACAGACCGGGGATCGGCGCTTTGCCGATGCGGCGCAAGCCCATGTGCGGCAGGCGGCGAAATACCTGATTCGCGAAGATGCCTCCACGTTTCATACGTACTATATGGATATCAACACCGGTGCGCCGCGTTACGGCAATACGCAGCAGGGCTACGCGGATGATTCCTGCTGGTCGCGCGGGCAGGCGTGGGGGATTTACGGTTTTCTGCTGAGCTTTATCTACACCGGCGATCAAACGATGGTAGCGCTGTCGAAACGGCTGGCGAACTACTTTCTAAACCGTTTACCGGAAGATGCGGTGTGCCACTGGGATCTGGCGCTGGTCGGCACCGACGCGCTGCGCGATTCGTCATCGGCGGCGATTGCTGTCTGCGGGCTACTGGAGCTGGTTAAGCATCTGCCCGTTACCGATCCGGACAGAGAACGCTACCAGCAATGGGCAATGCGCATAATGTCATCGCTTAATAAGCACTATCTGGCGGGGAAAAACGAACCGACTAACGGGCTGCTGAAACATTCCGTATATCATCTGGCGAGCAATAAGGGCGTTGATGAGTGTAGTAGCTGGGGGGATTACTTCTATGTGGAAGCGCTGATGCGTTTTTCGCAGAGCTGGAAACTCTACTGGTAAAAGCAGTGTCCCTCTCTTTAAACGGAGAGGGACAAACGCTTAGAGACCCGCTTCCAGGATGCGGATATGCGTCTCAAGCACGTCGCCTTTTACCGCTTCGCTCCACGCTTTCATATGCGGTGTTTGCAGGTGCGCTTCAAGATGCGCCACGCTTTCCCACTGTTCCACCATCATGATCGAGTCCGGCGCGGTCGCCTGGAAACTCACATTTGCGACGTGATCGACCAACGGCGCGTAGCCGTGGCAACCCGCTTCCTGCAACACGACCGGCACAATCTTCGCGAACTCATCGAGTACCGCCTGGCGGTGATGCTGTCCTGGACGGGTACGGATTTCTGCAATTACTGTCAACATGATTAACCTACTCCCTATAAGTCCAGCTTCACAGTTAAGCAAAAATCTCACCGAGATGCTTGCGATATTCTGCGATATAGCGCGGCACATCCGGCATTTTAATCACGTCGTTAACGATAAAAGTCGGCAGCGCTTCCATGCCAAGGAACTGGTTCGCTTTATGGAATGGCAGATAAACCCCGTCAACCCCGACGCCGTGGAAGAACTGCTCTTTATCCGTAAATGCTTCCATTGGCGCGTTCCAGGTCAGCGACAGCATATAGGTTTTGCCCTGAATCAAACCGCCGGAACCGTATTTTTTCGAAGCGTCAGAACGCGTGCGACCGTCGCTGGCATACAGCGAACCGTGGCCTTCAGTAAACACATCGTCCATATATTTCTTAACGGTCCACGGCGCGCCCATCCACCAGCCTGGCATTTGCCAGATAATGGTGTCGGCCCACAGGAAGTTTTCCACTTCCGCTTTGATGTCGTAATCGCCGTCGGTACGTACGGTTTTAACATCATGCCCGGCGTCGCGCAGAAAACTTTCCGCGACCTCGGTCAGGGTGTCATTGAGTTGACCGTTAGAGTGCGCGAATTTCTTCGCACCGTTGATAATTAAGATATTGCTCATTAGTAATCCTTGGTTAAATGCGTTTGACCACGATTTTAACCGTATCAACGGTGCGGAAAAATTGGCAAAACGTGCAAAGACTTTTGCTTGAGCCGCAATAAACGCCGCTACCAGCTCACGTGCGCGATAAAACCGCCTTGCGGATGATTGCCAAACGTGACGCGCAGGTGATGCAGGCGGGCAATGCGTTGCACAATTGATAACCCCAGCCCACTGCCGGTTTGCGTTTGTCCCGGCGGGCGATAAAAACGCTCGCCAATGCGCGCCAGCGCTTCATCGTCAATACCGGGGCCATTATCGCTAACGCTAAAGGCGGTGTCGTCCAGCGTTACATCGACCACGCTGCCTGGCGGGCTGTAGCGAAGAGCATTATCCAGCAGATTACGCACCAGCAGGCTAAGCAAAAGCGGTTGCGCCTGGCGGCTGACAGCAGGGGCATTGAGATGCAGGCGTATATCGATACCTGCTTGCTGCGCTGTCGGGTAAATCTCCATTACCGCCGACTGCAGTAGCTCCGCCAGAGAAACCGTTTGCAGATCGTCGAGATCATCAAGCGAGTCGAGCCGCGAAAGGGTGAGTAATTGATCCACCAGACGCGTGGCGCGATCGATACCCACGTGCAACTGGGCAAGGGCTTTTTGCTGTGCGGCGGGATCGTCATCGGAAAGCTGTGCGACCTCGGTTTGCACTTTCAGCGCCGCCAGCGGGCTGCGTAACTCATGCGCGGCATCAGACGTAAAGCGGCGTTCACGCTGCATCATTCTGTGCGTGCGGTCAAAGAGTTGGTTCAGCGCATCCACCAACGGGCGCACTTCATTGGGAACGCCCTCGTTACTGAGCGGATCGGCACGATCCGGCGCCCGTGAGCGCAGCGCCTGCGCCAGTTTTTTCAGCGGCCGCAATTCCAGGCTCAGCAATACGATTAACAGCACCAGCATCAGAGGCAGGGCGATAAGCCACGGAGTAAGCTGCGAGGTGATGATCTCTAGCGCCATCTCGTGGCGATAATCCCACTCCTGGCCGACCACCACACGGAATTTCCCGTTCGGCGCAGTAAGCCACAGAAAACGCCATTGATCGTCGTCATCACGTAGCTGTCCGTTCTCAAACCCTTCCCTTCGGTAGTTATAGGGGATCGCTTTGCCGTTTTCGCCATCGTTCAGCAGCATGTTGCCGTCAGTCGAGTAGATAGCGAAAGCCAGCGCGTCATCATCCAGATGGCCGTGTTTGATCTTCTTTTTACCGAGCGACGGCGCGGCGTTTTTCAGCGGCTCAAACTCCATCACGCTCAGCCGTTTGGCAAATAGCGTTTGCTGGGTATCAAACAGTTTGTCGAGTTTATCGCGGGTTTGTTGCCAGGCAACGAGACTGGCGCTGAGCCAGGCGACCATCGAGAGCAGTAAAAAGAGCATCGTCAGGCGCAGGCGTAAACTCAGCGGGCGGGTCAGTTTCATGCGTCTCCCAGGGTATAACCGATGCCATGAACGGTGCGGATAAACGCCGTACCGAGCTTGCGGCGTAAATGGTGTACATGCACTTCCACCGCGTTGCTGGTGACCTCGTCGTCCCAGGTATAGAGTTTCTCTTCGATTAATTTACGCGGCAGCACGCGCCCGGCATTACGCAGCAGCAGTTCCAGCAGGGCGAACTCTTTCGGTTTTAGCGCCAGCGTTTCGCCGTCAAGCGTGGCGACCAGATTACCGGGATCGAGCGTGACGTTGCCATGGCGCAGCACGCTGTGCGTCTGCCCGTGGCGGCGGCGAATAAGCACTTCGAGCCTTGCCGCCACTTCAACCAGCGCGAACGGTTTGCACAGATAATCATCTGCGCCCAGCCGCAGTCCTTCAACGCGCTGGTCGATGGCATCGCGTGCGGTGAGGATTAACACTGGTTCCACGCGCTTTTGCTCGCGCCAGTCGCGCAGAATATCCAGCCCGTCGATGCCGGGCAGCGTTAAGTCGAGGATCACTGCATCATAAGGCGCGCTAAACAGGGCGGCCTTGCCTTGTTTGCCATCGGTAAACCAGTCGACGCTGAAGCCTTTTTTGCCCAGCCCGGCTTTTAAACCGTCACCGATGAGCGTGTCATCTTCCACCAGTAAAATGCGCATTTTGCCTCCTTTCACTCCGTGTTATTGGCAGTAAAACCGCTGCTGGTCGACAATGTACAGCGGAAAATAATCTTTTTTCCCGTTAAGAAGTCGTTAAGGAGTGACGGGTTAAATGGACGTTAACCATCGTAAGGGAGATAAAACATGAAAAAGATTGCTGCACTTGTCGCTGTTCTCACACTCTGTTCCGCACCCGTTTTCGCGGCGAATACGGGCGGTTTCACCGGGCCGGGCGCAACCTCGCAGAGCGGCGGTTTTACCGGGCCGAACGGCAGCAAAGCCACTGTTGAAAGCGCGAAATCACTGCGCGACGACGCCTGGGTGACGCTGCGCGGTAATATTGTCGAGCGCATCTCTGATGATACCTACCTGTTTAAAGATTCGACTGGCACCATCAATATCGATATCAACCACAAGCGCTGGAACGGCGTGACCGTTGGGCCACAAGATACGGTAGAGATCCAGGGCGAAGTCGATAAAGACTGGAATTCGGTAGAAATAGATGTCAAAGAGATCCGCAAAGTCACTCAGTAAGCGCTAAACGCGCGTGAAAAAATCGCTCATCGCTATGACTCCTCGCCGCAGATAAGGTAGTATCTGCGGCAATATTGCCGCCGCACAGGCGGGCGCATACGTTGAGGAATCACGATTAATGAGCGATATGGCAGAGCGCCTTGCGCTGCATGAATTTACGGAAAACGCATACCTGAACTACTCCATGTACGTCATCATGGATCGTGCGTTGCCGTTTATCGGTGATGGCCTGAAACCCGTTCAGCGTCGCATCGTTTACGCAATGTCAGAACTGGGGCTGAACGCCAGCGCGAAGTTCAAAAAATCCGCCCGTACCGTGGGTGACGTGCTGGGTAAATACCATCCGCACGGCGACAGCGCCTGCTATGAAGCGATGGTGCTGATGGCGCAGCCGTTCTCCTACCGTTACCCGCTGGTCGATGGCCAGGGCAACTGGGGGGCGCCGGACGATCCGAAGTCCTTCGCGGCGATGCGTTACACCGAATCCCGTCTCTCCAAATACGCCGAGCTGCTGCTGAGCGAACTGGGACAAGGCACCGTTGACTGGGTGCCGAACTTCGACGGCACGATGCAGGAGCCGAAAATGCTGCCTGCCCGCCTGCCGAATATCCTGCTCAACGGTACCACCGGTATTGCCGTGGGGATGGCGACGGATATTCCGCCGCATAACCTGCGTGAAGTAGCCAACGCGGCGATTACCCTGATCGAACAACCGAAAACCACGCTCGATGAGCTGCTGGATATCGTGCAGGGCCCGGACTACCCAACCGAAGCGGAAATCATCACCTCCCGCGCTGAGATTCGCAAAATCTACCAGAACGGTCGCGGTTCGGTGCGTATGCGCGCGGTGTGGAAAAAAGAGGATGGCGCAGTGGTCATTACTGCGCTGCCGCACCAGGTTTCCGGCGCGCGCGTACTGGAGCAGATCGCCAGCCAGATGCGCAATAAAAAGCTGCCGATGGTCGACGATCTGCGTGACGAATCGGATCATGAAAACCCGACGCGTCTGGTGATTGTGCCGCGCTCCAACCGCGTGGATATGGAACAGGTGATGAACCACCTGTTCGCCACCACCGATCTGGAAAAAAGCTACCGCATCAACCTGAACATGATCGGCCTGGATGGCCGCCCGGCGGTGAAAAACCTGCTGGAGATCCTCACCGAGTGGCTGGCGTTTCGCCGTGATACCGTGCGCCGCCGCCTGAATCACCGGCTGGATAAAGTGCTCAAGCGCCTGCATATCCTCGAAGGTTTGCTGGTGGCGTTTCTCAATATCGACGAAGTGATCGAAATCATCCGTACGGAAGATGAGCCGAAACCGGCGCTGATGTCGCGCTTTGGTCTCAGCGAAACGCAGGCGGAAGCGATCCTTGAGTTAAAACTGCGCCACCTCGCCAAACTGGAAGAGATGAAGATCCGCGGCGAGCAGGACGATCTTGCAAAAGAGCGCGATCAATTGCAGGCGATCCTGGCCTCTGAGCGCAAGATGAACAACCTGCTGAAAAAAGAGCTGCAAGCCGATGCCGACGCATTTGGCGACGATCGTCGTTCACCGCTGCACGAGCGCGAAGAAGCGAAAGCGATGAACGAGCACGATATGCAACCGTCTGAACCGGTGACCATTGTGCTGTCGCAAATGGGCTGGGTGCGCAGCGCCAAAGGCCACGACATTGACGCGCAGGGGCTGAGCTACAAAGCGGGCGATAGCTGGAAGTCTTCTGTGAAAGGCAAGAGCAACCAGCCGGTGGTGTTTATTGATACCACCGGGCGCAGCTACGCCATCGACCCGATTACGCTGCCTTCCGCACGCGGCCAGGGCGAGCCGTTAACCGGTAAGCTGACGCTGCCGCCGGGGGCGACCGTTGAGCATATGATGATGAGCAACGAGGACCAAAAACTGCTGATGGCGTCCGATGCGGGTTATGGCTTCGTTTGTACCTTCAACGACTTAGTGGCGCGTAACCGTGCCGGTAAGACGCTGATCAGCCTGCCGGAAAACGCCAAAGTGATGCCGCCGCTGGAGATCGAGAACGACAGCGACATGCTGCTGGCGATTACTGCGGCGGGCCGCATGTTGATGTTCCCGGTCAACGAGCTGCCGCAGTTGTCGAAAGGTAAAGGCAACAAGATTATCGGTATCCCTTCCGCTGATGCGGCGACAGGGGCAGATAATCTTGCGCATCTCTATTTGCTGCCGCCACAAAGCACGCTGACCATCCACGTGGGCAAACGTAAAATCAAACTGCGTCCGGAAGAGCTGCAAAAAGTGCAGGGCGAGCGCGGACGTCGCGGTACGCTGATGCGCGGCCTGCAAAAAATTGATCGCGTCGAGATTGACGCGCCTTCCCGCCCGGGTGCGGGCGACAGCGAAGAGTAATCTTCGCCGCCAGGCTCCCCACCTTCCCGGTGGGGAGATCTTTCTGAGAAAATTTCCCGTAAAAGCGTTGTTAATTCGTGCATTGCGATTAACAATACGTTTTTTTAAAGGCCGCACACCCTACTGCGGCCTTTAAAAAAATAGCCCAGGCCCGTTGCGGGTCGACGGCGACACAGCCAGTTTCAGCGTGATGGCGCTGGCGTGTATATAATGCTCAAAGGTATGGGCTTCAGAGGTTTGTTATGCTATTCATTTTTCGCGTCATTATTGTCGTCATCTACTCCATTCTGGTGTGCGTATTCGGCTCTCTCTATTGTTTATTCAGTCCGCGTAATCCTAAACACGTTGCTACCTTCGGCCATATGTTCGGTCGCCTTGCGCCGGTCTTTGGTCTGAAAGTCGAAACCCGTCTGCCGGCAGGCGCGGAAAAGTTTGGCAACGCTATCTATATTGCTAACCACCAGAGCAACTACGATATGGTGACCGCCTCCAGTATTGTGCTGCCGCCAACGGTCACTGTCGGTAAGAAAAGCCTGCTCTGGGTGCCGTTCTTCGGGCAGCTTTACTGGCTGACTGGCAACCTGCTCATCGATCGCGATAACCGCGCAAAAGCGCACGGCACCATTGCCGAAGTGGTGAAACAGATCCAGAAACGCAATATTTCCATCTGGATGTTCCCGGAAGGCACCCGCAGCCGCGGTCGCGGTTTACTGCCGTTTAAAACCGGCGCGTTTCATGCGGCGATTGCCGCCGGTGTTCCAATCATTCCGGTGTGTGTTTCCAACAACGCAAACAAAGTTAACCTTAACCGCCTGCGCAACGGGCTGGTGATTGTCGAGATGCTGCCGCCGGTTGATGTTTCGCAATTTGGTAAAGATCAGGTACGCCAGCTGGCGACGCACTGTCGCGAACTGATGGCGGCAAAAATTGCAGAGCTCGATAAAGAAGTTGCAGAACGCGAAGCAACCGGCCGGGTTTAACCTGTTTTATTTCGCAACACCGGAGGAGCGAAAACCTCCGGCGCATTGAGTCAGTTTTACACGGAGCAAATATGTCACTCAGTCGGCGTCAGTTTCTTCAGGCATCCGGGGTTGCGCTTTGTGCAGGCGCGGTGCCGCTGAGGGCAAATGCTGCCGGGCCGCAACCGCCGTTACCCATTCCTCCGCTGCTGGAATCCCGGCGCGGTCAGCCGCTGTTTATGACCTTACAACGCGCGCACTGGTCTTTTGCCACCGGCACGCGGGCGCAGGTTTCCGGCATTAACGGGCGTTATCTCGGGCCGACGATCCGCGTCTGGAACGGCGATGACGTTAAGCTGATTTATAGCAACCGGCTGGCGGAAAACGTGGCAATGACCGTGAGCGGTTTGCAGGTGCCAGGCCCGCTTATCGGCGGCGCGGCGCGTATGATGACCGCCAATAACGACTGGGCGCCGGTACTGCCGATCCGCCAGAGCGCGGGGACGCTGTGGTATCACGCCAATACGCCGAACCGTACCGCGCTGCAGGTGTATAACGGCCTGGCCGGAATGTGGCTGGTCGAAGATGAGATCAGCAAATCACTACCGATTCCTAAGCACTACGGCGTGGATGATTTCCCGGTCATTATTCAGGACAAACGGCTGGATAATTTCGGCACGCCGGAATACAGCGAGCCGGGCAGCGGTGGATTTGTCGGTGATACGCTGATGGTCAACGGTGCGCAAAGCCCGTATGTCGAAGTCTCTCGCGGCTGGGTGCGTCTGCGTCTGTTAAATGCCTCAAACTCCCGCCGTTATCAATTGCAAATGAGCGATGGTCGAGCACTGCATGTGATCGCCGGCGATCAGGGTTTTTTACCCGCGCCTGTTTCGGTTAAACAGCTTTCGCTGGCACCGGGTGAGCGGCGCGAAGTGCTGGTGGATATGACCAATGGCGATGAAGTGTCGATCACCTGCGGTGAAGCGGCGAGCATTATGGACCGCCTGCGCGGCTTCTTTGAGCCGTCGAGCATTTTGATCTCCACGCTGGTATTGACGCTGCGACCGACCGGCCTGCTGCCGCTGGTCACCGACACGCTGCCGATGCGCCTGTTGCCGTCCGACATTCAGGCCGGTACGCCAACCCGCAACCGCGACATTACCCTGGGCAGCGATCCGGGCATTAACGGCCAGCTGTGGGATACGCAGCGTATCGATATTACCGCCCAGCAGGGCACCTGGGAGCGCTGGACGGTGCGTGCGGAGATGCCGCAGTCGTTCCATATTGAAGGCGTCATGTTCCTGGTGCGTAACGTGAATGGCGCGATGCCTTTCCCGGAAGATCGGGGCTGGAAAGATACGGTCTGGATTGATGGGCAGGTTGAGTTGCTGGTGTGGTTTGGTCAGCCTTCGTGGCCGCACTTCCCGTTCCAGTATCACAGCCAGACGCTGGAAATGGCCGATCGCGGTTCGATGGGGCAACTGCTGGTGAACCCCGCGCCATAACTGAGCAGGCCTGGTGGCTGCGCGCTTATCAGGCCTTGACAAAATCCTCCTTCATTTCATGCAAGTTTACGGCGTATAATCGCCGCCCTTTGATGATTTTTTTACCACCTTTGGAAGCAAGATGAGCGCAATATCCCTGATCCAACCGGATCGTGACCTTTTCTCATGGCCCCAGTACTGGGCGGCCTGCTTCGGCCCCGCGCCGTTTTTGCCAATGTCGCGCGAAGAGATGGATCAACTTGGCTGGGATAGCTGCGACATCATTCTGGTGACGGGGGATGCTTACGTCGACCACCCGAGTTTCGGCATGGCGATTTGCGGCCGTATGCTGGAAGCGCAGGGCTTTCGCGTTGGCATCATCGCCCAGCCGGACTGGAACAGCAAAGACGACTTTATGCGCCTCGGTAAACCGAACCTGTTCTTCGGCGTGACCGCTGGCAACATGGACTCGATGATCAACCGCTACACCGCCGATCGTAAGCTGCGCCATGACGACGCTTACACGCCGGATAACGTCGCCGGTAAACGTCCGGATCGCGCGACGCTGGTTTATACCCAGCGCTGTAAAGAAGCGTGGAAAGATGTGCCGGTGATCCTCGGCGGCATCGAGGCCAGCCTGCGCCGTACCGCGCATTACGATTACTGGTCCGATACCGTGCGTCGATCGGTGCTGATCGATGCCAAAGCTGACATGCTGATGTTTGGTAACGGCGAGCGCCCGCTGGTGGAAGTGGCGCATCGCCTCGCTGCCGGTGAACCGATCGGTGAAATCCGCGACGTGCGTAACACCGCGATCATCGTCAAAGAAGCGCTGCCGGGCTGGAGCGGCGTTGATTCCACGCGCCTTGATACGCCGGGCAAAATCGATCCGATCCCACATCCGTACGGCGACGATCTGCCGTGTGCCGATAACAAACCGGTAGAACCGAAAGGGCAGGAAGCAAAACGTGTTACCGTTCAGCCGCCGCGCCCGAAACCGTGGGAAAAAACCTACGTGCTGCTGCCTTCTTTTGAGAAGGTGAAAGCCGATAAAGTGCTCTACGCGCACGCGTCACGCATTCTGCACCACGAAACGAACCCTGGCTGCGCCCGTGCGCTGATGCAAAAGCACGGCGACCGTTACATCTGGATCAACCCGCCAGCGATTCCGCTCTCAACCGAAGAGATGGACAGCGTTTTTGCGCTGCCTTATAAGCGCGTGCCGCATCCGGCATACGGTAACAGCCGTATCCCGGCTTACGAGATGATCCGCTTCTCGATTAACATCATGCGCGGCTGCTTTGGGGGGTGTTCTTTCTGTTCGATCACCGAGCATGAAGGGCGCATTATCCAGAGCCGTTCCGAAGATTCCATCATCAACGAAATCGAAGCGATTCGCGACACGGTGCCCGGTTTTACCGGCGTTATCTCCGATCTTGGCGGGCCAACCGCCAACATGTATATGCTGCGCTGTAAATCACCGCGCGCCGAGCAGACGTGCCGTCGTCTCTCCTGCGTTTACCCGGATATCTGCCCGCACATGGACACGAACCACCAGCCGACGATCGATCTCTATCGTCGTGCCCGCGATCTGAAAGGCATCAAGAAGATCCTCATCGCTTCCGGTGTGCGTTACGATCTGGCGGTGGAAGATCCGCGCTATGTGAAAGAGCTGGCGACGCATCACGTTGGTGGTTATCTGAAGATTGCCCCGGAGCATACCGAAGAGGGGCCGCTGTCGAAGATGATGAAACCGGGAATGGGCAGCTACGATCGCTTTAAACAGCTGTTCGACACCTATTCTAAAGAGGCGGGTAAAGAGCAGTATCTGATCCCGTACTTTATCTCTGCGCACCCCGGCACGCGCGATGAAGATATGGTGAACCTGGCGCTGTGGCTCAAGCGTCATCGCTTCCGCTTAGACCAGGTGCAGAACTTCTATCCGTCGCCGCTGGCTAACTCGACGACCATGTATTACACCGGGAAAAACCCGCTGTCGAAGATCGATTACAAGAGCGAAGAAGTGGTGGTGCCGAAAGGGGATAAACAGCGCCGTCTGCATAAAGCGCTGCTGCGTTATCACGATCCGGCCAACTGGCCGCTGCTGCGCCAGGCACTGGAAGCGATGGGTAAAAAGCACCTGATTGGTTCGCGCCGTGAATGCCTGGTGCCGGCGCCTACGCTTGATGAAATGCGCGAAGCGCGTCGCCAGAATCGCCAGTCGCGCCCGGCACTAACCAAGCACACGCCGATTGTGCATCAGCGCAGCAACGGCAAAAACACTGGCGCTGCGCCAGCGAAGAAAAAAGCCTCCCGCGTGCGCTAAGCATATAAAAATCCCGGCGAGATGCCGGGATTTTTATTTTCTTTAAACAAAAAGGCCACAACGACAGCGTTATGGCCTTTTAGAAAAACTTAACCCCCAAACTGATCCGGGTCCGGTCCCAGCCGTTTACCGGCATCCAGTTTGGCGATCTCCGCCAGCTCGTCTTTATCCAGGCGGAAATCCCAGACGTTAAAGTTCTCGGCGATACGTGCAGGTGTAACCGATTTCGGGATCACCACCAGGCCGTTATCAAGATGCCAGCGGATCACCACCTGAGCAGGCGTTTTGCCGTATTTATCCGCCAGATCGCGAATAATTTTCTGATCAAATACCCCTTCGCCGCCCTGCGCCAGCGGGCTCCAGGACTCGGTCTGGATTTTATGCGTCGCGTTCCAGGCATGCAGTTGCCGCTGCTGCATTAACGGGTGCAGTTCGATCTGGTTGATAACCGGGATCACGCTGGTTTCATCAATGATCTTTTGCAGATGGTGGATCTCGAAATTACACACGCCGATACTTTTTACCAGCCCCTGTTTTTGCAGCTCGATCATGCCTTGCCAGGCCTCAACGTAATGATCGATAGCCGGAACAGGCCAGTGCATCAGATACAGATCGACGTAATCCAGTTGCAGCTTTTTCAGGCTGGTTTTCAGCGCTTCGGCGGGATGTTTTTGATCGTCATTCCACAGCTTGGTGGTGATAAACAACTCCTCACGCGGCACCCCTGCATTGGCTAAGGCTTTGCCAACGCCCTCTTCATTCTTATAGGCGGCGGCGGTATCAATGGAGCGATATCCCACCTCCAGCGCCTTTTGGATGGCGGTTATCACTTCCTCGTTGCTCGCTTTCCACACGCCAAGACCCAGTTGCGGCATCAGGTTGCCGTCAGAAAGCTTAATCACGGTTGGATGTGTCATGCATTTCTCCTTTGAATAAGCTTACCGGGACGCGCCCGGTAAGGTGATGTGCATTAAGTGTGGTCGAAAAAACCAAAAACGGAAGGCGGGGCAAGGAGACCTTAACGTGCCGCTTCGTAAATACGACGGCTCACATCCAGCGTGATATCCTGGCGTTCGCCCAGTTTCGTCATGCCGTGCTCTTCCAGTTTCGCCACCAGCGCCGGAATGGAACTGCCGTCCAGACCATAACCGGAAAGGCGGGTCGGAACGCCCATCTGCTCGAAGAAGTTGCGCGTGGCTTCGATAGCTGCGTCAATGCGCTCGTTATCGGAACCTTCTTTGATGTTCCAGACGCGCTCTGCGTATTGCAGCAGTTTTTCGCGTTTGGTATCGCGCTTCTCATTCCACAGCGCAGGCAGAACCACCGCCAGCGTCTGGGCGTGGTCAAGACCATGCATCGCGGTCAGTTCATGACCCAGCATATGCGTAGCCCAATCCTGCGGCACGCCAGCGCCAATCAGGCCGTTCAGCGCTTGTGTCGCCGCCCACATCACGTTGGCACGCACGTCGTAGTTTTCCGGCTCCTGCAGCGCTTTCGGGCCTTCTTCAATCAGCGTCAGCAGAATGCCTTCGGCGAAGCGATCCTGGATTTTGCCATCAACCGGATAAGTGACGTACTGCTCAACGGTATGAACAAAGGCGTCGACCACGCCGTTCGCCACCTGGCGCGGCGGCAGGGTATAGGTGTAGACCGGATCCAGTACCGCGAAGACCGGCTGAACGAACGGGGAGTGGAACGCCTGTTTGTCGCCGGTCGCTTTACGTGACACCACTGCGCCCGCGTTGGACTCGGAGCCGGTTGCCGGCAGCGTCAGCACGGAACCCATCGGGATGGCGGTTTTAATTTCGCCGCCGCGCGTTTGCAGGATATGCCATGGATCAACGCCCTCGGCATAGTGAGCCGCTGCGGCGATAAATTTGGTGCCGTCCAGCACGGAACCACCGCCGACCGCCAGCAGAAAGGTGATGTTTTCGTCTTTAACGACCTGTACCGCTTTCATCAGCGTTTCGTAAGTCGGGTTCGGTTCGATGCCGCTGAATTCGCGCACATCCAGCCCTTGCAGCGCGCTGTAAACCTGGTCGAGCACGCCGTTTTTCTTCACGCTGCCGCCACCGTAGGTGAGCAGCACGCGTGCGCCAGTCGGGATTTGCTCACGCAGATTGGCAATGGCACCTTTGCCGAACAGGATGCGGGTCGGGGTATGCAGATTAAAATTGTTCATTGCTCGTTCCCTTCTTATTGAGGTGAAAAAAAGTGCGGCGGTGTTTTGCCCAATGGCGATTATTGTGGGCGCGGGCACGCGCGCTCTCAATGCACATTCCTGCCGATGTCTTGCCTGTTTCTCCTTGTGGCTGGAGAAAAAGCCCAAAAATTTGCACACTGTACGGGTCGAAATAGTCTACCGGAGTGGCGAGAAATGAAGCGTGAAGAGATTTGCCTGCAGCTCACTGAAAAGATTAAGCGATTGAAAGTGAATGAAAATAGGCTCAATGCACTGCTGCCGGACATCCGCTTGCTGTACGGTACTCAGCCGGGAACCCGTACGCCGGTGATGTATCAGCCGGGCATCGTTTTTCTCTTTTCCGGTCACAAAATTGGTTATATCAATGAAAGGGTCTTTCGTTATGACACCAATGAATATTTACTGCTGACCGTACCGTTACCGTTTGAGTGTGAAACCTTCGCCACGCCGGAAGTGCCGCTGGCGGGGATCCGTTTGAATGTCGATATCCTGCAACTGCAGGAACTGTTGATGGATATTGGCGAAGATGAACATTTTCGCCCGGATGTGGCGGCAAGCGGCATTAACTCGGCAGTGCTTTCAGAAGAGATCCTCTGTGCCGCTGAGCGTTTGCTGGATGTGATGGAGCGTCCGCTGGATGCGCGTATCCTTGGCAAACAGATTATCCGCGAAATGCTCTACCACGTGCTAACCGGGCCGCGCGGCGGGGCGCTGCTGGCGTTAGTTAGCCGCCAGACCCATTTCAGCCTGATAAGTCGTGTGCTCAAACGCATTGAAAGTCAGTACACGGAAAACCTCAGCGTTGACCAACTGGCGGCGGAAGCCAATATGAGCGTCTCGGCGTTTCACCATAACTTTAAATCGGTGACCAGCACGTCGCCGCTGCAATACCTGAAAACCTACCGCCTGCACAAAGCGCGCATGTTAATGGTGCATGATGGTATGAAAGCCGGGGCGGCGGCCATGCGCGTTGGCTATGAAAGCCCGTCGCAATTCAGCCGTGAGTTTAAGCGTTATTTTGGCCTGACGCCGGGAGAAGATGTGGCGAGAATTCGCATGATGCAGGGAATGTAAAACGTCCCCTCTTCATGCCGAAGAGGGGAACACGTTACGCGTTGCAGTACTTTTTCTTCAGCACTACCGTGACGGCGCCAACCAGGCCGACCACCAGCAGGAATACCGGCAGCAGCATCAGGAATGTCATGACCTGATCTTCATGGCGCTTCACAAATGGGATCATGCTGATGGCGTAGCCCAGCGAGGTCACCGCGCCGACCCACAGCAGCCCGCTCAGCCAGTTAAATAACTGGAAACGGCGGTTAGAGAGGCCGGAGATGCCCGCCATCGTCGGCAGCAGAGTGCGGATAAAGGCCAGGAAACGCCCCGCCAGCAGTGCCAGCAGACCGTGACGGTCAAACATATAGGTCGCCCGCTCGTGATATTTCACCGGTAACTGCGATAGCCAGCTTTTCACCACGCGCGTATTACCAAGCCATTTGCCCTGGATATAGCTCAGCCAACAGCCGAGACTGGCGGCGGAAGTGAGGATGGCTAACGTCGCGACGAAATCCATGCAGCCGCGCGCAATCAGCGCACCAGCCAGCAGCAGCAAACTGTCACCGGGTAAAAACGAAGCAGGAAGCAGGCCGTTTTCTAAAAAGAGGGTGGCAAACATTACTAAATAAACAACACCCACAACATGTGGATTTGCCAGCGCAGCAAAGTCGTGATGCCAGAGCGCAGCAATAATATCTTGAATAACAGCCATGGACTTTCCCGTGGAACCGCGTAGAGGAGGGTATTGTACTCCAGTTCGCCTGAAACACCTTGATCGGGGGCGCAAGAAACGAGAATTTTCTGAATACTTACGCCCGTAAGCCAGGTTTACACGATGCGCTGGAAGCCCGCCACTAAATCCTCAATCAGATCGTCAACATTCTCTAAACCAATGTGCACTCGGATTAATGTGCCGGTGAAATCCACTTCGCCGTCCGGGCGAATCGCCGCCAGTTGCTCCGGCTGATTGGCGAGTATCAACGACTCGTAACCGCCCCACGAATACGCCATGCTGAACAGCGAGAAGTGGTCGAGGTAGTTCGCTAACTCTTCATTGTTCAGACGTTTATTGAGCACAAACGAAAACAAGCCGCTGCTGCCGCTAAAATCCCGCTTCCAGTACTCGTGGCCTTTACTGCCGGGAAGCGCCGGGTGATTCACGCGCGCCACCTGCGGATGTGCCGCCAGCCATTCGGCAATTTTCAGGCTGCTTTCGTGGTGCTGACGCAGACGAACGCCCAGCGTACGCAGGCCACGGCTGGTCATATACGCCGTGTCGGCATCCACCATTTGCCCCATCAAATAGGCGTTTTCGCGCAGTTGTTCCCAACAACGGGCATTGGACACCGCCGTACCAATCATGCCGTCGGAGTGGCCAATCAGGTATTTGGTCGCTGCCTGAATGGAGATATCAATATCGAATTCCAGCGCCCTGAACAGCACGCCCGCCGCCCAGGTATTGTCGATCATAATGATGGCGTCTGGCGCAACGCTTCGCACCGCCTGCACAATCGCCGGAACATCGTGGACTTCCATGGTGATTGAGCCGGGAGATTCCAGGAACACCACTTTGGTGTTCGGCTGAATCAGCCGCACGATGCTGGAGCCGATCATCGGGTCGAACCAACTGGTGGTGACACCCAGTTTGGTGAGAATTTTGGTGCAAAAATCCTGGCTGGGTTCATAAGCGGTGTTGGTCATCAACACATGATCGCCTTGTTCAACAAACGCCAGAATGGTGTTTGCCACCGCCGCCGCGCCGCAGGGGAAAAGCGCGCAGCCCGCGCCGCCTTCCAGTTCGCACATCGCGTCTTGCAGCGAAAAGTGCGTGAGCGTGCCGCGACGCCCGTAAAACAGCTCGCCGTTGGCACGGTTACGCGTCGCGTGTTTTTTGGCTTCAACGGTGTCGAATACCAGTGAAGAGGCGCGCTGGATGACGCTATTCACCGACCCTTGCGTGTATTTTTTGCTGCGCCCTGCGTTAACCAGAGCGGTATCAAGATGCTTTGCTGTCATTCTCGCTCAACCTGTTTTTATACGTCTGGATGTCCAGACTACCATGATTGTTGGCGGATGCCTCGCAGTGTTATGCCGGTGAGTGAATTTTTTCCAGAAAATGTTCAATGGTGTCTGTTTACTGCTTAAGCGCAAAGAAAATGACTTTTAATTCAGGCACTCTGCAAATACTAATGAGAACTACTATCAATTCGACGACTTTTTGATATCATGGCGCACAGATTTTGTGATTTGCGTCTCGGAGATACACTGTGGGTAATAATTTGATGCAGACGGATCTATCCGTGTGGGGCATGTACCAGCATGCCGACATCGTTGTGAAGGTGGTGATGATCGGCCTGATTCTGGCGTCTGTCGTCACGTGGGCGCTTTTCTTCAGCAAAAGCGTCGAGATGATTTCGCACAAGCGCCGCCTCAAGCGTGAGCAGCAGCAGTTGGCTGAAGCCCGCTCTCTGGATCAGGCGAGTGAAATTGCTTCCGCTTTCCACGCCCGCAGCCTGAGCACAATGTTAATCAACGAAGCCCAGAACGAACTGGAGTTATCCGCCGGCAGCGAAGATAACGAAGGCATTAAAGAGCGCACCGGTTTTCGTCTGGAACGTCGCGTTGCCGCCACCGGTCGCCATATGGGGCGCGGGAATGGCTATCTGGCAACGATTGGCGCGATCTCGCCGTTTATTGGTCTGTTTGGTACCGTCTGGGGCATCATGAACAGCTTCATCGGCATTGCGCAGACGCAAACCACCAACCTGGCGGTTGTCGCGCCGGGCATCGCGGAAGCGCTGCTGGCAACGGCTATCGGCCTGGTTGCAGCTATCCCGGCGGTGGTGATTTACAACATTTTCGCCCGTATGATCGGCAGTTATAAAGCGATCCTTGGCGATGTTGCCGCGCAGGTTCTGCTGCTGCAAAGCCGCGATCTGGATCTGGCCGCCAGCAACGCCCAGCCGGTTCGCACCGCGCAAAAATTACGAGTAGGTTGATTCGTCATGGCAATGCGTCTTAATGAAAACCTGGACGATAACGGCGAAATGCACGAAATCAACGTCACGCCGTTTATCGACGTGATGTTAGTGCTGCTGATTATCTTTATGGTGGCCGCGCCGCTTGCCACGGTTGATGTAAAAGTTAACCTGCCGGCATCGACCAGCCAGCCGCAACCGCGCCCGGAAAAACCTGTTTACCTGTCGGTAAAAGCAGATAACACCATGTTTATTGGTAACGATCAGGTTACCGATGAAACGATGGTTAACGCGCTGAATACGCTAACCAAAGGTAAAAAAGACACCACCATCTTCTTCCGCGCGGATAAAACTGTGGATTACGAAACAATGATGAAGGTGATGGATACGCTGCATCAGGCGGGATATCTGAAGATCGGTCTGGTGGGCGAGGAAGTCGCGAAAGCGAAGTAATGCCTAACACAACAAAAAAGCTGGCGGATGCCAGCTTTTTTTATGCCTGTTATCCAAGGTGCTCGCCGCCCGTCACGCCATGCACTTCGGCGGTAACGTAGCTTGATTCCTGGCTCGCCAGATAGACATAAATCGGTGCCAGTTCCGCAGGCTGGCCGGCACGCTTCATTGGCGTTTGCTGGCCAAACTGCGGCAGTTTCTCCTGCGGCTGACCCCCGGCAATTTGCAGCGCTGTCCAGATTGGCCCCGGGGCTACGATGTTAACCCGAATCCCTTTTTCCGCGACCTGCTTCGCCAGTCCCCGGCTGTAATTGAGGATTGCCGCCTTGGTTGAGGCGTAATCCAGCAAATGCGTGCTCGGTTGATACGCCTGAATAGACGAGGTGGTGATGATGCTCCCGCCCGGTGGCAGCAGCGGTACGGCTTCCTGGGTGATCCAGAACAGCGCAAAAACGTTAACGGTGTAGGTTTGGGTAAATTGCTCCGTTGTCAGGTTGGCAATCTCTTCCACGGCAGTCTGTTTGCCTGCCACCAGCGCCAGGATATCCAGCCCGCCAAGCTGCTCTTTTGCCTTGTGCGGCAAAGAGCGGGCAAAAGACTCATCGGTCAGGTCACCGGGAATTAACACCGCTTTGCGCCCGGCGGCTTCGATTTGCGCCTTCACCTGCTGCGCGTCTTCCTCTTCCGCAGGCAAATAGTTGATGGCGACATCTGCGCCTTCGCGCGCATAGGCAATAGCCGCCGCGCGACCAATGCCCGAATCGCCGCCGGTCACCAGCGCTTTGCGATCTTTTAGCCGCCCGCTACCAACGTAGCTGTTCTCGCCGCAGTCGGGAACGGGATCCATCTTCGACTGTACGCCTGGCGTTGGTTGCCGCTGTTTCGGGTATTCGCCAGTGTAATACTGCGTGGTGGGATCCTGCATTTTCGTCTGGTTATTCGCCATTACGTACCCTCCATATCGGTTGTTGAGTACTTAAGGGTAGAAGCCTGAGCTGAAAATGCAGACTAATTCAGGATTATCTTGAGGCAAAGGTGTACAAGCGAGGGAAAGGTAAAGGGCTATTTTGTGTTGGCGGATCGCTTTGCCGCCGCTTCTTCTTCCAGTGCCACGGTCGTTACATTCGAGGTGCGGAATTCGCCATCGCTTAGTTTGCGACTCAGGCGTAACGTCGCGGTTTCGCGGCTCAGAATGTACTGATAGTTCGCCTCCAGGCGACCCATGATTTTGTCCCGCAACTCCGGTTTTTGCGCGATGATGGCGTCGATCACCGCACCATAAATCTCTTCTTTCACCTGCAGCGGATAAATTTCGCGACGGTTCTGCCATTTCAGGCGCACCAGCGCCGCAGGAATAGAAACCAGTTCACGCGCGATTCGCTGAATAGTCTCGTTTTTACTTAATATCAGGGCTTCTTTATTTTGCTTTAAGATAAATTCATCGCTTTTTTTCTCTTCCAAAGCTAAATAAACGTTATTATTATCGACCTCGTTCACGTTATTCATCCCCGAACTTATAAAACATTGGCGTATCTTTTTCTCGGGTAATGAGGTTAAGCCAAATCTCATTACCTGCTTCATTTATTTGCTGAGTTTTATCCGCAATTATTTGGCTTAATGTTTGGGCATCTATCTCGCCTTCCGCTTGTAAATCATTAAGTAAACGCGCGAAGGTCTCGATTTTTACCACACGCAATAGCCGCTCTTTTATATGGCGGTCGCGTTCTTCCAGCAGCATATTTCTCGACTGCCCGGTACGGTTGGCATTCGCTAATATATCGTTAGCATGTTCAGCGAGTGTTCTTTTACCCTGAGTTAAATTAGGCTCTTTTCCTTCTTCTCCAGGCTTGGTTTCAACGGCAGAAATGTGAAATCGTGCCGGGACAAGATTCTCGGGAAGCATTTCCAATGTCCTTTAATATCAACAGGGAAGAGGGTGTTCAGGCGTGAGGTTCGTTGACAATATCATGGCGCACTTTTAAAATCAAAAAAAAGGAGCCTGCTCATGAACAGTATTTTTTATTCTGTTATTGCTTTATTGCTGCTGACGGGCGGCGTTCTTTTATTGATGCGTGAGTACAATAAAAAAGCTCCCCTTAGTGAAATTGACAATCCGCCTTTACCACCGCAACCGTTGTCAAAAGAGGAGGGGGAAGATCATTTCTCCGCGTTAATGAATGCGATTACTCCAGTGTGGTACTGGCGCGTTAATCATGAATATATAGATTTTCTTCATGCGACAATTAAGCGCATGAATATGGCGGAATTAAATAGTACGCCTGGGTTATTTGAAGCGCAGCGTCGCTGCAGCGATCTCAATTCAGCGGTGTATAAGTATTACGACAATATAAAAAAGCGCTGCGTAAATGGTGAAAAAGTACCGCATTCGGATCTGGATGTGCTCAACCTGCGCCAGTGTTTTCGTGAATTCAGTATGGAAGCGTATCCCGCGCTGGTCGTGCTGGTATGGCCAGAGAACCAACGTCCCTGGGTCAATCCCGAAGAGGTGTAGCGCCGTGTTGCTTTTGTGTTGCAAATTGTTTGCCTGGCTGGGATATACTGAACGCCGGTTTAGCAATCTGAAGAGACTTTACGCAACATGGAACGCTTTCTGGAAAACGCAATGTACGCTTCGCGCTGGTTGCTCGCCCCGGTTTACTTCGGCCTCTCCCTCGCCCTGCTTGCGCTGACGGTAAAATTCTTCCAGGAGATTTTTCACGTCCTGCCCAATATCTTCAATCTGGCGGAAGCGGATTTGATCCTGACACTGCTGTCGCTGGTGGATATGACGCTGGTGGGTGGTTTGCTGGTGATGGTGATGTTTTCCGGCTATGAAAATTTCGTTTCGCAGCTCGATATCGCCGAGCATAAAGAGAAGTTGAACTGGCTTGGCAAAATGGACGCCACATCGCTGAAAAACAAAGTGGCGGCGTCGATTGTTGCCATTTCGTCGATTCATCTGCTGCGCGTGTTTATGGATGCTAAAAATGTCCCGGATAACAAACTGATGTGGTATGTGATTATCCACCTGACGTTTGTACTTTCCGCTTTTGTGATGGGCTACCTGGACCGATTAACCCGCCACCAACACTGAGTTCATTGCCGGGCCGCGTTCTGCCGCCCGGCATTACCGTTTTACTTATCTGAAGAAGCCTGCCACAGATTCAGCTCGCCATCAGCAACGTGCTTGTCGATTTGCGCTAACTCTTCGCGACTAAAACTCAGATTGTTCAACGCCAGAACGTTCTCTTCCAGCTGTTCCGGACGGCTTGCGCCAATCAGCACCGACGTGACCCGCGCATCTTTTAACAGCCAGCTCAGCGCCATTTGCGCCATCGACTGACCACGGCGCTGCGCCATGTCATTGAGTAAGCGCAAGCTGTTGAGGTTGCTCTCTGTCAGCATTTTCTCCGTCAGACCACGCACTTTTTTGCCTTCACGCTGCATACGTGACCCTTCCGGAATGCCGTTCAGGTATTTGCCGGTCAGCAGCCCTTGTGCCAGCGGGGTAAAGGCGATGCAACCCACGCCATTATCTTCCAGCGTATCCAGCAGGCCGGTTTTATCCACCCAGCGGTTCAGCAGGTTGTAAGAGGGCTGATGGATAAGCAGCGGGATTTTCCACTCGCGCAGCAGGGCTGCCATTTGTTGTGTACGTTCAGCGGAATAGGAAGAGATGCCGACATACAGCGCTTTACCGCTCTGTACCGCCTGCGCCAGCGCAGATGCCGTCTCTTCCATGGGCGTTTTTTCATCAACCCGATGCGAATAAAAGATATCGACGTACTCAACGCCCATCCGCTTCAGGCTCTGGTCGAGGCTGGCGAGCAGATACTTACGTGAACCGCCGGAACCGTACGGACCTGGCCACATATCGTAACCGGCTTTGGTGGAGATGATGATTTCGTCGCGGTATGCGGCAAAATCCTCACGCAGCAAGCGGCCAAAATTTTCCTCCGCGCTGCCGGCTGGCGGCCCGTAGTTATTGGCTAAATCAAAGTGGGTAATGCCGAGGGAAAATGCTTTTCGCAGTAAGGCGCGCTGTGAGTCCAGGGCGTGCCCGTGACCAAAACAGTGCCACAAACCGAGCGAAAGCGCGGGCAGTTGCAGGCCGCTTTTGCCGCAATATCGGTACTGCATCTGTTCGTAGCGATTCGGGTTGGCGAAGCCAGGCATGATGTCTCCTTTCTTTTTAATCTTATCGATGAAAATTCGAAACAATGTTTCTATCTTACGTCTGTTTTCTGTACATCAAAAGGTGAGGTTGTGTCTGGATGTTTTTTGAGCGAAAAGCGGAGCGCTATGCTTTGCTTAGAGAGGCATACAAAGACGGAGATAAACGATGACGCGGTTAACGGCGAAAGATTTTCCGCAGGAGTTGCTCGATTACTACGACTACTACGCACACGGCAAGATCAATAAGCGAGAGTTTTTACAGCTGGCGGGCAAATATGCGGTGGGTGGCATGACGGCGCTGGCGCTGTTCAACCTGTTGAAACCGAACTACGCGCTGGCAACGCAGGTGGAATTTACCGATCCGGACATTCATCCTGAATACATTACTTATCCGTCGCCAAACGGGCATGGCGATGTGCGTGGCTACCTGGTCAAACCGACAAAAACGCAGGGCAACGTGCCGGCAGTGGTGGTGGTACATGAAAATCGCGGGCTGAACCCGTATATCGAAGATGTGGCTCGCCGCGTCGCCAAAGCAGGCTACATTGCGCTGGCTCCGGACGGTTTAAGTTCTGTGGGCGGCTATCCCGGTAACGATGATGAAGGTCGCGCATTGCAGCAGAAAGTTGACCCGACAAAGCTGATGAATGATTTTTTTGCCGCCATTGAGTTTATGCAAAAGCATCCGCAGGCGACGGGCAAAGTGGGGATCACCGGTTTTTGCTATGGCGGCGGCGTGTCAAACGCAGCGGCGGTGGCTTACCCCGAACTGGCGTGCGCGGTGCCTTTTTATGGCCGACAGCCTCCAGCGGCGGATGTGGCGAAAATCAACGCGCCGCTATTGCTGCATTACGCGGCGCTGGACAAGAACATCAACGACGGCTGGCCTGCTTATGAGCAGGCGTTAAAGGCCCATCGAAAAGTTTATGAAGCGTGGGTTTATCCCGGCGTTAACCACGGTTTTCACAACGATTCGACGCCCCGATACGATAAAGCCGCTGCCGAATTGGCCTGGCAACGCACCCTCGATTGGTTCAAAAGGTATCTCACCTAGCGGCTACTGCACTGGCAGGGATGCCGGAAAACATAAAAAAGATGAATATGTCGTATTGGGTTTATTTATCAGTGTTAGTTAACGGCATAAGCCATGCTTACCAGGTTTTTACGTCGTAAATGCAGAAGAACCGATAATTAACGCAATGCCTTTGCTTTTCTGGCTTTTGCTGGCAGGCAAAATCGCGTCTTTAATTTACGTTAGGCTCCCGTTCTTTCTGCGAAAATTCCTGGGAAAGCGGCTAAAAAATCGGCGCGACATAAATCGTTGCGGGCTATTCATAATATTTATCAATGTATACAAAAATAACCTTCTGTGGAGGTTTTGTCCCAACGGCTAACGCAGGGCATGGCAAAGTGCGTAAGGTGCCGTACCTTTACAGAGCGCGATATGACTGGGTTTTACCCTTTCACCCTGCACCGTTAGCTGCCTGACTATCGGGTTGTGTTGCGTAAAAAAACATCTTTTTTAACATCACTTCACAGGTGTTTAAAGGTTGCTTAACTCTTATTTTTTTGACTTTTCTGGCCAATGATTAGGGATATTTATCGGTGTTTTTCAAACGGCGATAATAACTAATATCGCTCTGTTTAATCGTTTTTTTAATATCGTCATCCGCTGATGAATTTATTTGTTGATTGTGATTTTTAATTTCCTGGCACAGCGTTTTAATAATTGAATGTTTCCGCGTTTGTGATATTTATGGTTCTTTTGATAATAGATTAATCAAAGGGAATACCTTTTATTATTAGCTGGTTATGCGATTTTTTATAAGCGGATTGCAATGCTGTTAACAAAATTCATGCTGAAGTAAAGTTAGCAGAATAAGCGTTTTAGCGGCGACTCAAGCGGCAGAAGAAGGAGAAAAGGTCAACGCTGTTCTCATACAAAAATTTTTAGCCAGACATTTAATATTTTCCGCACCTTGCCGATAAATGGAGATAACTCTCGCCCGCAGGCGAGAAAGCACCATTACCGCAAGGACAATATTATGAATATGCTTCGTAACTTTACTATACGAGCCGTGATGCTGGTGATCCTCGGGATCTTCGGCGTGCTGTGGTCTGGCGTCGGCTTATATAGTGTTTTTTCTCTGTCAAAAGTCGCTGATGGCAATGACGTTGATCGCCAGCTGGTGACGCAAATGACCCTTCTTAGCCAGGGTAATGATCAGTACTTCCGATTTGTTACTCGTCTTAGCCGTGTGATGGAAGCCAAAGCTGCGGGTGGCTCGCCAGATATGGCACCGGTGCAACAGGCGCTGGATACCATGTCGCGTAAATTGACGGAGTTTAAAGCCGTATCGCCAGGCCCGATGGATCCCAAAGTATCTGAACAAGTGATTGCCGCCTGGCAGGCGCTGCTGGATCAAGGGGTAACTCCGCAGATGCAGCTGGCGCAGCAAGGTACGCCAGACGCATACCGCCAGCAGGCTAATAATGTTACGCCGGGTTTGAGCCGCAGCTTTGGTACGGCGACAGAAAGTTTTAATAAAGCGGCCAGCAGCAGCCTCGATGAAACACGCGTGATGGTCGATGCGCGCACCAGCACCACGCGCGTCGCGATTATTACTGCGATGGTGATTGGCTTGCTGATCCTGCTGTTCACCGACCGCTATCTGGTCGCCATGCTGGTGAAACCGCTGAACCGTATTCGCGCGCACTTCCGTTTGATGGCGCAGGGCGATCTCAGCCAGCCGCTGGAAGATATGGGGCGCAACTGCGTGGGGCAGGTGATCCCGCTGCTGTTAGCAATGCAGGATAGCCTGCGCGAAGCGGTGAGCAGCATCCGCCACGGCAGCGAGAATATCTGGCGTGGCGCGTCCGAGATCTCTACCGGTAATAACGATCTCTCTTCCCGCACGGAAGAGCAGGCCGCCGCACTGGAACAAACCGCTGCCAGCATGGAAGAGCTGACCTCAACGGTAAAACTGAACGCGGATAACGCCAACCAGGCAAGCGAACTGGCAGAAGTGGCGTCGACCACCGCCAGCAAAGGCGGCGCGCTGGTAAAAGAAGTGATCAGCACGATGGATGGCATCTCCGACAGCTCGAAGAAAATCGCCGAAATCACCAACGTGATTAACAGCATCGCCTTCCAGACCAACATTCTTGCGCTTAACGCCGCCGTGGAAGCCGCGCGTGCGGGTGAGCAAGGTCGTGGTTTCGCAGTGGTTGCGGGTGAGGTGCGTAACCTCGCCAGCCGCAGTGCCGGCGCAGCGAAAGAGATCGAAACGCTGATCGCGGATTCCGTTTCCCGCGTGGAGAAAGGCGCGAAACTGGTCAATGACACCGGCACCACCATGGAAAGCATTCTGCGTTCTGTGAGAGAGGTGACCACCATTATGAAAGAGATCGCTTCTGCGACGGATGAACAGAGCAAAGGCATCTCTCAGGTGGGCGTGGCGATTACCCAGATGGACAGCGTAACGCAGCAGAACGCCGCGCTGGTGGAAGAGATTTCAGCCGCCGCCGCCGCGCTGGAGCGCCAGACCGAAGAGTTGCAGCGTTCCGTTCAGCAGTTCCGCCTTTCCAGTGACGAGCAGCAGAAACCTGCGGCCACCGCGCTGGTAAAACCGGATTTATCACGCGGAGGATCGCGTAAAGCATCAACCTCTTCGGATGAGTGGGTCGCGTTTTAATCAGCGCTATCGCCGCCACGGAAGATCGTTATATAATTTTTTATATAGCGTTTGTGGGGGTGATAACGATGGACAACCATTTTGGTAAAGGCTTGATGGCCGGGCTGAATGCGGCGCAGGCGGACAGCGCCAGTAACGTGGCGCATTTCTGCCCGGACTATAAGCGTGGTTTTGTACTCGGGTTTTCGCATCGTATGTTTGAAAAAACCGGCGACCGTCAACTCAGCGCGTGGGAAGCAGGCATTCTTACGCGTCGCTACGGGCTGGATAAGGACATGGTGATGGATTTCTTTCGCGAGAGTCACTCCAGCACTGTGATCCGATTTTTTATGGCGGGTTACCGTCTCGAAATCTAAAAATAAGCTTTGCTCAAAATGTAGTTCTCTTTTGTGAAGGTCACTTTTGTCGAGGGTGACTTTCATTTTTTTTGCCGTTTTGTGCCCCTAAGCCCCTCATTTTTCTGTGACTACTGCAACACTCTCCGCCTTTTTGCATAATACCCTTGTTTTTTATGTGATTATTTGTCGGGGCGATCGCAGCATTCATCTGCCCAATGGGTGGAGAATAATCCTAGTCCAGGCTAAGGGATAACAATAAATGGCAGGAGAGAACCAACAATTTGCGTCTCATGGCGTGAGCCGTCGTGATTTTATGAAACTGTGTGCTGCACTGGCGGCGACCATGGGGTTAAGCGGTAAAGCCGCTGCCGAAATGGCCGAAGCCGTCAGTCACCCTCAGCGTCCACCCGTTATCTGGATTGGCGCGCAGGAGTGCACAGGCTGTACTGAATCACTGCTTCGCGCGACGCACCCCACCGTAGAAAACCTTGTGCTGGAAACCATTTCGCTGGAATACCACGAAGTGCTTTCTGCCGCGTTTGGTCACCAGGTTGAAGAGAATAAACACCGGGCGCTGGAGCAGTATAAAGGCCAGTACGTGTTGGTGGTCGATGGCTCGATTCCGATGAAAGACGGCGGGGTTTACTGCATGGTCGCCGGCGAACCGATTGTCGATCATATTCGAAAAGCGGCAGAAAACGCGGCGGCGATTATCGCTATTGGCTCCTGCGCCGCCTGGGGCGGCGTGGCGGCGGCGGGCGTTAACCCGACCGGTGCAGTCAGCCTGCAAGAGGTGCTACCTGGCAAAACGGTAATCAACATTCCCGGCTGTCCGCCGAACCCACAAAACTTCCTTGCCACGGTGGCGCATATCATCACCTTCGGCAAACCTCCGGCGCTTGACGCCAAAAACCGTCCCCGTTTTGCCTACGGACGCTTAATTCACGAGCACTGCGAACGTCGACCGCATTTTGACGCCGGGCGCTTTGCGAAAGCGTACGGCGATCAGGGGCATCGCGAAGGCTGGTGCTTGTACCACTTAGGTTGCAAAGGCCCGGAAACCTGGGGCAACTGCTCAACGTTGCAGTTTTGCGATGTGGGCGGTGTCTGGCCCGTTGCCATTGGTCACCCGTGCTACGGCTGTAACGAAGAAGGGGTTGGCTTTCACAAAGGCATCTCCCAGCTTGCGCATGTGGATAACCCTACGCCGCGCGCCGCGAAACCAGACGTCAACCTGAAAGAGGGCGGCACCGTGTCGGCAAGCGCAGTCGGTTTGCTGGGTGGCGTCGTCGGCCTGGTGGCGGGTGTCGGTGTGATGACCGTGCGTGAACTGGGCCGCCAGCAGAAGAAAAACGACACGGATTCACAGGGAGACTAGCCGTGAACAGACGTGATTTTCTCAAAGTGGCGTCCGGCGGGGCGCTGCTGGTGGGGGGATCGTCCGCGAGTTTTGCCGCCGCGCAAAACCGCCCGCCGATCCCCGGCGCGCTGGGGATGTTGTACGACTCCACGCTCTGTGTCGGTTGTCAGGCCTGTGTGACGCGTTGCCAGGAAATTAACACGCCGCAGCGTAACCCACAGGGCGAGCAAACCTGGTCGAATAACGACAAACTTTCGCCTTATACCAATAACATTATTCAGGTCTGGCACAGCGGCAGCGGGGAGAACAAAGACCAGCTGCGCGACGGTTATGCCTATATCAAAAAGCAGTGCATGCACTGCGTGGATGCCAACTGTGTTTCCGTCTGCCCGGTGCAGGCGCTGAAAAAGGACGCCAAAACCGGCATCGTTCACTACGACGCCAGCGTCTGTACCGGCTGCCGCTACTGCATGGTCGCCTGTCCGTTCGATGTGCCGAAGTATGACTACAACAACCCCTTCGGCGCGCTGCATAAGTGCGAGCTCTGCAACCAGAAAGACGTGGCGCGGCTGGATAACGGCGAGCTGCCCGGGTGTGTGGAAGTGTGCCCGGCGGGCGCGGTGATTTTCGGCACGCGCGAAGAACTGCTCGCCGAAGCCAAAAAACGTCTCGCGATGAAACCCGGCTCTGAGTACCGCTACCCGCGCCAGACATTGAACACCAACGACACCTACGTGCATAACGTGCCCAGCTACTACCCGCATCTGTACGGCGAGAAAGAGGGCGGCGGCACGCAGGTGCTGGTGCTGACCGGGGTTCCTTATCAGGAACTGGGGTTGCCGGAGCTGGACGACCTGGCAACCGGCGCACGCTCTGAGCATGTTCAACATACGGTCTACAAAGGCATGATGTTGCCGCTCGCCGTGCTGGTTGGGCTGACCGCACTGGTACGCCGCAATACGCGGGACAACCATGACGGAGGCGATCATGAGTCATGATCCACAAGCGATGGGCGGCAAACTGCTGAGTAAACCGGTGCTGCTGTTCGCCCCGCTGATCGTGCTGTGCGCGATCTTTATCCTCAAGCGTTTGATCTTCGGGCTCGGATCGGTCTCGGATCTGAACGGTGGTTATCCGTGGGGGATCTGGATCGCGTTTGATTTGCTGATCGGCACCGGCTTTGCCTGTGGCGGCTGGGCGTTGGCGTGGGCGGTGTATGTCTTTAACCGGGGCGATTATCACCCGCTGGTGCGCCCGGCGCTGTTGTGCAGCCTGTTCGGTTATTCGCTGGGCGGCTTGTCCATCACCATCGATGTCGGACGTTACTGGAATCTGCCTTACTTCTATATTCCCGGCCATTTCAACGTCAATTCAGTGCTGTTTGAAACCGCGGTCTGTATGACGATTTACATCGGCGTGATGGCGCTGGAGTTCGCCCCGGCGCTGCTGGAAAGGCTCGGCTGGAAGGTTTCGCTGCGCCGTCTCAATAAAGTGATGTTTTTCATTATCGCACTTGGCGCGCTGCTGCCGACCATGCACCAGTCGTCGATGGGCTCGTTGATGATTGCCGCCGGATATAAGGTTTACCCGCTGTGGCAGAGCTATGAAATGCTGCCGGTTTTCTCGCTGCTGACCGCGTTTATTATGGGTTTCTCGATTGTCATTTTCGAAGGCTCATTAATGCAGGCCAGCCTGCGCGGCAACGGGCCGGATGAAAAACGCCTGTTTAGCAAACTGATTAACATCCTGAGCGTGCTGTTAGCGCTGTTCCTGGTGCTGCGGTTGGGAGAGATCACGTGGCGTGACAAATGGCATTACGCCTTTGCCGGTGATTTTTACAGCCTGATGTTCTGGCTGGAAATGGCATTGCTGGCCTTGCCGCTGCTGATCCTGCGCGCGCCGCGTTTGCGCCGTGATTCCCGCTTTTTGTTCCTTGGCGCGTTGAGCATGCTGCTCGGCTGTGCGCTGTGGCGGCTCTCTTATTCGCTGTTGGCCTTTAATCCTGGCAACGGCTACCACTACTTCCCGACAGCGGAAGAGTTATTGATTTCCATCGGTTTTGTGGCAATTGAAGTCTGTGCGTACATCTTACTGATACGTCTGTTGCCGATTATTCCTCCGTTAAAAACATCTGCGCGACATGAGGCGAGTAAAGCATGAGTCAACGTATCACCATTGATCCGGTTACCCGTATTGAGGGTCATTTACGCATTGATTGCGAAATTGAAAACGGCGTTGTATCAAAGGCCTGGTCGTCAGGAACCATGTGGCGCGGGATGGAAGAGATTGTCAAAAACCGCGACCCTCGCGAC
This sequence comes from Enterobacter sp. R4-368, assembly GCF_000410515.1. Classification (NCBI taxonomy): domain Bacteria; kingdom Pseudomonadati; phylum Pseudomonadota; class Gammaproteobacteria; order Enterobacterales; family Enterobacteriaceae; genus Enterobacter; species Enterobacter sp. R4-368. Next base: position 2,263,374 of record NC_021500.1, on the reverse strand, counting down.
GCATGGATCATCATGCAGCGCATTTGCGGCGTTTGTACAACGATCCATGCCATTGCCTCGGTGCGGGCGGTAGAAAGCGCGCTGGAGGTGAAGGTGCCGCGCAACGCCCAGTACATCCGCAACATCATTCTGGCCGCCCACTCGATTCACGATCATATCGTCCATTTCTATCAGCTTTCGGCGCTCGATTGGGTCGATATCACCAGCGCGCTGAATGCCGATCCGGCGAAAGCCGCCGCGCTGTTACAGGGGCTTTCCGACTGGCCGCTTAACAGTGAAAACGACTTCAAAGCGGTGCAGGAGAAGATCAAAGCGCTGGTCGCCAGCGGCCAACTGGGCATTTTTGCCAACGGCTACTGGGGCCACCCGGCAATGAAGTTGCCGCCGGAAGTAAACCTGATTGCCGTCGCGCACTACCTGCAAGCGCTGGAGTGTCAGCGCGACGCTAACCGCATTGTCGCGCTGCTCGGCGGTAAATCGCCGCACATTCAGAACCTGGCGGTGGGTGGGGTTGCCAACCCGATCAATCTTGATGGCATCGAAGTGCTGAACCTTGAACGCCTGATGTATCTCAAGTCGTTTATCGACAAGCTGGAAGGGTTTATCGAGCAGGTTTATAAAGTCGACACGGCGGTGATTGCGGCGTTTTACCCGGAATGGCTCACGCTCGGTAAAGGCGCGGTGAACTACCTGAGCACGCCGGAATTCCCCACCGATGCCAACAACGGCAGCTTCCTGTTTGCTGGTGGCTACATTGAAAATGCCGATCTTGCGACCTACCGTGAAATCAACACCCACACCGATCCTTTCCTGATTAAAGGCATTCAGGAGAGCGCGAAACATGCCTGGTATAAAGACGAGGCGCCGCAGGAGCCGTGGCAGGGCACCACGCTGCCGCAGTACACCGGCTGGCAGGAAGAGGGCAAATACTCCTGGGTTAAATCGCCCACCTTTTACGGCAAAACGGTCGAAGTGGGGCCGCTCGCCAATATGCTCTGCAAGCTGGCAGCGAAACACCCGGCAACGACGGAGAAATTGCACGATATCACCGCCATTTACCAGAAACTCACCGGTAAAACGGTGGCGGTGGAGCAACTGCACTCCACGCTGGGGCGCATTATCGGCCGTACGGTTCATGCCTGCGAGTTACATCAGGTCTTGCAGCAGCAGTATCAGGCACTGATAGACAATATCGGCAAAGGCGATGTGCAAACTATCGCCCATACGGAAATCCCGACCAGCGGCGAGTTTAAAGGTGTCGGCTTCCTTGAAGCGCCGCGCGGCATGCTCTCCCACTGGATCGTTATCAAAGACGGCAAAATCGATAACTACCAGGCGGTAGTGCCGTCAACCTGGAACGCCGGTCCGCGCAACTTCAACGACGCCGCCGGGCCATACGAGCTGTCACTGGTGGGAACGCCAATTGCCGATCCGCAAAAACCGCTGGAAGTGGTGCGCACCGTTCACTCGTTCGATCCGTGTATGTCGTGCGCGGTACATGTGGTGGATGCCGACGGCAACGATGTTGTCGCGGTGAAGGTGCTGTGATGTCAATTTTAGTATTAGGCGTGGGCAACATTTTGCTCACCGATGAAGCGATAGGCGTGCGGGTGGTGGAAGCGCTTGAGCAGCGTTACCACCTGCCCGCGCATGTCGAGGTGCTGGACGGCGGCACGGCGGGCATGGAGCTGCTTGAGGCGATGGCTAACCGCGAACATCTGATCATCGCCGATGCGGTGGTCAGCCGCAAAAGCGAGCCGGGTACAGTCATTTGCCTGCGCGATGACGACGTGCCAACGCTGTTCAGCAATAAAATTTCGCCGCACCAGTTGGGGCTATCGGATGTGCTGTCGGCGCTGCGTTTCACCGGCGAGTTTCCGAAAAAACTGACGCTGATTGGCGTTATTCCGTCTTCTCTGGAGCCGCATATCGGCATGACACCGGTGGTGACGGCGAGCCTGGACACCGCGCTCCAGGCCGTGCTGGCGGCGCTGCGTGAATCCGGCGTGGAGCCTGTTTTACGGGAGACCGAACATGCAGGATGAGGTGATGGGGTTTGACGTTTCGCCGCACCGCGAAGTGCAGGCGGCTTTTATGGCGATAGCCGAGCAGGAGATGCAGGGTCTGCCATTTGTCCATGCAACCATGCCGGTGTATGTCACGCCGTTCACCCGCTTTGAAGAACAGTGGCTGGGTTGTGTGTTGACGCCGTGGATGCTGAGTCTGCAAATCTACCCCGGCCCGCAGCAGTGCTGGCCTCGCCGCCCGGTGAGCCAGCGGCTGGGGCTGCGATTGCCCTATGGCGAAATGACCTTTACCGTCGGCGAATTACCCGCATTGGGGCAATACCTGAGCTGCTCGCTGATGTCGCCGCTCGATCGGGGATTGTCTGTTGATGCTGGCATCGCGCTTGCCGATAACTGCCTGAAAATGGCGCTTTCGTTGCCGGTCACCGATGCCGCGCTAAGCCGTCGCGCGTTACTGCAAGGGCTACGGGACAAAGCGCATGCATGAGTTATCCCTGTGCCAGAACGCGGTGGAGATCATTGAACAGCAGGCACGGCAAAACGGCGCGCAGCGCGTGACGGGCGTATGGCTGGAAGTGGGGGCGCTGGCTTGTGTGGAAGAGAGCGCGTTGCGGTTTGGTTTTGATATCGCCTGCCGCGAAACGCTGGCGCAGGGTTGCACATTGCATATCCTCCATAAACCGGCGCAGGCCTGGTGCTGGAATTGCAGCCAGACAGTGGAAGCCGAGCGGCACGATGAATGCCCGCTCTGCCACTGCCCGACGCTGCATATTGAGCGCAGCGACGGCGTGCAGATCAAAAGTATCGAAGTGGAGTAAAGCAACGATGTGTATAGGCGTACCGGGGCAGGTGGTGGCCGTTGGCGACGATTTTCATCAACTGGCGCAGGTGGATGTGTGCGGCGTGCGCCGCGACGTCAATATCGCGCTGGTGTGCGAGGATTCACCGCGTGAATTGCTGGGACAATGGGTGCTGGTGCATGTCGGTTTCGCGATGAGCGTGATTGATGAACACGAAGCGCTGGCAACACTGGAAGCGTTGCGCAACATGGAGATCGAAGCGTTTGCCCCTCAGCGCTGAAGCGCGTCGATGTTCGCGTCGGTCACCATCTGCGTGACCTGCGCCAGATTGCCGATCTTCGCTTCGCTGGCGCGATAGAATTTACTCTTATCAATCAACAGCAATGATTGCTGCGCCCGGCGTAACAGCTGGGCTTTGAACGCCGCATTGTGGCGGGTGGAATCCCACATATCGCCGCGCGCATCCACGCCTTCGCAGGAGAAGATAAACAGATCAATCTCCAGCGATTTCAGAAGGCTTGCGAGAGCCGGGTTCACATAGCAGCGCTCCGTGCGCGCCAGACGGCCACCCGAGCAGATAAGTTCAATCTGTTCGCGGCGCGCCATCTCCTGACACACCGGCAGACTGTTAGTCAGCACCGTCAACGGGATATCCGGTAACTGCCGCGCCAGATGAAAACAGGTAGAGCTGGCATCCAGCGCCAGCGTCATCCCGGCTTCTATCCAGTTCAGTGCGTGGCGGGCGATGTCGGCTTTATCCGCGTAATGGCTTTTTAGCCGGGCGCGAAACGGCTCCCCGTCATCATGCGACGCTGCGTGCAATGTGCGCGCCAGACCGTGGCGACGCACAATTTTCCCCGCCGTTTGCAGCGCGTTGAGATCGCGGCGAATGGTTTCAATACTGACATTCAGCTGCGCCGCCAGCGCCTGGGTTGTGATGCTGTGCTGGCTGGTGAGAAGCTGCAGAATCGCTTGCTGGCGCGCGTGCTTCATGGCGTTTCCTCATGCCGTGGCGAGAGCGAAATCAGTATTTTGCCGATAGCCGCGCCGTTTTTACCGGTGTGCTTAATGTGATACATCGCGCGATCGGCACGCATCAGCGCATTAACGAAATCATCCCCGGCTTGCACTTCATCAATGCCTATCGATGCGCCTACCGACGCCTCGCCATTATCCAGCTCGAAGGGGCTGAGAATGGCACGCAAACAGCTATGCGCTGTACTGTTAATCAGCAGGCTGTTGAGCGCAAAGGGCAGCAACAGAACAAATTCATCGCCGCCAAGCCGCCCGATGACGGTTCCCTCCGGGCAGGCAGTACGCAGGCGCTGGCTGAGCTGGATCAGCAACTCATCGCCGCTGCGGTGACCAAACGTATCGTTTACCGCTTTGAAATCATCGAGATCGATAAATGCCACACACAGCGGCCCGGCAAGATTGAGTTCAGCGAAGTGTTGCAACAGCGCGTGGCGGTTCGCGAGGCCGGTCAGCGGATCGTGGTTTGCAAGCAGAGCCAGTTGCTCTTCGTACTGCTTCTCTTTGGTCATATCAATGTGCGTGCCGGTCACTTTCAGCGGCGCGCCGCTGGCGTCCCGGTCGGTGACGCGACCGCGATCGAGCACCCAGGTCACGGTGCCATTTTTATGCTGCATGCGGTGCAACGCTTCGTAAAACGGGGTTTTGCCGTGCAAATGGTCATAAAACGCATCCAGCACCCGTTGCCGGTCATCTTCATGCAGGTGTTCGCGCCAGACATCAAAATGGGCGCTCAGTGCTTTGGGTTGATAGCCAAGCATTGCTCCCCAGCGGCGGTTAAAGATGATGAGCTTGCCGCTTGGCACATCCAGTTGCCACAAACAGAGTCCGGTGCCGTCGAGCGCGGCGCTGAGTTTATTGCGCGCATCGCGCGCGATCCGCACCAGCCGGGCGTTGTGCTTCTTCAGATTCTGGATCTGCTGTTTTAGCGCGTTTTCAGACATTTGGCGGGCTACGGGTAAATAAAAGGCATTCTTACTAGTTATTTCTGTTATGTAAATATGGTGTGAAAAAAAGAGCAGAAGGTGTGGAGAAAGGCGGGAGAAACCGGGCGGAATGCCGCCCGGTGGGCAAGATCAGGCGTTGCGTTTATCTTCAGTTTGCGTGTCGAAATCGCTGGCGTCGTGGCGCTCGTGCAGTTGCTCACTCGGCTCGCCGAAGGTGCGGTTAACCATACGCCCACGTTTCACCGCCGGGCGCTCTGCAATCGCTTTCGCCCAGCGCTGGACGTTTTGGTAGCTGCCCGCGTCGAGGAATTCCGCCGCGTTATAGACATTGCCCAGCACCACGTTGCCGTACCACGGCCAGATGGCCATATCGGCGATGGTGTACTCATCCCCGGCTACAAATGTGTGCTGTGCCAGTTGCTTATCCAGCACGTCCAGTTGGCGTTTGGCTTCCATGGTAAAGCGGTTGATCGCGTACTCGATCTTCACCGGCGCATAGTTATAGAAGTGGCCAAAACCGCCGCCGAGGAAAGGTGCGGAACCTTGCAGCCAGAACAGCCAGTTCAGCGTTTCAGTGCGTTTTGCCGGATCTTTTGGCAGGAAGTGCCCGAATTTTTCCGCCAGATAGAGCAGGATCGCGCCGGATTCGAACACCCGCGTCGGCGGTGTGGTGCTGTGGTCGCGCAGCGCCGGGATTTTGGAGTTCGGGTTAACCTCGACAAAACCGCTGGAGAACTGATCGCCTTCACCGATGCGAATCAACCACGCGTCGTACTCTGCGGCACTGACGCCTTTCGCCAGTAACTCTTCCAGCATGATGGTCACTTTCTGGCCGTTCGGCGTACCGAGCGAATAGAGCTGTAACGGGTGTTTGCCGACCGGCAATGTTTTGTCATGCGTTGGGCCGGAAACCGGGCGGTTGATATTGGCAAACGCGCCGCCGCCGGATTTATCCCACGTCCAGACTTTGGGGGGCTGATAGTTGTCTGACATTTTGGCCTGCCTTTTCGTTGATGTGTTGAAGAAGTTAAGCGCCTGCAAAGCAGTGTAGCAGTCGCCTCAGGCGAGAATACGCTGCGCCCAGACGTTGATATCGTCGCCGCTACCGAGGTCGGCCTGCACCAGCCCGTTAACCATAAAGGTTGGCGAAACATGAATGCCATTCTGGCGCGCGTATTTGCTGTGCCATTTGATCTCGGTTTGCAGTTCCGGGCGGGCAAAAGCCTCTGCCAGCTTCACCCCGCTGTACTGTTCGATGCGTTCAATAATTTGCTGGGGCGTGGCGTGCATATTCGGGCCGCTGCAGTGGTCGGTAAATTCAAACTCTTCGCGATGATCGGCAACCGCTTGCAACACTTTACGCGCGGCGTTTTTGCCGTCCGCAAGCGTCGATGCCGCGAGGATGCAGCGGATAATCACACCGGAAAACAGGTGCCACGGCTGTGATTGCAGGCGGATTTTTACCGTGACGTTATCCTCGCCGACCTGTTGAAGCAGCGCGTCCAGTTTGTTAAACGCGCGTACAGAAAAAGGGCAAGTAGGTTCGATAAATACCTCGAACGTGCGTGGGCCGTGACCCCAACTGAGCGGGGCGGCATGTAGCGGTTGTTGGCTCATTTTTCACTCCTGATATTTTATATTTTTTCGCGTTTCAAAGAGTAGCAGCATGCCGCAGGCAGGGGAAAGTCGCTTTGCCGCCGATGCGGTTAAGCAGTAAAACGGTCGCGTTATTTTGCCGATGCGGGCGTTAAAACGTTGCGCGCTGACATGGACATTCGTTTGTTAAAATTTAGTGATAAAAATGGGCGGCGCTTCCGCTTTTAATTATATGCCCTGACTTAACGTATATTTTTTAATATCCAACTGATTTAAGTAAAATTATTGTTTTATTAAATATCGCGTGCTTATTTAATTTTTGTATGTAAATCATCCAGCTTCAGCGCTATTTGTTATTAATCTGTTTCTTTTGCCTGTCGATAATCGTTATGAGGATCTTTTTTTCGGCTCAGGCAGAGTCATTTGGCGGAATATCTGGTCATTGATAGCGGAGATAATGATGCAGGAGATTCAGGCGATTCAGGCAAGCCCGCACCTTGCCACAACAAAAGAAAACACAAACCATAAATCGGCGGCTCATACGGATAACGGCGCGGCAAATAGCGCTTCGCATGATGAGAGCACCAAAGTGACGCTCTCCAGCCGCGCAGAAAAGCACAAACACAGCAACGAGATAAAAGCCGAGCAGCAGGTTCAGGAAAAGAAAAAGGTGGAAAATCATGAAATTGATTATTCACTGGCGATGACCGGTATTCCGCAATTCGGCGGACGACTGGTGACCATCGTTAAATATCCGGACGGCAGAACGGAAATGGTTGATGCGTTTTCGGGTAAAAAAGTAACGCAACAAGAGTTAGCCACCGCGCAGTTACAGAAAGAGAAACGCGTGGCTGAACAACACGAACAGGACGCGAAAGCGGCCGTGCAGCACGAGCAGATATCGGCGGGCGAATCTGAACCGACGGATATGCAATAAAAATCTCCCGTAAAATCTGTCTTATTTCAGGGGCATTAACGTTAGCGGTAGTAATCCGGTATCTATATCTGGATCTTATATTTAGCGGTTGTTGATTCAATATATCTTATATTACGCATTCGCTGACCGGAAAATAGAATAGCCTCAGTCATCTATTTGGCTTAAGGCAAAAACAGCACGATATATTTTCAGCAGAATAATGGCTGAGGATATCGGCTTGTTTGCGTTTTATTGGGCATGAATAAAACGCAATGTGCCGCCTGAAATACAGGCGGCACATCTCATCAGAACAGAACGGAATAATTCAGGCCAAACGTACGGCCGCGGCCTTTATAGGTATATAAACCCGCTGCGCCGTAGGTTGGGCTGTATAAACCCGGTGCGCGTTGTCCCCACGCGGTGGTGTAATCTTCGTCCAGCAGGTTTTCAACGCTAAAACTCAACTTACCGACGGGCAGAAGGTAGCTGCCGAGCAGGTCAACGGTGTTGTACCCGTCAATATGTTTCCCATCGGCGTCAGAAAGATCAAAGGTCTGCGTGCTTTGCAGGCGTAACGTCCAGTCGCCTGGCGCCCAGTTGACCCACGCGCTCATTTTCGACGGGCTGGCGCTATCCACGGTCAGTTTCTGCCACTTGCCATCGACGCGGGTTTGCGACTTGATGGCGTTAAAGTTTGCGCCGGTGCTCCACTCGCTGTTGCTAAAGAAGTAATCGACCTGACCTTCCACACCGTAAATACGACGCTGATCATCTTCAATATTGATGGTCATGTCGCTTTTGTTGATGTTGATGGTTTTATCCGAAAGCGAGTAGTACGCGGCGATCTGCGTACGCAGGCTATCGCCGGTGAAGCGCCAGCCCAGCTCGTAGGCATTCACTTTAATGCCGTCCAGCTTCGAATCGTTCACGTTGACGCTGTTAACCAGACGGTAGTGGCCGTTTTCCAGCTTGTAGGTGCCGGAACCGTAATATTTCGCCAGGTCCGGGATTTCAAAGCCTTGCGAGAAGTTAAACCACACCTGCTGGCGTTCGCTCAGATGACCGAGGATGCCGGCGTTGAACAGCAGATTGTTGTAATCCGTTTTGCCGCCTGGCACCGCGTCTGCCGAGGTCGCCTTGCCGGTGGCGATGGCTTGCTGCTGCGCGTAGCCCACAAAGTCGTCGACTCTGTTTTCCGTGTACTGGTAGCGCACGCCACCGCTCAGGGTGATGGCCGCAATGTCATAGCTGCTTTGCAGGAACGGCGCGAGGTTCGTGATGCTGTAGCCGGGATAGCGCCCGACGTTATAAGCGTTATCCAGTTTCATCCCACCGCTGGCGGCGGCGTTGCTGAGATTGAAAAATTGTTGGTTGGCATCGAAGGTTTCATGTTCGGCGTCCACGCCCCAGGTCAATGTCAGATCTTCCAGCGGTTTGCTGTTGAGAGTGAGTTTGCCGCCGTAGAAATCGGTTTTTTGCTGCGATGCGCCAATGCTGGTCACCGAGCCGCCGGAAAGCGTCGGGAAGGGATAATAGGTCAGGCTTTCGTCACGGTAGTAAATCTGCGCCAGTAAATCCTGGCCCCAGAAATCGCTGTTGGCGTATTGCAGGTTAATTAAGTGGCGTTCGGTGCCGGGGATGCGGTCGGAATCAAGATTGCTTTTGTTGTAAGCGTTGCCGGAGCCGCGCACCGCCGAGAAGTTTTCGCCAAGGAAAAGGCCGTGCTTACCGTCAGACTGGCTTTTGTAATACTGCGTGGTGAGCTGTAACTGCTGATGATCGTCGATATTCAGCGTGCCGGTACCCATTACATCCAGGCGGTCTGAGTACTGCAAACCGGTTTGCGTGTTATCAATGATCACTTCATTGCCTTTGCCGTCGTACCAGCCGCCATAGCGCTGGTACGCCACCGAGAGGCGACCCGACGCGTTATCGTTACCGCCGCTGACCGCAGCCGCGATGTTCTCGTCGTGATCGTTATGGCTGTTAAAACCGCTTTTCGTGCCGGTCTGGAACTCAACCTCGGTTTCTGGCTGGCCTTTCTTGGTGACGATATTGATTAAACCACCGGTACTGCCGCCGCCGTACAGCGATGTTGCGCCGGAAATCACTTCGATGCGCGCAATGTTAAACGGATCGATAGCATCGAGCTGGCGGCTGTCGCTGCGGGACGAGTTCAGACGTACACCGTCGACCATCACCATCATTGAACGGCCGCGCAAATTCATACCGTAATTGGTGCGTCCCTGGCTGCTGACGTCCATCCCGGGAATTAGCTGCGCCAGCACCTCTTTTAACTCTTTTCCGCCCTGAACCTGCTGCTCAATCTCAGCCTGTTCAATGACCCAGGTGGTTTGCGCCATATCCGTAACGCTGTGGTTTGCGCGGCTGGCGGCAACCACCAGTGTCTCTTCTTTTTGACCTTCCGCCGAGGCGTGAGCGGAAAACATCATCAATAAACAAGGATTTAATGCCCAAAGATAACGAGATTTCATTGTTATGGTGATCCTGATTTAACAGAAGTACGGCGGCGCTGATCCTCCCGGCCGCAAGCAATATCGCTATTTGTTGATAGCGATTATCAAGATGATATGAATTATCGTTACCAAGTAAACGCTTTATGTAAAAAAATGTTGGAATAACCCGGTGATTTCCATGATATTTTTAGGGTTTTTGAACGTGAATCTGAACAGACAAAGGGCGGGGAGGGCACCGGGTTCGATAACGATACCGCCCGGTATAATAAGGTTGCTGGTATTTATTGCTTGATGCGTTTACGGCAAGTGAAAAGGTATTTTACCGTGGGTTAGCGCTTCGTTTTGTTATGCTTTTCTTTAAAATCCGCAATCGCCTGATTGATGTTATCTGTTTCGATGGCGTCCACTTTTTCGCCTTCGAAAAAGATTTCATAGTGGCCTGAAACATATTTAAAGGTAAATATCTTACCCTGATAACGCACGCGCTTTTCTTTTACAGACAATCCCCTGCTGCGCATAGCCACTTTTGCCATTGTATCTATCTTTTTATTTTTCATAATAATTTGTCTTACCTGTGCAGGTTGTTTTGCGATGTTTGGTATTAAACCCACTCAATCTGATGTTAATTTGTTATTCATGGAAAAGATAGCCACGGTTGTCTGATTCGCTGGATTGATAATATGTGAAACATTTAACCTGATGTTAAGGTTGTCTTAATCTTCTGCGTATCCTGCAATTGTGAATTAGTGGATTAATTCATTTTTTAATTTTTGATGATATTTAATTTCAAACTCATTCTTCTGATAATAGTTTTGATTCTCATTTCATTTCCGCTACGATTAAAATCCACCCCGGCTCGTATGTGCTGACTGTTACACATAATTTAAAAGGAATGATGATGAAGAACCGCTTTTTGCCGCTCTGTTCACTTGCACTGGTCATCTCTTCAGTTTTTGCTGCTCCCGCGGCGCTCGCCGCCGATAACGACGACGGTATCGTGGTCTATAACGCGCAGCACGAAAACCTGACCAAATCCTGGGTCGACGAATTCACCAAAGAAACCGGCATCAAAGTCACGTTGCGTAACGGCGGCGACACGGAGCTGGGCAATCAACTGGTGCAGGAAGGCAACGTTTCGCCAGCGGATGTGTTTCTGACGGAAAACTCCCCGGCGATGACGCTGGTCGACAACGCCGGGCTTTTTGCGCCGCTCAATGCGGATACGCTGAAACAAGTTCCGGCGCAGTTCCGTCCGGCGCATGGTCGCTGGATTGGTATTGCCGCGCGCAGCACCGTTTTTGTCTATAACCCGGCGAAACTCTCCGCCTCGCAATTACCTGCGTCGATCATGGATTTAGCCAAACCGGAATGGAAAGGCCGCTGGGCGGCGTCGCCTTCAGGCGCTGATTTCCAGGCCATTGTCAGCGCGATGCTGACCCTGAAAGGTGAAAAAGCCACGCTCGACTGGCTGAAAGCGATGAAAACCAACTTTATGCCTTACAAAGGCAACAGCACGGTGATGAAAGCGGTCAATGCCGGACAAATCGACGGCGGCGTGATTTATCACTACTACTACTTTGTCGATCAGGCGAAAACCGGCGAGAACAGCAAAAACACTCAGCTTCACTACTTTAAACATCAGGATCCTGGCGCGTTCGTCAGCATCTCTGGCGGCGGCGTTTTAGCGTCCAGCAAACACCAGGAACAGGCGCAGGCGTTTATCAAATGGATAACCGGCAAGCAGGGCCAGGAGATGCTGCGTACCAACAATGCGTTTGAATACGCAGTAGGGGAAGGCGCGGCATCTAACGAAAAACTGGTTCCGCTGGCGCAATTAGACGCACCGAAAGTGGAACCCTCTGCGCTTAACAGCAAAAAAGTCAGCGAGTTAATGACCGAAGCCGGTCTTTTGTAATCACGCAGGAAAGAGTGCCTGATGTCCAGTTTAAGTCTCCCGGCGGCTAGCAATGCGGCCAGCCATGCCGCCCGGCACCGCCCTTCGCGGGTGCTGGTGGTATTTGCCCTTTTTGTCGCGGCACTGGCCTTACTGCCCGTTGGTTTTGTCATCGGTGTCGGTATTGATACCGGCTGGGCGACGGTGCAGGCGCTCATTTTTCGCCCGCGTGTGGGTGAATTGCTCGTCAACACCTTCTGGCTCATTGCACTTGCTGTACCCGCCAGCGTCGCGCTTGGCACGTCGCTGGCGTGGCTCACTGAACGAACGTCGCTGCCCGGCCGGCGCATATGGGCCGTGCTGGCGGTTGCGCCACTGGCGATCCCAGCGTTTGTACAAAGCTATGCCTGGGTGAGCGTTTTGCCAGGGTTTAATGGATTACCCGCGGCGGTGTTTATCGCCGTGCTGGCCTATTTTCCGTTTATTTATATGCCGGTCGCGGCGGTGTTGCGCCGCCTCGATCCCAGCCTTGAGGATGTTGCGGCATCGCTTGGCACCCCGCCGTGGCGGATCTTTTTTCGCGTGATCTTGCCCCAGCTCCGGCTGGCGCTTTGTGGCGGTGCGCTGCTGGTCGCGCTGCACTTGCTGGCGGAATATGGCCTGTTTGTGATGATCCGCTTCGATACCTTCACCACCGCGATTTACGATCAGTTTCAGTCAACGTTCAGCGGCCCGGCTGCAAATATGCTCGCCGGTGTGCTGGCGCTCTGCTGCCTGGCGTTGCTGCTACTGGAGACGGCGGCGCGCGGCAAAGCGCGCTATGCGCGGGTGGGCTCTGGGTCAGCGCGCAAGCAACAACGCCGCGCGCTTGGGCGCTGGGGCTGCGGGCTGGGGTTATTGCTGGCGGCGTGCACGGTGGCGCTGTCGTTCGGTACGCCGATTGCTGTGCTCGGCCGCTGGTTGTGGCTCGGCGGGTTTGATAACTGGCACCGCGCGGATCTCTGGCTTTCACTGCGCCAGACTCTTTTTCTGGCCGTTTGCGGGGCGCTGATCACCACCGCGTTCGCCATTCCGACGGCGTGGCTCTCGGTGCGCCATCCGCGCCGCGTATTTCGCTTTCTCGAAGGCTGTAATTACATCACCAGCGCATTGCCCGGCATTGTGGTGGCGCTGGCGCTGGTTACCGTGACCATTCATTACGCGCGCCCAATTTACCAGACCGAAGTAACGCTGTTTCTCGCCTGGCTGTTGATGTTTATGCCCAGAGCGTTAATCAACTTACGCGCCGGGATTGCGCAAGCGCCGGTCGAGCTGGAACAGGTGGCGCAAAGCCTTGGCACCTCGCCTGGCAGAGCGCTGGTGAGTGTTACGCTGCGGCTGGCTGCACCGGGTGCTTCCACCGCGGCGGCATTAGTCTTTCTGGGTGTGAGCACGGAACTGACCGCCACGCTGCTGCTTTCCCCGCTTGGTACGCGCACGCTGGCGACAGGGTTCTGGGCGCTGACCAGCGAGATCGACTACGTGGCGGCGGCACCTTATGCGTTGCTGATGATTTTGATCTCCTTGCCGTTGACCGGCCTGCTGTATAAGCAATCACAAAAACTTTCGGGTCTTTAAGATGTTAGAACTGGCAACAATTTCGAAAAGCTTTGCCGCTGCGCGCGTGCTGGATGACGTCAATCTGGTGATTCCTGCGGGTAGCCGCACGGCGATTGTCGGCCCGTCCGGGTCGGGGAAAACCACGCTGTTGCGTTTGATCGCCGGGTTTGAAATGCCGGACAGCGGGCGTATCGAGTTGCAGGGAAAAACCTTGTTTGGCGATGGCCAGTTTGTCCCGGCTCACCAACGCAACATTGGCTTTGTGCCGCAAGAAGGCGCGCTGTTTCCGCACCTTCGCGTCGGCGAAAACATTGCCTGGGGGCTTAAAGGTTCGCGCCACGAGAAGCAACGCCGTGTCGATGAGTTAATGGCGATGGTGTCGCTGGACAGCAAGCTGGCGGCGCGCTGGCCGCATGAGATCTCCGGTGGTCAGCAGCAACGTGTGGCGCTGGCCAGAGCGCTGGCGCAGAAACCGGCGCTGATGTTGCTCGACGAACCGTTTTCGGCGCTGGACACTGGCCTGCGCGCCGCCACGCGTAAAGCCACGGCGGATTTGCTGACTGAAGCCGGTGTTGCATCCATTCTGGTTACTCACGATCAGAAAGAAGCACTCTCCTTCGCCAGCCAGATTGTGGTGATCCGCCACGGCCGCTTTGCGCAGGTGGGATCGCCGTTCGCGGTCTATTCGCAACCGGTTGATGAGGAGACGGCGCTGTTTTTGGGTGATGCGCTGATTCTATCTGCTGATGTGGCACAAGGGCGTGCGCACTGTCTGCTTGGCGATGTGGCGGTGGATAACCCGGCGCTTTCTGGCGCTCATCGCATTATGTTGCGCCCGGAACAGGTGAGTGTGGTGCCGTGCGATGAGCATCAAACCTACCCGCAGGCACAAATTATCGATATGGATTTTGCCGGATACCTTTCGTCATTGACGCTGCTGTTTTCGCAAACCGGCGAACGCCTGACATTACAAGCCATCACCCGCCCGGACTGGCGACCTGGCATGAAAGTGAATCTGCAGGTTAACGGTAGCGCCCGCGTATTCCCCCGCTGAATGTGATGCCCGGTTAACGCCGGGTTTGTTTATCAATTGTCATATTCTTGAGACCGATCTCAAAACGATGTTTTCACATGTGTAAAACTTCGTTTCGTTTTGTATAGCCATAAAAATAAAAGCCTTTGTTGACCCGTAATGCCTGATGGCGTTCACTCTTGGCCACATTTTCCAGAAACAGAAACGCGCGATTACACCGGTGCAGCCTGCCGGGAGAACCTGTTTCAGGAGAATGATCCATGCAATACCCTCTGGGACTTAGTGTGCTGTTTTGTTGCCTGCCAGCAATGGCGAATGCGGCAACGATACTTGAAGGCGCGGTTTTCGCCGACGCGCCGCTGGCGGGCGCTCCGGTAACGGTGACCGACAGTTCAGGCAAGCGCCTTACCACCAAAACGCGCAGCGATGGACGCTATTCGCTGGCGGTTGATGCCCTCACACCACCGTTAACCCTTTCCACCACCCAGAGCACGGGCGGCGCTGAGTCGTGTTTGCGAAGCGATGAACCGCGGGCGCGCTGCATGGCCTCGCTACGGATTACGCTGCAAAAAGAGCGTCGTAATACCGCTAATATCACCCCCTTTACCGACAGGCTGGTCTCCGAAGTGGCCGGTCAGTTGGGCTATATCGGCCCACAGCAGTGGGTTGAACGCGGTGATAACAGCAAGCTGAATGCCGGTTTGCTGGCCGGGCCGCTGGCTAACTTTCGGCATGGCATGGCCGACGCGTTGCGTTTATCTGGCCTGAATGCGCAAACCGCCGATCCGGTGCAGACGCCCATTCGCACCGGCAACGGTATGGCGCGGATTTTGTCGGTGATTAACCACAATCGCAACTATGACAACAACAGCGGCGAGGCGGGCGCGGCAGTGCTGACCGACAGCGCCTTTCGTCCGATTGTCGGTTTACAGAACAGCGGGCCGTGGGAACCGTTAGATTTGCCGCGTGCGCTACGCGACCGGCAGGCTATCAGTAGCGCGAAAACGCGTATTTTGCTGGTCAGTGACTCCACCGCCGCTACCTATGAAGTCGCCCGTTTACCGCGCATGGGCTGGGGGCAAGTTTTCCAGCACGTGTTTCGCGCCGACAGCGGCGTTGTGGTGCTTAACGGTGCGCGTTCCGGGCGCTCCAGCCGCGATTTCTACAACGAAGGCTGGTACCAGCAAATGGCGCGTGATTTGCGCCCTGGCGACTATGTCTTTATCGCCCATGGTCATAACGATCAAAATTGCGATGGCGATAAAGCGGTGCGCGGCGCGGCCGACGTGAAAAACCTCTGCACCTATCCCAATGATGCCAGCGGCAATCCGCAGTTTCCACCGGGGGAACCATTGTTGTCGTTCCAGCACTCGCTGGAGCGCTATATCACGCTGGCGCGTGCAGCGGGCGCGACGCCGGTGCTGTTGACACCAACCACGCGGGTAAAAAACCGCGCCGGGAAAACGGCTTTTCAGCAGGGTGCCGACGATGTGGTGGTCAGCAGTCATTACACGGTGAAAAAGCCGGGTTACCGCTTTGCCGGAAACTACATCGACACCATCAAACAGACCGCCCAACGCAACCACGTGCCGCTTATTGATCTGGAAAAAGCGACCATCGATTTCGCCAATGCTCACGCCAGCGACTGGATGGATTACTGGCTGGCTGTGGATGTGAACGACCCGCGCTACCCCTGGTATAAAACGCAAACTTCCGGAATTCGCAGCAATCCTGATACCACCCATTTCCAGCAACAAGGTGCAGAAGCTGTCGCATCGATGGTAGCTGATCTAATCCGGACCACACCTGAATTGACCTCGCTTGCTGACAAACTAAAACCCTAAGGAGAGACCGATGAAAACACTGCACTGTTCACTGCACTATTCCGCGCTGTTGCTGGCGTGTATCAGCGTTTCCGCTCAGGCGAGCGAGTGGAACGCCATTGTCTCCACCGCGCCGCAAGCCGGTGAGTTCGCCACCATCAGCCAGGCGCTGGCCGCCGCGCCTGACAGCGGTACGCCGTGGCGGATCCTGGTCAAAGAGGGGCGCTGGAATGAACGGCTGGTGATTGAAAAACCGGTCACGCTGGTGGGGCAATCCAGAGAGCAAACGCAGATTGAGGCAAATACGCCCGCCGGTGCATTAGGCAGTGACGGACAGAAGCTCGGCACCGGGCGCACCAGCACGGTGGAAGTGCGTGCCTCTGGCGTAACCATTGAGAACCTGACCATTCGCAATAGCTTTGATTTCCCGGCCAATGCCGCGCTGGCGGATGGTGATGCGAAGAAGCTGAAAGACACGCAGGCGGTGGCGCTGATGGTGTCGGAAAATGTCGATAAAGCGCGTTTCCGCCATGTCCGGCTCGAAGGTTACCAGGACACCTTTTACAGCAAGAGCGGAAGCCGCAGTTATTTCACCGATTGCGAAGTGAGCGGGCACGTTGACTTTATCTTTGGCCCCGGCATTGCGGTGTTTGACCGCTGCGAGATTATCGCCCGTAACCGCAATGATATTGCCCCGCCGTATGGCTATATCACCGCGCCCGCGACGCAGGCGGATGAGAAGTTTGGCTTGTTGATCATCAACAGCAAGATCAGCAAAGAAGCGGGCGTTCCGGCGAAAAGTTTCGCGCTGGGTCGCCCGTGGCATCCGACAACACAATTCAGCGACGGGCGCTATGCCGATCCGAACGCCATTGGCCTGGCGGCATTTATCAACTGCGAAATCGACGACCATATTTACGGCTGGGATAAAATGTCCGGCAAAGATAAAGCCGGGGAGAAGATCTGGTTTTATCCGGAAGACAGCCGTTTTTATGAGTTTGATAACCGTGGTCCGGGCGCCGGGCAGGGCGGTACGAAATACCAGTTAAGCAAGGCGGACGCCGCGCAATATAATCTGGCGGCGATTTTCAGCGGCTGGGATAACGCGCTGCTGGAGTAAAGGATTATGCCCCCGTGAGCGGGGGCAATTTATGAAGATCAGTTGCCGTATTTCACGTTAAACCCGAGCGTATCGCCAACGGTCGTGTATTCACGGAAATTGAAAATCAGCGGTTTCCATTTGCCTGAATTAACAATGCCATTTTCATTTAACAGCGCGTTTTCAACCCATAAGTTCACGATATCCAGTTCAGCCAACATAAAACGGCCTTTATCGCTGGTGGAAACTAAGCGGCATTCCGCCTGGATTGGGCACTCGGCAACGCGCGGCGGCGCGACATCGACAGAGGCTTCTGTGTGTAACCCGGCTTTGGCGAATTTATCGTGGCAGATTTCAACGCCCCACTTGGTCTGGTTTTCCGACAGGCTATCGCCGCCGGTAAGTTTGCCGATTTGTTCCACTTTTTCCCAAAGCGTGTGATCGGGAATATTGATCACGGCGTCTGAACCGGCCAATAAATTATTGTAGGTTTTACCGCCTTTGCTGATGCCAATAATCAGTTTCTCGCCCAGAGAAATAGAGGAGGATGCCGCTGAAATATTTGTGTTGCCATCTTTATCTTGCGTAGTGACTAAAAAAACGGGAAAGCCATAATAAAAAGAATTGAGTTTGGATTTGCTTTTCATTGCGCGTTGATTCCTGCTTATAAATAATTATCTGTCATTTTTCCCCCGTCATGGTGTATTTATCAATAACCCTTTCTGAGTAATAAAATTCAGCGGAAATAACCCCTAAAAAAAGTAGTCCACAAATTATAAAACAGGTATATCATATGCAACAAATGCTTTTCCCCCTCCCGGCAAACCTGCTTTGCTGAGACACAAAGAGGATGAAACATGCAACGAATTGCGATACCCGCGAACTATGTCCACACCCGTTCGACGCCGTTCTGGACCAAAGAAACCGCCCCGGCGTCCATCTGGAAACGCCATCTCGATGCCGGAACACGCCAGGGCGTCTACCCGCGTTTGAGTGTGCTGCAAGGGACGATCCGCTATTACGGTTACGCCGATGAAACCAGCCCACAACCGGTAGAGACATTAACGATTAATGCCGGTGAATTTGGCGTTTTCCCGCCGGAAAAATGGCACAACATTGAAGCATTAAGCGACGATACGATATTTAGCGTCGATTTCTATGTTGACCCGAAAATTTTGATTGAAGGCTGAGGTAATTCTGATGACGACTGAAAACAAAGGTTATTCTTTAGCAGTTTCTAACCGTGCTAACAATGAGACGCAGGAAAAGGTCTATCTCAAGCCAATGTCGTTATATGTTCCTGATGTTGCTGTACAGGCGGTTGCGGAACTGATTGCGGGTCTTACTGACGATAAAGAAAGTTCCAGTGAAATTATCCTGACGGTGACTAACAATAATAACGGGGTTTCAGTGGATAAAGAGTTTTCCTCGCTTAATGAGCTGAAAGATCCGCTTAATGCCGCAGACGCGGTGAAAGAGTTGATTAATATCGTTCGCGGCTATGAATCGGACGAAGAAACTAACGTGTGCGGCTGGTAATCGAAGCGGCCTCAGGAGGTATTATGGCGCATCAAATTCCTGTTCATTTCCGTCATACCCGCTCAACGCCTTTCTGGACGAAAGAGACGGTTCCACAGGCGCTGCTCACCCATCACAACACCAAAAAAGGGGTCTATGGTCGTTTGTCGGTGATGCAGGGGGCCGTGAAATATTTTGGTTTTGCCAGTGAGCATGACACCACGCCGGAAGTGGAAGTGGTGATTGAAGCCGGGCATTTTGGCATTAGCCCGCCGCAATACTGGCACCATATTGAACTGTTAACCGATGACACCTACTTCAATATCGATTTCTTTGCCGACCCCAACGAAGCGCTGGAAGGGAAGGGGATTGGCCAGGTTGTGAATACCCATCGCAGCTAAACAATTCACGCCCGCTTTGCGGCGGGCGTTTTTAAAAGTTCTCAATAAACCGTTTTACAGCAGGCGATCGCTCGAACTTGCGCCACGCCAGCGCCACATCCGTTTTTAATGTCTGTTCCGCCATCCGGTGAAATGTCACTTGCGGGTGGCTGAAACAGGCCATGGATTGCGGAACGATGGCGAAACCGAAACCCGCGGCCACCATGCTCAGCGAAGAGGAGAACTGCGACGCTTGTTGCTGATTTTCCATATCAATACCCGCGCGCAGACAGGCGTTGTACACCAGTTCATACAGACCCGGTGCGACCTGCTGAGGGAAGATAATGCACGGTGTTTGCTGCAATTCGTTAAGCGAGATATCTGCTTTCGCGGCAAGCGGATGCGAGCGGTGTAACGCCAGCACCATCGGTTCTTCATCGATCAATTTCAGGTTGAACATTTTGCTGTTTTCGCACGGCAGGCGCACAAAGGCGACATCAATCAGCCCCTCTTCCAGCTCCTGCATCAGCGTCGCCATATTGTCCTCTTTTTGATACAGCGCCACCTGCGGATAGCTTTGATGAAACTGGCGAAGCGCGGAAAAAATCTGCGTGTGAAACGCGTTGGAGCTGGTCACGCCAAGGTATAATTTTCCATTAATTCCCCGCGCAATTCCTTTCGCTTTTTCCATTGCCGCATCGCTCAACGCGATGATTTGGCAGGCATCTTCATAAAACGCTTCACCCGCTTCGGTGAGCTCAACGCCGCGAGTTTGCCGGTAAAAAAGCGGTGTACCCACTTCCTGCTCAAGACGACGAATTTGCTGACTTAATGGCGGTTGCGACATGCCCAGCATTTCTGCGGCACGGGTGAAATGTTGCGTCTGCGCAACGGCAACAAAATAGCGTAGATAACGGAGTTCCATATTAAAAACATCTCAAACCCTGATGCTTTGTATATTGGAATCTATCGCTGAATCGCGTCAATAATTAATCAGCTTTTCTAAACGACTGCTCAGCGAGGTAAAGGATAATGAGTCATCTAACCGGTTGTTCTTGCGAGGAAAGTCTACGGGAAACATTTCGTGCCTTTTCAGAAACTCGCCCAGAATGTGTGATATATCAAACATCGCTAATGAGTGCGCTATTAAGCGGTGTTTACGAAGGAAATACCACGATTGAGGATTTACTTAATCACGGTGATTTTGGTCTTGGCACTTTTAACGAGCTGGATGGCGAATTAATTGCGTTCAATAGTGAGGTTTACCAGTTGCGTGCTGATGGCAGTGCCCGTGAGGCTAGCCCACAGCAAAAAACGCCGTTCGCGGTAATGACCTGGTTTAAACCGCAGCATCGCGTTGAGCTCGACAAACCAGCCAGCCGCCAGCAACTGCACGACATCATCGATAAAGCGATCCCCTCCGATAACATTTTCTGCGCGCTGCGTATTGATGGCCATTTTCGCCATGCACACACTCGCACCGTTCCGCGCCAGACGCAGCCTTATCGCGCCATGACCGATGTGCTTGATGATCAACCGGTGTTCCGTTTTAACGGGCGCGATGGCGTGCTGGTCGGGTTCCGCACACCCCAGCATATGCAGGGCATTAATGTGGCCGGCTATCACGAGCACTTTATTACGGACGATCGTCACGGCGGCGGACACCTGCTGGATTACCAGCTTGAAAGCGGCACGCTGACATTTGGAGAAATCCACCATTTGATGATCGACCTGCCTGCAGACGCGGCGTTTCTTCGCGCGAATTTACACCCGGATAATCTGGATGCTGCCATCCGTTCGGTTGAGAGCTGAGAGCCATTTAAAGGAGTAAATGATGAACAAAGAAAACCGTAAACATCAATGGTCGCACGGTGCGGATATGGTGGTGGCACAACTGGAAGCGCAGGGAGTGAAACATGTGTTTGGCATTCCTGGTGCCAAAATTGACAAAGTGTTTGATTCGCTTCTTGATTCAACCATTCAAACTATTCCGGTGCGCCACGAAGCGAACGCGGCATTTATGGCGGCGGCGGTCGGGCGTATCACCGGTAAAGCTGGCGTCGCGCTGGTCACTTCCGGCCCCGGCTGTTCCAATTTGATTACCGGTATGGCGACCGCCAACAGCGAAGGCGACCCGGTGGTGGCGCTGGGCGGCGCGGTGAAACGCGCGGATAAAGCCAAGCTGGTGCACCAGAGCATGGACACGGTGGCGATGTTTAACCCCGTCACTAAATATGCGGTAGAGATAACCTCCTCCGACGCGATTGCCGAAGTGGTCTCCAATGCATTTCGCGCCGCCGAGCAGGGGCGGCCGGGCAGCGCGTTTGTCAGTCTGCCGCAAGATATTGCCGACCAACCGGCGAGCGGCACTATCTTACCCGCCAGCGGTGTGCCGCAGTTAGGTGCCGCGCCGGATGCGGCGATTGACGAGGTGGCGAAACTTATCGCGCAGGCGCAAAACCCGGTGTTTTTGCTCGGGTTGATGGCAAGCCGTGAAGAGAATATTTCGGCGCTGCATCAGTTGCTGGAAAAAAGCCATATTCCGGTTACCAGCACGTATCAGGCGGCAGGCGCGGTTAATCAGCAACATTTCACCCGCTTTGCCGGACGTGTGGGGTTATTTAATAACCAGGCCGGGGATCGGCTGCTGCACCTGGCGGATCTGATTATCTGTATTGGTTACAGCCCGGTGGAATATGAGCCATCAATGTGGAACACCGGTGACGCGAAACTGGTTCATATCGATGTGCTTCCTGCTTATGAAGAACGCAATTACGTGCCGGATTGCGAACTGGTTGGCGACATTGCCAGCACGCTCGACAAACTGGCCGCGAAAATCGAAAAACCGCTGATCCTCACGCCGCGCGCCTCAGAGATCCTGATTGAGCGCCGCAACCAGCGGGAACTGCTCAGCCGTAAGGGCGCACAGCTCTGCCAGTTCGCTATTCACCCGCTGCGTATTGTGCGGGCGATGCAGGATATCGTGAATAACGATGTCACGCTGACCGTCGATATGGGCAGTTTCCATATCTGGATTGCGCGCTATCTCTATAGCTTCCGCGCCCGTCAGGTGATGATTTCCAACGGTCAGCAAACCATGGGCGTTGCGCTGCCATGGGCGATTGGCGCCTGGCTGGTCAACCCGGGCCGCAAAGTGGTGTCGGTTTCCGGCGATGGTGGCTTTTTACAATCGAGCATGGAGCTGGAAACCGCTGTGCGCCTCGGGGCGAATGTGCTCCATATCATCTGGGTCGATAACGCCTACAACATGGTGGCCATTCAGGAAGAGAAAAAATACCAGCGCCTTTCTGGCGTTAATTTTGGCCCGGTCGATTTTAAAGCCTATGCCGAAGCGTTTGGCGCCAAAGGGTTCGCTGTCGAAAGTACGGCAGAACTGGAACCCACATTGCGTGCGGCAATGGATACGGATGGCCCGGCGGTGGTCGCCATCCCGGTTGATTACAGCGATAACCCGCTGCTGATGGGCCAGCTCAATCTTAGCCAGATTCTTTGAAAACCAAGGAGATATGATGAAAAAAGTTGCATTTGTGACCGGAGCGGGTCAGGGAATTGGTAAAGCCATTGCGTTGCGTCTGGCGAAAGATGGCTTTGCCGTCGCTGTTGCCGATTACAACGCCGCAACGGCAAAAGCGGTGGCTGACGAAATTAATAGCAGCAATGGCAGCGCGATTGCGGTGACGGTGGATGTCTCTGACCGCGACAAAGTGTTTGCGGCGGTAGAGGAGGCCAGAACCAAACTGAACGGGTTTGACGTGATTGTGAATAACGCCGGTGTTGCGCCTTCGACACCGATTGAGTCCATCACGCCAGAAGTGGTGGATAAGGTTTATAACATCAACGTAAAAGGCGTGATTTGGGGTATCCAGGCAGCGGTAAAAGCCTTCAAAGCGGAAAAACACGGCGGCAAAATTATCAACGCCTGTTCACAAGCCGGGCATGTCGGCAACCCGGAACTGGCCGTGTACAGTTCCAGCAAGTTCGCCGTACGGGGGCTCACGCAAACCGCCGCGCGGGATCTCGCGCCGCTTGGCATTACTGTCAATGGCTACTGCCCGGGCATCGTGAAAACACCGATGTGGGCGGAGATTGACCGCCAGGTCTCGGAAGCGGCCGGTAAACCGTTGGGGTATGGCACGGAGGAGTTTGCCAAACGCATTACGCTTGGGCGTCTTTCGGAACCAGAAGACGTTGCCGCCTGCGTCTCGTACCTCGCCGGGCCAGATTCCGACTATATGACCGGTCAATCTTTGCTGATCGATGGCGGTATGGTCTTTAACTAAGTTTTATGGCTCGGACACAGCCTTGCCCTTGCGACAACGCAGGGGCTTTTTTGTTGATGAAAGCCATTCTCATCTCCACACTGTTGTGATAAGTTGCATAACAAATGCACGTTATGATGAGGAGAGTCCGATGGCCGACAGTGATAAAGCAGGGCATACCTTTTTGGCGAGCCTCGGGAAAACGCGTTTGCGCCCCGGCGGGGTGGAAGCAACCGAATGGTTGTTTAACCAGGTACCGCTAAATGAGCAGAGCCGGGTGCTGGAAGTCGCCTGCAATATGGGCACCACCTCGATTGAACTGGTACAGCGTTTTGGCTGTATGGTCGACGCCATCGACATGGATAAAAACGCGCTCGCACAGGCCCGGCAAAATGTGATTTCTGCCGGTCTCGACAACTCTATACATCTTAGCGAAGCCAATGCGAATAAGCTGCCGTTCGACGATAACACCTTTGATGTGGTGATTAACGAAGCAATGCTGACCATGTATGTGGACAAAGCGAAAGCAAAACTCATCAGCGAATATTATCGCGTGCTGAAACCCGGCGGCCGTTTATTGACGCACGACATTATGTTTATGCGCAGCGGGCTGGCGACAGATAACCAATCACAACTGGAGCAGGTAGTGAAATCGAATGTCAGCCCGCTGACAGAAGCGGCCTGGAAAACATTGTTTATCGACAATGGCTTTGCCGCGGTAGATACGCGCCACGGAGCAATGTCGTTGATGTCGCCCGTTGGGCTGATCCGTGATGAAGGTTTCGCGCGTGCACTGCGCATAGTTTTTAATGGCTTACGGACACGTGATAACCGGATGCGTTTTCTCGGCATGTTCCGCTTTTTCCGCGCAAATCGCCGCCAGTTAAACTACATTGCCTGCTGTTCGCACAAGGCGTAACAGCTCAGCTTTTGCGCGCTGTCCAGCCATGGATCAGCAGCGACTGGAAAAAGCGCTGTGGCGGGGTAAAACCAGCCTGTTCAATCAGTGCTTCCGTGGTTTCTGCGGGCAACAGCAGCAGGCGCTGCGACAGTTGCGCTTTGATTTCCGCCATATCGCGCGGTGCCTGGCTGGCGGTTTCGTGCATGGTTGTCCACACTTCGAGCTGTTCATCAAACGCCGGGCTGTGCATGTCTCCGGCGATTTCCGCCGTGATCACACGTCCATCATGTTTTAACTGGCTAGCCATTTGTGAATAGATGCCATCGCGCTGCGGATGTTGAATAAAGTGAGTCACCAGCAGACAGAGTACCGCATCATAATCGCCGCTGGCGGGAAGCTCATTAAGATAACCTTCATGTAATGTGCAGCGGTCGGCAATGCCCGCCTGGTCGAGCTTTTGCTGGCAGACTGCGAGCATATCCGGCGAGGGATCAATGCCGGTAAAGCGCCATTGTGGATGGTGCTGCGCAAGGCGGATGATTTCGCTGCCGGTGCCGACACCAACACAGAGAATTCGCGCTTGATGCGGCATTTTTTTCAGCAACAGAGAGATAAGCAGGTGCAGATTATTGGCAATTTCGCCCAGCCGCTCGTTGTAAGCATCGTACTGGCGCGAGAATTCGCTGTTAAAAATGTCGTTCGTATTCTGCACCACGTTATCTCCGGGATGGCTGATAATCATGTAACTTAAAATATTACATGAAATGAGATGGCGCAAGCCAAATGCGTTTTTCGGCAAACCAGTGCAAAAATGATCGTTTTGGTTATGGCGCGCTTTGCGTTTAACTGAGCTCGTCAACCTTTGCTGGAGAACGCGCTGATGAAGACATTGCTGCAACAGTGGCTTAATCGCCTTACCCCGACGCTGCCATTACAGACAGAAGAGGGGGAATATGACTCGGGGCGCCATGTTGCGCTGCTGATCCCGTTCGGCCTGCTTTATGGTCTTGATTATCATCCTTCTGTATGGATTTACGATGAAAAATGAGCGCTTTCACCTGGTGATGCGCTATAGCTACTGGAATGAACTGTGCGCTGAAGCGTAAAACCCGTCTGATATCAGACGGGTTTTTTGTTTGCGCTGCGCAGGGTTTTCGTCACTTCACAACTGGCGTTTTATAACTGTTCTTTCGATCCCATTTCTCACTTTTTTAGAATTTACGAAGGCGATTTTTTCTGGCTTATGCCTGAGGTCACATTTTCGACAATTCAACTTGTATGGTAGTAGACATAAATTCCCCAAGGGATATAACGTGAAGACTGCGATGTTTTCCGGTGGCAACAGGCGGCCGCTATTAGCGGAGCCGTTCTGGCACAAATAATTCTCTGTGGAGTTTTTATGTCCATGATAAATAAAGAACATTTACAGCCTGAGAGGCTTATAAAGCTGAGCAGTTGCGGGGGGTGGCTATGACCCGTAAAAACAGAAAAGTGACGATTCCTGTCAGCATTGGTTATGGCATGACAGACATAATGGGCGGTGGCGCTTTTACGGTAATTGGTGCCTGGCTGCTATTTTATTACACCACCTTTGTCGGTTTATCACCGATTCAGGCGGCATCCATTGTCGCGATTGCAAGGATTGTTGACGCAATCGTGAGCCTGTTTATGGGCAGTTTTACCGATCATTTTTATAAGAACTTTTTAGGCAAGAAATTCGGCCGCCGCCGTTTCTTTTTGCTTATCGGCGCGCCGCTGATGCTGGTTTATATTTTGTTATGGCTTAATGGCATGAATTTTTGGTTTTATCTTGCCGTTTACCTGGCGTTTGAAATTATTGCTGCCATGGTCTTAATCCCGTGGGAAACATTGCCCTCGGAAATGACCAAAGATTTTAACGATCGCACCAAGCTTTCCACTTGCCGCATGTTTCTTTCTGCGTCCGGCACGTTTCTCGCGACCTTTATTCCCGGTGTGCTAATTGGCTGGCTGGGTGAAAAAAACGCCGATGCTTATTTAATTAACGGTGTGGTCTTTGCTGTGTTGTTTATGGTCTGTGTATTTATTTCCTGGAAAGTAAGCTGGGAGCGCGAAATAACACCAGAAATGATGCAGGAGATGGAGAAAAAACGTCAAACTGGCAATGCGGCGCAAACACTCACCGGCGTGATTAAGTTATTTAAGGATTATGCCTCGACGCTGAAAATTCGTGCGTTCCGCAAGCATCTGGCTATTTATCTTTTCTCTTTCACGGCGAAAGACATTTATAACACGGTGTTTGTCTTTTTCTGTGTCTATTGTTTGCATGTCTCGTCTTCTCTGGCAGGAACCTTGCTGTCGATGAGCATCGTCGGGCTGCCGGTAACGCTTGTCGCGGGCTTCGCCATTATTAAATATGGCCCATCCCGGCTTTATGTTTTTGCCTACAGCATGATGTTGCTGTGCCTGGGCGGTTTCTTCCTGGTGTATCAATTCCCTCCGGAAAACAAAGTGGTGCTGCTGGTTATCCTTGCCGGGTTTTACCAGGTTGGGCGCTGCGTTCTGGAATTCACGCCTTGGAACGTGTTTCCGTTTATTCCGGACATTGACGAAATGGTTACGCGTCAACGCCGCGAAGGGCTATTTGCTGCCGTGATGACGTTTTCACGTAAAACTACGGTAGCAATTGCAACCTTTGCCGTGGGGTTGCTATTGCAGAGCGGCGGTTTTGTGAAAGGCAGTCTGCAACAGCCTCAGGAAGCAATCACTACCATTGTGATGCTGCTGTTTATCGGCACCGCCGGGCTTCTGCTGGTGGCAATGTGGCAAGCGCTGACCTTCCATCTCAATAAGCGCACGCACCGTATTTTTGTCGATGAACTTGACCGCCTGAAAGCTAATGGAAATAAACAGAGTGTGACGCCTGAAGCTCGTAAAGTTGTCGAAGATTTGACAGGTTACCGTTACGACACGCTTTGGACTGATGCAACAGTAGACGGTGAGGTGATATCCACTGCCGGATTAAGTAAAAGTTATATGCCGAAATAAGATTAATTTTTCGCTATATATTGTGCTGATGTCTTTAAAAACGGATTGGCTATTTTTCAAAGTCATTCATTGATGAAGCTATATCGTTTTGAGTCAGCGGAAAATTCTCGGTGCGAGTAATTTAGCGGGTAGAAAAAATAACTTACATAATGTTGCATATCTGTCATGTGAGGGCTGCGGTTTTCGTGTTTAATAGCCGTGGCTACTGTAACTCAGTTCGTTCCTTCAGATCGCGCAGAGTTGCAAATTTTAACCGTTAGGTTAATTCATCTTTTTTAAGGTTTGCTTAGACCTCCCGATTGCGATCCGGAGGTCTTTTTTTGCTTGTTGTGCCGCCTTTTTTTATTTTTCACGGTTGACACAAAATTGTCATAAATTCGCTCTATGCTGCCGTGGCTCTTAATATTATTCAAAAATTTAATCACTATTTCGATTCGGAGAGACTATGGCAATGCTTAATGCGTCAGTTCGCCTGATGGCTGCTGCTCTTGCACTTTCTACGACTACTGTTTTCGCGGCAACGAATGTGACGGGTGCTGGTGGTACTTTCCCGGCGCCTGTGTATGCAAAATGGGCGGCTGAATACCAAAAACAGACAGGATCTCAGGTGAACTACCAGGGGATCGGTTCTTCCGGTGGCATCAAACAGATTATTGCGAAAACCGTGGATTTCGGCGCTTCCGATGCCCCGATGAGTGATGATGATCTGGCGAAAAACGGCCTGTTTCAGTTCCCGACCGTCATTGGCGGCGTGGTGCTGGCGGTTAATATCCCTGGCGTAAAATCCGGCGAACTGACGCTGGACGGTAAAACGCTGGGCGATATCTATCTGGGCAACGTTAAAAAGTGGAACGACCCGGAAATCACCAAACTGAACCCGAAAGTCAAACTGCCGGATACGAATATTAACGTGGTGCGCCGCGCAGATGGTTCCGGCACATCTTTTGTTTTCACCAGCTATTTATCAAAAGTGAATGCTGACTGGGCAAGCAAAGTGGGTAAAGGCTCAACGGTGAACTGGCCGGTTGGCTTAGGCGGCAAAGGTAACGATGGTGTTGCCGCGTTTGTGCAGCGTCTGCCGGGCTCCATTGGCTATGTTGAATACGCCTACGCTAAACAGAACAACCTGACCTGGACAAAGCTGTTTGACGCCGATGGCAAAGTGGTTGAGCCGTCGCAGCAGAGTTTCAGCAACAGTGCCAAAGGGGCAGACTGGAGCAAATCGTTCGCTCAGGATCTCACTTTCCAGAAAGGCAAAGATGCATGGCCGATTTCGTCCACTACCTTTATCCTGGTGTATAAAAAACAGGATGATGCAGCGAAAGGCGCCGAAGTGCTGAAATTCTTCGACTGGTCTTACAAAAATGGCAACACCATCGCCAGCGATCTGGATTACGCGCCGCTGCCGGATTCCGTTACCGCTCAGGTTCGCGCTGCATGGAAAGCCAATGTACAGGACGCTTCTGGTAAACCGCTGTTCTAATCTCACTATCTCTTAAAAATAAACCCGGTACGCTACCGGGTTTTTTTTATTAGCCCGCAGCTATTTTCTTACGTAACGTTGTTTATTTTATTAAGTTAATCGATGAAGAGTTGTATTAAGGAGGTTAATAATATTGACGTTTCTTATATTGGCTTAAAAGACAGTTCTGTATCGATATTTCCATTCTCTTAATGCTTTTAAAAATATTCTAAATGATGCGCGTTGAATGTTTATTTATCACCCGACACGCTAGCTGAATCCTCTGATTTTGAAGTGTCGTGTATTGTTCTGGTTCTCAACCCCTGTTATTTTCTCACGCGGCCTTGTTTTATTCCCCTGCTTGCGGGTACTGTTCTATTCAATCCTGATGCTTTTGCTTTCACAGGCTTTATAGAAATTCAGATTTCTTGCGAGGTGCCAGGTCTCCACTTTTATTCCGAACTGGTGTCCATAATGTTGTTTACCGGTGAGTTTGTTCGAATAAATAAAATACAATCCTGGTTCATGAAACAAGGCCGAGAACGTTTTATTTCATTGGTTCTGAAAGTTAATTAAAGGGAAGCAAAAGCGTGATTAATCCGGAAAAGAAAGTTCAACGCCTTGTGAGAACTCAGTTGGCTCCGTTGACGGTAGCAATGATATTGGCATTACCTGCTGCTGCGCATTCCGCTGGTTTAAATATGAAAAATGGCACGCTATATAATGCGAATGGCGTGCCGGTCGTGGATATTAATAAGCCTAACAGCAATGGCCTGTCACATAATGTCTGGGACAATCTGAATGTCGATAAAAACGGTGTTATTTTTAATAACAGCGGTTCAGCATCCAACACAGTATTGGGCGGCACCATCCAGGGTAACAGCAATCTGACATCCGGGTCGGCAAAAGTTATTCTCAATGAAGTCACATCCAAAAATGCATCGACAATCAACGGCATGATGGAAGTGGCGGGCGATAAAGCCGCGTTGATTATCGCCAACCCCAATGGCATTACGGTTAATGGTGGCGGTACGATCAATACCGATAAACTCACGCTGACCACCGGTACGCCAGATATTCAGAACGACAAACTCGCGGGTTATTCCGTAAACGGCGGTACCATTACTATCAGTAAACTGGATAACGCCAGTCCAACTGAAATTCTGTCACGCAATGTAGTGCTTAGCGGGAAAGTTACCGCTGACGAACTGAATATTGTTGCGGGTAATAACTACGTTAATACAGACGGCCAGGTGACCGGCACTGTCACTGCGTCAGGTTCACGTAACAGCTATAGCGTTGACGTTGCGCAAGTTGGCGGCATGTACGCGAACAAAATTAATCTTATCAGTACTGAAAGCGGTGTCGGTGTGCGTAATCAGGGGGTTATTGCCGGTGGTACTGGCGGCATCAGCATTGATGCCAATGGCCAGCTACTGAACAGTGATGCGCAGATTCAATCGATCGGTTCAACAAAGATTAATACCAACGGCAAGTTGGATAACACTACGGGCGTTATTACTTCTGCTGGTGCTATTTATCTCGATACCAATAAGAACGCAATTGTTAATGCCCGTTCAGGTACGATTTCCACTACGGCAGATATCTACGTTAATAGCGGCGCATTTGATAACACCAACGGCAAAATTGCCGCCAGCGGTATGCTGGCTGTCGATACCAATAACAATACCTTTACCAATGCCGGTAAAGGGAACAATGTCGGCATTGAAGCGGGGATTGTCACCTTAAAAACTGGTACGTTAAATAACAGTAACGGCCAGATACATGGTGGCTATCTGGGGCTGGATACCGGAGCGATTAACAACAATAGCGGTATTCTGGAAACATCAGGCGACATGGATATTGCCAGCCTTGGCAACATCGATAACAACAAAGGCTTAATCCGCTCTGCTGGTGGCCATATCAAAATCGCTGCTGGTGGCGCGGTTAACAACAGTAGCACCAAAACAGCGGATACCGTCAGTTCCGACTCCTTAGGCATCGCGGGCGATACCAGTGTGGAGATCAATGCTAATAGCATCAATAACAGCGGTGGTCAGATCGCATCAAATGGCGATGTTTCGCTAAACAGCAAGGGGCTGGTCAATAACGATTCCGGCAATCTTCTTTCCAATAGCAAAGTGATTGTGAAGGGCGACTCCTATCGTAATGACTACGGTGGCATCGGCGGCAAGAAAGGTGTGGAGGTCTCGGTCAACGGTAACCTGAGCAACTATGTTGGCGTTGTGAGTGCGGAAGAAGGTGATATCTCACTGAGTGCGAACGCGGTAGATACTCACGGCGGTTTCATGTTGGGGCAAAATATCGCCATCGACGCGAAAGCCGGAGTAAACGCCACCCGATCGCTGGTATTAGCCAATAAAAAACTGACCATCAACGCGGGCGGGAATGTTGATAACCGCGATGGTAATAGCTTTGGCAATGACTTTGGCGTCTATTTCGGCATGCCGCAACAGATCGGTGGCTTGATCGGTAAAGGCGGCGTTGAGATTTCCGGGCAGAATATTTACAACAACAACAGCCGCATCATTGCAGAAAATGGGGCAATGAGCCTGCAGGCGAAAGGGAACATTGATAACACGCGTGCGCTGATGGTCAGCGGGGCTGATACCGCCATTAAAACTGGCGGGGCTTTCTACAATAACTACGCAACGATTTACAGTGGAGGCAACCTCACACTCGATACCGTTTCCCTGGAAAACTACAGCAACGGTACGCTTATCGATAATAACGCCACAGGTTTTATCACCTCAGATAAAGATATTACGCTGAATGTGGACAACAATTTCACTAACTACGGCTGGATCAGTGGTAAAGGCGCAGTGGCGCTGAATGTTGTGAAAGGGGCGTTTTATAACCGCAATACCATTGCCGCTGATAAGTCACTTGCGATCAGTGCCCTGAACGGTATTGAGAACGTTAAAGATATCTCCGCAGGTGGCAGCCTGACGCTGGATTCGCAGCGTCATGTGACAAATAACAACAACAGCAATATGGTCGGTAACGGGATAACGATTAACGCGGTAAACGATATTAATAACCGCGGTAATATTGTTAGCGATGGCGATATTAGCGTTGTGACCAAAGGTAATGTGTATAACTATCTCTATATGCTGGGTGGTGGTGATATCTCTATTACCGCAAACAACGTCACCAACAATAATTCCCTTATTGAGGCAGGAGGTGATCTGACAATTACCTCTAATAGTAATGTAGGTAATAACCGCGGTACGCTGCGTTCCCTGACGGGTGATGTAAATGTGACGGCAAAAGGAACGGTTGATAACTATAGCGGTAAGATTATCTCTGCTGGCGATGTCGGAATTAGCGGGAACTGGTTACGTAATGATTATGGACAGATTGCTGGCGGTACAGATATTGACCTTATCATGGCGGGCAATTTCGATAACTACCGGGGTTCGGTAACCTCGTTGGTGGGTGATATCAAGCTGGTTGCTAACTCGGTGGATAATAACAACGGGTTAATCGCAGGTGAAAACATCTCCATTGATTCCCGATCAAGTGTCTATAACAACACGGCGCTGATTGCGGCAAATAAGTCACTCACCATCAATGCTGCCGGCAGTATCGAAAACCGTGATGGTAATAACTTTGGCCGTAGCAACAGTGAGTATTTCGGCGTAGCGAGTGATGTGGGCGGTATGGTTGGTAAAGCTGGAATTTCGCTTTCCGGGCAGAACATCTACAACAACAACAGCAGCATGATTGCCGAAAATGGTCCGTTGAGTCTGTTGTCCAGAGGAACGTTTGATAATACCCGAGCGATGCTGATGAGTGGCGCCAATGCCCTGATTAAGGTCGCCGGTACTTTCTACAATAACTATGCGATGACCTACAGTGCAGGCAATCTCGATATCAGCGCCGCTTCGCTGCAAAACTACAGCAACGGTAAGCTGGAAGATGGAACAGCGACAGGCGTTATCGCTTCGGATAAGAACCTGAACCTGAGCGTGGATAACAGCACTACCAACTATGGCTGGATCAGCGGTAAAGGCGATGTGAATTTCAGCGTGCTGAAAGGTGTGCTGTATAACCGCAACACCATCGCCGCTGATCACGCGCTGGCGATTAATGCCCTGAACGGTATCGAGAACTTCAAAGATATCCTGGCGGGAACCAGCCTTACCCTCACTACCCAACGGCATGTTACCAACAACAGCAACAGTAATATGCTTGGGCAAAGCATTGGGATTAATGCGGTAAACGATATTAATAACCGAGGCAATATTGTCAGCGATTATGCATTAACCGTGAAAACAGACGGTAACGTGTATAACTATCTCAATATGCTGAGTTATGGCACCGCGAAAGTGACCGCAAATAAAGTCACCAACAGCGGTAAGGACGCGGTTCTGGGCGGTTTTTACGGCCTTGATCTCGAATCGAATACGCTCACCAATACCGGCACCATTGTGGGTCTGTAAGTCGCAACAAAAGGCAGCGGCAATCGCTGCTGCCTTTCCTGATTTGATACCCGCCCACTGCCTTACGCGATCAGCGTCATCACATGATTTTCCGCGATAAGATACAGACCAGTAAACTGGCATCCTTGTCTGCGCTCAGGCGTCAGCGGCTGCGTTAGCTCAAGGGTAATGCTATGTACCGAAGTATCGATACGACAGATTCGCGCCGCTTCAAAACCGAAAAAACATTTCACCTCAGGATAGAGCGCCTTAAACAGACTCTCTTTGGCGGAAAATAGTATCAGCAACGCCGTTTCATACGCTAAGCCACAGGCGGCAAGTAATCGCCGCTCCTCAGGGCTGGTGAACATCTCCGCCGTCTCCCTCATGGTCTTTGCGTCGAACATTTCAATATCAATGCCTGGCGTTAATCCTGCGTTACGCGGCGCAATAATCGCAATAGCGTGACCACTGGTATGAGAAAGGCTGCCGCACCAGCCCGCAGGCCAGACGGGCTCCCGGCCAGAAGACGTACCCACATGGCCATCACAGCCGGCGTTTTGTAATAATTGTCCGGCGGCATAGCGAGCCGCAAGGTACTCCGCGCGCCGTTTTACTACCGCTTTATCAAGCACCGAAGGAAAAGGGATGCCATATTCGCTAAAAAGGGCATCCCGGTAAGAGGCCGCGTCGAATGTGACCTTACAGTAAGCTATTGCAGGGAATTGCGTGATGCACCCAGTTTCTGACTGCATCACGAAAGCAGAAGAGGAATGACGTAGTTGTGGGGTAAACATATTTATCTATCATTAAGTTAACGAGTAAGTACATCGGTAAACGTGTTGTCAGCAAACGCAATCAGTGTACCGCAGGTGGTGTCGTCGTCACCTATTTCTTTCTTAACAGGAATGCGATGGTGGAGAATCATCTTGAGGAAATCGCACTATTACCATTCATCAACATCAAGGCTTTCTTTTATATTGTGGTTTATCTATCCATTACATGAATAATTGTGCGGAATAATAAAATAAACTCTTCTCGGAATTTTTCGTTGCAGTGATAAACGCAAATGTGAAACGGTTTTTTGTCAAATTAAAAATAATAACATCTTTATTATCAAGCGTATGGTGTTGTATATATCAATGAGGTGCTGTCAAGGTGATATATTTTCTTGCCATAAAGACGCAAAAGGTATTTATTATTAACTGCAAGGGTTATTACTCGCTACAGATCGTTTAATCTCAAGGGAATAACGCCATGAGTGAGCGGATGGGACTGATTTATGGTGTATTTTATATGATGTCAATCTTACGTAATGATTTCCCCCGGTATTATTACGTACTTTTTTAAAATGGCTATATCTGGTGTTAAGAGTGGACGGTTGCACTAATTGATAGGATTGTCGTTAAGACACATTCAGTTTTACCTCATACGGTTCACGGCGTTGACGACAAAGCATCCAGGGGGACAGTGGATAATTAGCCGTTCATTTAAGGATAAAACATTCATCAGGAATATTATTTGATGGTGCCCTGTTTTGCGGAAATAAGTGTGCTGTCAATTAATTACGACGATTTGGCTTTCATTAATTAGGTTGGAATATATGGACATATCTCCCAATAATAGATTTTTAGACAGTGCATGGGTGGCGGAAGAGTGTACAGCGTTTCCAGCGTCGCCATTTCCATTGAGTTCAGATCAGCAAGCGATTTGGTTCGCTCAGACGCTGAATCCTGAATTAACAAATTACAATATAGGGAGCGTGATGATCATTGATGGCAATATCGTTCCCGATATCATAGTTAAAGCGTTTGATTCCGTCATTAAGCGGCATGATGCATTTCGTCTGCGTATGGTTGCCGGTACGTCGCCAGCACAATATTTTGACTCTTCCGCTTTGCCATTAATGGAATTTAAGGATTTTTCGACAACGGATAATCCAATAAATGAAGCTGAACAGTATGTGAATTTAAACTTTACGCAGCCATTTAATTTGGCTGAAAGGTTATGGCGCAGCGCATTAATCTTTGCCGGCAATAACCGCTGGTATTGGCAACTGTGCTGTCACCATATTATTGCCGATGGAACGAGCCTGAGCCTGCTTAATGCAGAGTTGAGCGAAAATTATAGTCGTCTAATTCGCGGGGAGCATTTATCTGAAAGCGCATCGTTATCCTATGCCGATTTTGTGGCCAGTGACGCGGCTTATCTGGGTGCGAAGCAGTGCATCAAAGACCAGGGTTTTTGGCTTGAGCGATATACGGCATTGCCGCCGCAATTATTCCAGCCTTTGGTGACGGCGCGGACTCCGGCATCATATCTGCCTGAGCCTGTAAGCTGGATGCTTGAGGAAAGCCTTTTTCAGCGCATTGAACAGGCGGCTTCTTTATATGGGGTGTCCGTATTGCATTTCATGTATGCCCTTTTTGCCTGTTATTTTAAAAGAGTAAAAAACATTGATGATGTTGTTTTTGGTATCCCACTCCATAATCGAAAAAATGCCCGACAAAAAGCGGCGGTGGGAATGTATGCCTCTGTTATCCCTGTTCGCATTAGATTAACGGATAAGGATTCCTTTTCTGATGTAATGCAAAAAGCAGCCGATGAATTACGTATTTGCTATAAACACCAGCGGCTGCCGATTACGGAAATTAACCGGAGAATAAAAAAACAGCAACATACCGACAGGGCGAATGTATTTGATATGTCGTTATCCTATGAACCTTACGACGTTAACATTCATCTGGAAGGGGCGATAATACAAACCATCAAACCTCATCACCGGGCGCAATATCCTTTAGCGATAACCATTAATCAGTACGCCATCACCAGCAATAATAAACAGAGCCAATCGGTCTGCGTTGAGTTTAATTATTCCCTCGACTATTTCACACCTGCCGATATTCAGGTTATGCAATCTCGCCTTGCTGTATTACTGGAAGGCGCGTTGCAGAATGTTGATACGCCAGTGTCTCACCTACCGGTTTTATCGCCACATGAGCGCCAGCAACTGCTGCAGCCTGCTCATGCTATAGAAAGTGGCGCTTCTAACCTATTAGTCCACGAAATGTTTGAAGCACAAGTCCGTCACTCGCCACAGGCTATCGCTGCCGTTTTCGAGGGGAGCTCATTAACCTATGACGCTCTGAACCGCAGGGCAAACAGGCTGGCCCATCAGCTCATCAGACTGGGTGTTCATCCAAATGACCGCGTGGCTATTTGTCTGGAGCGTGGCCTCGACATGGTGATCGGCATCCTCGGTATCCTCAAGGCGGGCGGAGCCTATGTTCCTTTGGATCCGGTCTATCCGGGCGAACGGCTGAATTACATGCTGGAAGATTCCGCCCCCGCCGCACTGATCACCCATTCTGCTCTTGCGCAGACGCTGAATAGCGCTACTCCTGCCGTATTAATGGATGCGCCGTTACCAGCCGTTGCTGACGAAGATGATGAGAGCAATCCTGTGCCATTATCTCTCGGCCTGGCGGCGCACCATCTGGCCTACGTTATTTATACTTCCGGTTCCACAGGTCAGCCCAAAGGCGTGATGGTTGAACACCGCAATATCACCCGCCTTTTAACTGTCTGCCAGCCTGTTTTTAGCTTTAGTAGTAAAGATACCTGGTCGCTATGCCACTCTTTCTCTTTTGATTTTTCCGTTTGGGAGTTATTCGGCGCGTTATGCTCAGGCGGGCGGTTGATTGTGGTATCAACCGCATGCGCTCGCTCACCCCAGACGCTTTATGCACTGCTATGCCGTGAACAGGTTACGGTACTCAATCAAACCCCCAGCGCATTCCGCCAGTTAATTGCTGCCCAGGACTCAACTCCACATACCCTGCGTTGCATTATCTTTGGCGGCGAAGCGCTTGAAATGCGTTCTCTGGTGCCGTGGATTAACAACGCCTTAAACCGTAATACGCGGCTTATCAATATGTATGGCATCACGGAAATCACCGTGCATGCCACCTGGTATGAAATAGCGCCTTCAGATATTACCTCGCATGGTGCCAGTTTGATTGGCGGCCCGCTCTCCGATTTGCGGATCTACATTCTGGACAGTCACCGTCAACTGGTGCCGTTTGGCGTGACGGGCGAACTCTATATTGCAGGTAACGGCGTGGCGCGTGGTTACCTCAACCGGCCGGAGCTGACGGCAGAACGTTTTCTGCCGGATCCCTTCACCCCCGGCCAGCGGATGTACAGAACCGGCGATCTCGGGCGCTGGCTGCCGGACGGCAATATTGAGTTTCTCGGGCGCAACGATTTCCAGGTCAAACTGCGCGGGTTCCGCATTGAACCGGGGGAAATCAGCGCCTGCCTGACAGAATGCGACGGCGTGCGCGACGCGGTGGTGATGGTGCGGGAAGACACGCCGGGCGATAAGCGGCTGGTCGCCTACCTGCTGGCAGAACCCGGCCACACGCCGGAGCCAGCCCGGCTGCGTCAGCAGCTGGCGCAGTCGCTGGCGGAGCACATGCTGCCCGCCGCGTTTGTCACGCTGGAGAGCTTCCCGCTTACCCCGAACGGCAAGCTGGACAGGCAGGCGCTGCCCGCCCCGGATCGCACGGCGGTGGTCACCCGCGGGGATGAGCCCCCGGCCGGTGAAGTGGAAACCGCGCTGGCCGCCATCTGGTGCGAACTGCTGGGGCTGTCGCAGGTCGGGCGGCAGGACAACTTTTTCGAGCTCGGCGGCCATTCGCTGATGGTGGTGAGCCTGCTGGAGCGGCTGCGCGGCCAGGGGATGGCGCTGGATATCCGCGGGGCGTTCTCCGCCCCGGTGCTGGCTGAGATGGCACAGCGCATCACCCTCCGGGAAGCAGAAGCGCCGGTTCCGCCGCCACGTATCCCGGCGCACTGCCGGGCCATCACGCCCGGTATGCTGCCGCTGGTCAGCCTGACGCAGGCGGAGACTGATGCGGTGGTGGAGACGGTGGACGGCGGCGCGGCGAACGTGCAGGACATCTACCCGCTGTCACCGCTGCAGGAGGGCATTCTGTTCCACCATCTGCTGCAGGCGCAGGGGGATGCCTACCTGCTCAGCAGCCTGCTGGCTTTTGACTCCCGCGTGCTGCTGGAGGCGTTTCTGGCAGCGCTGCAGCAGGTGATAGACCGCCACGACATCCTGCGCAGCGCGGTGTGCTGGCAGGGCGTGTCCCGTCCGGTGCAGGTGGTCTGGCGTCAGGCCGTTCTGCCGGTGACGGCGTTTGTGCCGCAGACCGGCCAGGATATCGCCGGACAGCTGCGGGCACAGGCCAGCCCGCACAGTCAGCGCATGGATATCAGCCGCGCCCCGCTGTTCAGCGCCCGGACGGCGTACGACCCGGCACAGCAGCGGTGGCTGCTGGCGCTTAACTTCCATCATCTGGTCTGCGACCACATCTCGATGGCGCTGGTCTGCGATGAAATCACGCAGATTCTGGACGGGAACGCCGCCGCGCTGGCGGTGCCGGTGCCCTACCGCAACTTTATCGCCCGCACGCTGCGGGTGCCGCAGAGTGAGCATGAGGCGTGGTTCCGCGCCCGGCTGGCGGATACTGACACCCCGACCGCACCGTATGACATTGCCGACACGCGGGAAAGCGGCGGGGTGTGCGGGGAAGCGCGGCAGACGCTGGATACCGCGCTGGCGGGGCATATCCGCGCGCAGGCGCGGCGGCTGGGCGTCAGCCCCGGCGTGCTGTTCCACACGGCGCTGGCGCGCCTGCTGGCGCAGCTGTGCGGCCGGGATGACGTGGTGTTCGGCACCGTGCTGATGGGCCGTCTGCAGGCCGGGGACAGCGGCGAATCCGGTCCCGGCATGTTCATCAACACGCTGCCGCTGCGGGTGTCGCTGGCCGGCCAGGGCGTGCAGGAAGCGGTGCTGACCACGCGGGATGCGCTGGCGGCGCTGTGTGAGCATGAACAGGCGCCGCTGGCGCTGGCGCTGCGCTGCAGCGGGGTGCCGCAGCCGCTGCCGCTGTTCAGCACGCTGCTGAATTACCGCCACAGCCCGGCGCGCAGCAATCTTGTGCGTGAAGGCATCCGGCTGCTGGAAGCGGAAGAGCGGACCAGCTACCCGCTGGCGTTCTCGGTGGATGACACCGGGGAGGGGTTCATCCTGACGGCGCAGACGGTGGCCGGCATCGACCCGCAGCGCCAGCTCGGCTACCTGCTGACCACGCTGGCGGCGCTGAGTGCGGCGCTGGCGCATGAGCCGCAGCGCCCGGTGCTGAGCCTGCCCGTGCTGCCCGAAGGGGAGCGCAACCAGGTGCTGGTGGCGTTTAACGCCACGCGGGCGGCGGTCCCGGCGGAGGGGCTGGTTCACCGGCTGTTTGAGGCGCAGGTGGTGCGCACACCGGAGGCGGTGGCGGTGGTCTGCGACGATATCACGCTCAGCTACGCTGCGCTGAACCGCCGGGCCAACCGGCTGGCGCACCGGCTGATGGCGCTGGGTGTGCGCCCGGACGACCGGGTGGCGGTGTGTCTGCCCCGCAGCGCGGATGTGCTGGTGGCGATACTGGGCATTCTGAAAGCGGGGGGCGCGTATGTGCCGCTGGACCCGGCCTACCCGGCGGGGCGGCTGGGCTATATGCTGGCGGATGCGTCCCCGGTGGCGCTGGTGACGCAGCGGGCGCTGGTGCAGACGCTGAATACCGCGCTGCCGGTGGTGCTGACGGATGCAGAGCCGGAGGACGGTGTGGCGGAACACAACCCGGAGCCGCAGGGGCTGACGGCGGAGCATCTGGCGTATGTGATTTACAC
This sequence comes from Enterobacter sp. R4-368, assembly GCF_000410515.1. Taxonomy (NCBI): domain Bacteria; kingdom Pseudomonadati; phylum Pseudomonadota; class Gammaproteobacteria; order Enterobacterales; family Enterobacteriaceae; genus Enterobacter; species Enterobacter sp. R4-368. The sequence continues at coordinate 2,223,374 of NC_021500.1, read as the reverse complement.
CTCCGGCTCGACCGGGAAACCCAAGGGGGTGATGATCGAGCACCGCAACGTCAGCCAGTTTATCCTCAATAATCAGGCCACCGATATCAGCGCGCAGGACTGTATTGCGCACTGCGCCAATATTGCCTTTGACGCCTCGGTCTGGGAAATCTGGTCTGCGCTGCTGAATGGCGCGCGATTGTGCATTATCACACCGTCGACACTACAGGAACCGCACCAGCTGCGCGACGTGCTGCTGCGGGAAAAGGTCAGCGTGATGTGGCTCACCGTCGGGCTGTTTAACGAATACCTTGAGGTACTGAAACCCGTATTCGGGCAACTGCGTTATTTGATGACTGGCGGGGATGTGCTTGATCCGGTGAAAATCAGCCGCCTGCAGCAGTGGGCGCAGCAGCCGGAGCGGCTGATAAACGGCTACGGTCCGACAGAAACCACCACCTTTGTCACCACCTATACCATTGATTCAGCGGTAAGCCGCAACCGGTCAATTCCCATTGGCAAGCCTATCGCCAACACACAGATCTATATTCTGGACAAGCACGGACAGCCAGTACCGCTGGGGATCTGCGGTGAGCTTTATATCGCTGGCAACAGCGTGGCACGGGGTTACCTCAACCGCCCGGAACTGACGGCAGAGCGTTTCCTGCCGGACCCGTTCACGCCCGGTCAGCGGATGTACAGAACCGGCGACCTCGGGCGCTGGCTGCCGGACGGCAATATTGAGTTCCTCGGGCGCAATGATTTCCAGGTCAAACTGCGTGGATTCCGCATCGAGCCGGGGGAAATCGAGGCCTGCCTGATGGCATGCGACGGTGTGCGCGACGCGGTGGTGATGGCGCGGGAAGAGTTGCCGGGTGATAAGCGGCTGGTCGCCTATCTGCTGGCAGAACCCGGCCACACGCCGGAGCCTGCACGACTGCGTCAGCAGCTGGCGCAGTCGCTGGCGGAATATATGCTGCCCGCTGCGTTTGTCACGCTGGAGAGTTTTCCGCTCACGCCGAACGGCAAGCTGGATCGTCAGGCGCTGCCCGCACCGGATCGCACAGCAGCGGTCACCCGCGGGGATGACGCACCCGTTGGCGAAGTGGAAAACACGCTGGCGGCTATCTGGTGTGAGCTGCTGGGGCTGTCGCAGGTCGGGCGGCACGACAACTTTTTCGAACTCGGCGGTCATTCGCTGATGGCGGTACAGCTGATCAGTCGGATCCAGAGTGAGTTTTTCATTGAGGTATCCATTTCCACGCTCTTTCTGTCACCCACCTTACAGGATCAAGCCGAAGCTATTTTTTCTGCACAACTAGAGGCCATCGCAGGGGATGAAATAGCCGCCATACAACACGAACTTGACGAGATGTTACCGGAAGCGTTAGCGAAGATGATAAGTGAAGGACACAACGAATGACGAAAGATACAAGGGATGTAGACGCGCTAAAACGTGCCGTTCTGGAACAAAAAATGAAAGCGCTGTTGCGGGCGCGTAAAGCGGCTCAGCCTCACCAGGCAAGCGTAATTCCACTGGCCGATCGGCGGGCACCGCTACCGCTCTCCTTCGCCCAGCAGCGTTTATGGTTTTTAAGCCAGCTGGATCCTGCCGCCAGCCTGGCATACCACATTCCGGCAACCTTACATCTCAAAGGGTTGCTTAATCATCAGGCGCTTGATGATGCCTTTAATCAGCTTATTGCCCGGCAAGAGAGTTTACGCACACGTTTTGTGATGGTGGATGGCAAGCCCTGGCAGCATATTGATCCCCCTGATACGGATTTTGCTTTAACGCGCCACGACTTGCGTAATCTGAGTGAAACGGCGCGTTGCCAGCGGATTGCCGCGCTGCATGAAGCGGATCGGAAAACCCCGTTTGATTTGAGCCATGACCGCCTTATTCGCGGGGCGTTGTTACAACTCGGCGATGAAGAACACATTCTGCTGCTCACCCAGCACCACATTATTTCTGATGGCTGGTCGATTGGCGTATTAGTTCGCGAACTGAGCCATCTCTATCAGGCGGCCTGCGGCCAGCATGCTTATCCTCTGCACGCCTTGCCCGTTCAGTATGCTGACTACGCAAGCTGGCAGCAGCGCCATTTTCAGGAAGGGGGCCTGGCGAAAGAACTCGATTTCTGGAAACAGTATCTACAAGGTGCGCCAGCGTTACTGGCACTTCCCACCGATCGCCCACGACCAAATGTACAAAGCTTTACGGGGAATAACGTTCCACTGCGCCTTAGTGAGCCTCTGGTGGCTTCGCTTAAGGCATTGAGCCAGCGTCACGGCGCCACGCTTTTTATGACGCTGCTCGCCGGTTGGTCGATTGTGCTGAGCCGGCTAAGTGGCCAGCATGACCTGGTGATTGGCAGCCCGGTAGCCAACCGTTCTCACCAACAGCTGGAGGGATTAATTGGCTTTTTTGTTAACACGCTCGCTTTGCGCGTTAATCTCGCCGGTTGCCCGACAGTCAGCGATTTACTGGCGCATGTTCGCCAACAAACGCTTGCGGCTTATGAACATCAAACACTGCCCTTTGATAAGGTTGTCGAAGCCATTCAACCTGCGCGCAGTTTGAGCCACAGCCCGCTCTTTCAGGTAATGTTAGCGCTCAATAATACGCCTGCTGAGCAGCCAGCGCTGGCAGGTGTGAGTCTCTCGTTAATCGAGCAACAGCACCATTCTGCCCATTTCGATCTGACGCTTGCACTTGAAGAAACAGCCGGTGCGCTGACAGGCGATCTGGAATACGCCTCTGACTTGTTCGATCACGCAACGGCAGAACGTCTCGTTGGCTACTTTGTTAAGGTGCTGACGGAGATGGCTAACGATGAGAACCGCTCTCCGCATGCGCTGCCCATGCTCTCATCAGCCGAGTATCAGCAACTGATCGTCAGTTTTAACACTACTCAGGCAGCTTTACCGCACGAGCATCTGCTGCACAGCCTGTTTGAAGCTCAGGTGCAGCGCACCCCGGATGCGGTGGCGGTGGTCTGCGACGATATCTCGCTCAGTTACGATGCGCTGAACCGCCGGGCCAACCGGCTGGCGCACCGGCTGATGGCGCAGGGGGTGCGCCCGGATGATCGGGTGGCGGTGTGCCTGGCGCGCAGCGTCGATGCAATAGTGGCGATGCTGGGCATTCTGAAAGCGGGCGGTGCGTATGTGCCGATGGATCCAACGTATCCGGTGGGGCGGCTGAACTATATGCTGGCGGATGCGGCACCGGTGGCGCTGGTGGCGCAGCATGCGCTGGCGCAGACGCTGGACACCGCGCTGCCAGTGGTGTTGACGGATGCGGCAGCGGAGCAGGACAGTGCGGCAGAATACAACCCGGATCCGCAGGCGTTGGGGCTGACACCGGAGCACCTGGCGTATGTGATTTACACCTCCGGCTCGACCGGGAAACCCAAAGGGGTGATGGTCGAGCACCGCAACGTCAGCCAGTTTATCCTCAATAACCAGGCCGCCGGGATCAGCGCACAGGACTGCCTTTCACACAGCGCCAATATTGCCTTTGACGCCTCGGTCTGGGAGATCTGGTCTGCGCTGCTGAACGGTGCGCGGCTGTGTATTATCACGCCGTCGACACTGCAGGATCCACACCAGTTGCGCGACGTGCTGCTGCGGGAAAACGTCAGCATATTGTGGATTACCGTCGGGCTGTTTAACGAATACCTCGAGGTGCTGAAACCGGTGTTCGGGCAGTTGCGTTATCTGCTGACCGGCGGGGACGTGCTTGATCCGGTGAAAATCAGCCGCCTGCAGCAGTCGGAACAGCAGCCAAAGCGGTTGATAAGCTGTTATGGTCCGACCGAAGCCACGACGTTTATCACCACCTATGCCATCCCCGGCGCAGTGAACCGCAATCGCTCAATTCCCATCGGCAAGCCTATCGCCAACACGCAGATTTATCTGCTGGATGAGTACGGCCAGCCGGTACCGCTGGGGATCTGCGGTGAGATCTATATCGCCGGTGACAGCGTGGCGCGTGGTTACCTGAACCGGCCTGAGCTGACGGCAGAACGTTTTCTGCCGGATCCCTTCACCCCCGGCCAGCGGATGTACAGAACCGGCGATCTCGGGCGCTGGCTGCCGGACGGCAACATTGAGTTTCTCGGACGCAACGATTTCCAGGTCAAACTGCGCGGGTTCCGCATCGAGCCGGGGGAAATCAGCGCCTGCCTGACGGCATGCGACGGCGTGCGCGACGCGGTGGTGATGGCGCGGGAAGACACGCCAGGCGATAAGCGGCTGGTTGCCTACCTGCTGGCAGAACCCGGCCACACGCCGGAGCCAGCCCGGCTGCGTCAGCAGCTGGCGCAGTCGCTGGCAGAGCACATGCTGCCCGCCGCGTTTGTCACGCTGGAGAGCTTCCCGCTCACGCCCACTGGCAAGCTGGACAGGCAGGCGCTGCCCGCCCCGGATCGCACGGCGGTGGTCACCCGCGGGGATGAACCTCCGGCCGGTGAGGTGGAAACCGCGCTGGCCGCCATCTGGTGCGAACTGCTGGGGCTGTCGCAGGTCGGGCGGCAGGACAACTTTTTCGAGCTCGGCGGCCATTCGCTGATGGTGGTGAGCCTGCTGGAGCGGCTGCGCGGCCAGGGGATGGCGCTGGATATCCGCGGGGCGTTCTCCGCCCCGGTGCTGGCTGAGATGGCACAGCGCATCACCCTCCGGGAAGCAGAAGCGCCGGTTCCGCCGCCACGTATCCCGGCGCACTGCCGGGCCATCACGCCCGGTATGCTGCCGCTGGTCAGCCTGACGCAGGCGGAGACTGATGCGGTGGTGGAGACGGTGGACGGCGGCGCGGCGAACGTGCAGGACATCTACCCGCTGTCACCGCTGCAGGAGGGCATTCTGTTCCACCATCTGCTGCAGGCGCAGGGGGATGCCTACCTGCTCAGCAGCCTGCTGGCTTTTGACTCCCGCGTGCTGCTGGAGGCGTTTCTGGCAGCGCTGCAGCAGGTGATAGACCGCCACGACATCCTGCGCAGCGCGGTGTGCTGGCAGGGCGTGTCCCGTCCGGTGCAGGTGGTCTGGCGTCAGGCCGTTCTGCCGGTGACAGCGTTTGTGCCGCAGACCGGCCAGGATATCGCCGGACAGCTGCGGGCACAGGCCAGCCCGCACAGTCAGCGCATGGATATCAGCCGCGCCCCGCTGTTCAGCGCCCGGACGGCGTACGACCCGGCACAGCAGCGGTGGCTGCTGGCGCTTAACTTCCATCATCTGGTCTGCGACCACATCTCGATGGCGCTGGTCTGCGATGAAATCACGCAGATTCTGGACGGGAACGCCGCCGCGCTGGCGGTGCCGGTGCCCTACCGCAACTTTATCGCCCGCACGCTGCGGGTGCCGCAGAGTGAGCATGAGGCGTGGTTCCGCGCCCGGCTGGCGGATACTGACACCCCGACCGCACCGTATGACATTGCCGACACGCGGGAAAGCGGCGGGGTGTGCGGGGAAGCGCGGCAGACGCTGGATACCGCGCTGGCGGGGCATATCCGCGCGCAGGCGCGGCGGCTGGGCGTCAGCCCCGGCGTGCTGTTCCACACGGCGCTGGCGCGCCTGCTGGCGCAGCTGTGCGGACGGGATGACGTGGTGTTCGGCACCGTGCTGATGGGCCGTCTGCAGGCCGGGGACAGCGGCGAATCCGGTCCCGGCATGTTCATCAACACGCTGCCGCTGCGGGTGTCGCTGGCCGGTCAGGGAGTGCAGGAAGCGGTGCTGTCCACGCGGGATGCGCTGGCGGCGCTGTGTGAGCATGAACAGGCGCCGCTGGCGCTGGCGCTGCGCTGCAGCGGGGTGCCGCAGCCGCTGCCGCTGTTCAGCACGCTGCTGAATTACCGCCACAGCCCGGCGCGCAGCAATCTTGTGCGCGAGGGTATCCGGCTGCTGGAAGCGGAAGAGCGGACCAGCTACCCGCTGGCGTTCTCGGTGGATGACACCGGGGAGGGGTTCATCCTGACGGCGCAGACGGTGGCCGGCATCGACCCGCAGCGCCAGCTCGGCTACCTGCTGACCACGCTGGCGGCGCTGAGCGCGGCGCTGGCGCATGAGCCGCAGCGCCCGGTGCTGAGCCTGCCCGTGCTGCCCGAAGGGGAGCGCAACCAGGTGCTGGTGGCGTTTAACGCCACGCGGGCGGCGGTGCCGGCGGAGGGGCTGGTTCACCGGCTGTTTGAGGCGCAGGTGGTGCGCACGCCGGAGGCGGTGGCGGTGGTCTGCGACGATATCACGCTCAGCTACGCTGCGCTGAACCGGCGGGCCAACCGGCTGGCGCACCGGCTGATGGCGCTGGGTGTGCGCCCGGATGACCGGGTGGCAGTGTGTCTGCCCCGCAGCGCGGATGTGCTGGTGGCGATACTGGGCATTCTGAAAGCGGGGGGCGCATATGTGCCGCTGGACCCGGCCTACCCGGCGGGGCGGCTGGGCTATATGCTGGCGGATGCGTCCCCGGTGGCGCTGGTGACGCAGCGGGCGCTGGTGCAGACGCTGAATACCGCGCTGCCGGTGGTGCTGACGGATGCGGCGCCGGAGGACAGTGCGGCGGAGCACAACCCGGAGCCGCAGGGGCTGACGGCGGAGCATCTGGCGTATGTGATTTACACCTCCGGCTCGACCGGGAAACCCAAGGGGGTGATGGTTGAGCACCGCAATGTTGTCAGCATGCAAAGCGCCATACAGGCGAGGCTGGGTATACAACATCCTTCGCGCGTGAGTATGAATGCCAGCATTGTGTTTGATGCCTCGGTGCAGAGCTGGGTGCACTTACTGTTGGGGCATACGATGGTCATCGTTCCGGAGGCGGTTCGTAAAGAGGGTGGCGCGCTGTTAGCATTCTTGCGCCGTCAACGCGTTGATGTGATCGATTGCACGCCCCTTCAGTTGCAGGGGCTGATTGCCGCAGGGTTACAGAAAGCGTATGAGGGCTATCCCTGTACTGTCATTATCGGTGGCGATGCGATCCCGTTATCAGCCTGGTCGGCCATGCAAAACATTGAGCAGATCCGTTTTGTTAACGCCTACGGGCCGACGGAGTGTACCGTCAATGCCAGTATGTGCGTGGTTGATAAAACGCTGGCGACGCCGGGCATTGGCAAACCGCTCGACAACACGCAGATCTATTTCCTCGATGATCACGGTCAGCCAGTACCGCTGGGGATCTGCGGCGAGCTTTATATCGCTGGCAACGGCGTGGCACGGGGTTACCTCAACCGCCCGGAACTGACGGCAGAGCGTTTCCTGCCGGACCCGTTCACGCCTGGTCAGCGGATGTACAGAACCGGCGACCTCGGTCGCTGGCTGCCGGACGGCAATATTGAGTTCCTCGGGCGTAATGATTTCCAGGTCAAACTGCGCGGATTCCGCATCGAGCCGGGGGAAATCGAGGCCTGCCTGACGGCATGCGACGGTGTGTGCGACGCGGTGGTGATGGCGCGGGAAGAGTTGCCGGGTGATAAGCGGCTGGTCGCCTATCTGCTGGCAGAACCCGGCCACACGCCGGAGCCTGCACGACTGCGTCAGCAGCTGGCGCAGTCGCTGGCGGAATATATGCTGCCCGCCGCGTATGTCACGCTGGAGAGCTTTCCGCTTACGCCGAACGGCAAGCTGGATCGTCAGGCGCTGCCCGCACCGGATCGCGCTGCGCTGGTCACCCGCGGGGATGAACCCCCGGCTGGTGAGGTGGAAAACATGCTTGCGGCTATCTGGTGTGAGCTGCTGGGGCTGTCGCAGGTCGGGCGGCATGACAACTTTTTTGAACTCGGTGGTCACTCTTTACTGGCGGTTCAGCTGTTAAACCGCATGGCAAAAACTGGGCTGGCTATCTCACTGGCGACACTCTTTGCCAGGCCATCCCTGGCGCAGCTTGCTGGCTTTATTCAGGACAGGGAAAAATCACTCGCATCACCTTTTGCCGATAATCCTGTTGTGCTGCGGGGGGAAGGTACACAGCCGCCGCTTTTTCTGGTGCATGAGCCTTCCGGCGATCCGCTGGTCTATTCGCCTCTGGCTACGATGTTGCGGGTCGATCGCCCCGTGTATGCACTTTCGGCACTTGGTCTGCATAACGCAGAGAATCCGCCGGCATCGCTGGAAGCGCTGGCCGCCTGCCATATTGAAGCCATCCGTCGCGTACAGGCGCATGGACCTTACCACCTTGCGGGCTGGTCTTTAGGCGGTGTTATCAGTTATGAAATTGCGCTGCAGTTGCAACGAAGCGGGGAAGAGATCGCCTTTATCGGCATGATTGACAGCTATCATCCGGCTGCGCATCAGAAGCGTGATGTCAGCGCGAGCAGCGAGCCGGCAGTACGTGACGAAATGATCGTCAATTTCTTATCCATGCATGTGCCGGAGAGCGAAAGGTCGATACTGGCACAGCTGCAAAGTCCCCTTGATATGCAAGCCGTTTTTGATCTTTGCAGCGAACATAACTGGTTGCCGAAGGATATTAGCTATGAGGATCTGCTGTTACGCCTGGAAACGGTGTTGTACATCAGGCCGCTGGGGCTGCGGTATCAGCCGATTCCTGCGGATCTCACCATCAACCTTTACACGGCAAATCTGGAGGAAAGCGACGACATCTGGCGCGGCTGGCACGGCACAGTAAGCAGCGATTCGTCGCTGCATGTTATTGGTGGGACGCATTTATCGATTATGCAACCGCCGTTGCTGGCGCAACTGGCGAAGACAATGTCGGCAGACCTGCTCCCCCGATCTTCCTACCAGCCGGTGGTTGTTATGCAGGAGGGGGCCGATTGCGAAACGCCACTATTTTGCATCCCGGGTGCCGGTGCATCCGCATTCAGTTTTCTTGACGTGGTGGGACTTTTGCCTGCAACACTTCCTGTTTATGCGCTGCAGGCACGCGGGCTCACCGATGTGAAAACCATGCCGCATCTGACAATTGAAGAGACGGCACGTGATTACATCAGCGCAATGCGTGAACGTCAGCCTTCCGGGCCATATCACCTTATTGGGCACTCCTTTGGCGGCTGGATAGCCTTTGAAATTGCGCTGCAATTACAGGCGCAAGGGGAGACGGTTGCCGATCTGATTATCATTGACAGCCGCTCTCCCGGGGCTAAACCGCCGGTCAGCCACCTCGGGGCAGTGATGAAATTAATCAGCATTTATAATTTGATGCTGAACCGGGAGCTGCCCATTACGGAGGACGCGCTATTGGGAATGGCGCCACAGCAGCGGCTTATCTGTTTGCATCAACTTTTGATTGAGGCGGGGGTTTACACCCGCAACACGCCACTTTCGTTGCTGGCTGGTGTTTTCCATGTGTTGTACGCAAACCTCAATACCTCCTATGTTCCCCGCGCGCGTTACCAGGGGAGGTTGCATAGCATTAATGCACAAGAGGCTAATGGTGCAGAGCGGGAACAGCGCGAGGCGGTGTGGCGTGAATACGCGACACAATTCACCGCCATGCTGAGCCCAGGAAATCATATGACTATGTTGACCATGCCGCACGCGGGCGCGCTTGCCGATCATATTACGACCGTGATCAGTCAGCCTTAGCCGGGTCCGTTTCTCATAACAAACCTGAACCACCTCGGATGAGGTGGTTTTTTATTTATGCGTATAAAAACAAAGATCCGCGCTGCCTCCTGCTTCCGGTTGTATTTGCACGCTGGTAAAGTGATTCGCGGAAAAAGGCGAGGGAACAGAGGCAGACAGAGATGAGCGGGCGCATCGACTATCAGATTGAAAAATATAGTTTCACCGCAGTTGATGAAACGCCGCGTCTGGCGCGTCAGTGGGCAGATGTCATGGATGAGTGCCGCCAGACGCAGGCCGGGGCGCAGGAACGTTTACGCATTGCACTGTTGAATGTGGATTACGCTACCAGCCTGGAGTTACCTTTTCGTTTGTTGCTGGTTCGTGCACCGCAGCTTATTGACAGCCTGCGCGACGAGCTGCAAATCAGCCGTAAACCCGCCGTTATCAGCGGCAGCCGCTGGGGATGTACTTACAGTCTGAAAAGCGATTTAAGCGCTATCCCGGATGCCTTTAGCTACCGCTTTTCCAATCGTATTCGTCGCCTTGATCCCACTAACGTTACGGCTGCGCCGTACCAGCAAATCGCCAAAGAGGTTAAAGCCCCGCGCGAACGTCTGAAGTTGGCGCTGGAGAGGGGTCTCCAGGTCACGGCGCTTGATGCGTTATTCTGGTTTGGCATTCAGCGGCTGGCCGCCGATGTGGCGAGACTCAGAAAGAAAGGGATGAGGATCAGCACCGCAGAAACGGATGTATTCGATAGCCTGACGGGCACAACGCGGCGGGTACCGTATTATCAACTTGAACAGCGTTAAAGAAACTTTAGCGATGAATTAAAATACATTCAGGAATGCTTTCCGAAAATATTGCGCGGCTTTATTACCAGCAATAATATTATCTGGAAAGTGCTGTGCGATAATTAGCTCATCAATTAATAACTCCGAATATTAATAATTAAGTAAATTTCTTTATTTATTCCTAATCTTTAAAATTCGATGTGAAAAAATGAAACGTTTTGGTTTATTGTTGCCGTGTTATGCGCAGGGATAGTTACGCGCAAATATCACAAAGCAATAAACAGAGAGGGAACGATGAGCGATAGCTTCCAGCGGGAGATACCGAAAGCACGTATCAACCTGAAACTCGACCTGCATACGGGCGGAGCACAGAAAAAAACAGAATTACCGTTGAAATTACTGGTGACGGGTGATTTTAGTAATGGGCAGGAAACGGCGTCTTTAAGCGAACGCGTTAAAGTCAACGTTAATAAAAATAACTTTAATAGTGTTCTTTCTGATTATTCCCCAAAAGTTAACCTTGTTGTTGAAAATACCCTGGCGGGTAATGGTAGCGAAGAGAATATCAGCTTGACGTTCCGCGATATGAAAGATTTCACGCCAGAAGAGGTTGCCCGCCAAATTCCCCAGCTCAAAGCTATGTTGGCAATGCGCAATCTGCTTCGCGATCTGAAAGCGAACTTACTCGATAATCAGACTTTCCGAAAGGAATTAGAAAAAATTCTTCTTAACCCCTCTCTCAGCGCAGAACTGCGTGATGAGCTCTCCTCTCTTGCGCCCAAACAGCCATAAATGCTGGCGAAGTTTTAACAGATGAATAAGGAATGTTGATGTCTGTACAAAATGAAAGTGTCGCCACAGGCGAAAGCGTGGTTTTACAAGGCACGCAAGCGGGAGGTGTCTATGCCTCTTTATTTGAAAAAATCAATCTGAACCCGGTAACAACGCTAAGCGCGCTGGATATCTGGCAGGATGCGCAGGCGATGTCGGATGCAACAGCCGATGAGCGTCTGACCGCAGGGATGCAGGTGTTCCTGGAATGCCTGACAAAATCCGGTTCGAAAGTTGAAAAACTTGACCGCAATTTGATTGATCACCATATCGCACAGCTGGATTACCAGATTAGCCGTCAACTGGATGCGGTGATGCACCATGAGGCGTTTCAGGCAGTAGAAAGTCTGTGGTGTGGGCTGAAATCTCTGGTGGATAAAACCGATTTTCGCCAGAACGTCAAAATCGAACTGCTCGATCTCTCCAAAGACGATCTGCGCCAGGATTTTGAAGATAGCCCCGAAATTATTCAGAGTGGTTTATACAAACACACTTATATCGATGAATATGACACGCCGGGTGGCGAGCCCATTGCCGCGCTGATTTCTGCTTACGAGTTTGATGCTTCTGCGCAGGATGTCGCTTTGCTGCGCAATATTTCGAAAGTGTCTGCCGCTGCCCACATGCCGTTTATCGGCTCTGCGGGGCCGAAATTTTTCCTCAAGGACGCGATGGCGGACGTGGCGGCGATAAAAGATATCGGCAACTACTTTGACCGCGCTGAGTACATCAAGTGGAAATCCTTTCGCGAGACGGACGACTCCCGCTATATCGGTCTGGTGATGCCGCGTGTGCTTGGCCGCCTGCCATATGGCCCTGACACCGTGCCGGTACGCAGTTTCAATTATGTGGAACAAGTGAAAGGGCCGGATCACGATAAATACCTGTGGACCAACGCCTCGTTCGCCTTTGCCGCCAATATGGTACGCAGCTTTATCAATAACGGTTGGTGTGTACAAATTCGTGGCCCGCAGGCGGGCGGTGCAGTTCAGGATCTGCCTATTCACCTTTACGACCTCGGCACGGGCAATCAGGTAAAAATCCCCTCTGAAGTGATGATCCCGGAAACGCGTGAGTTCGAGTTCGCAAATCTCGGCTTTATTCCACTGTCGTATTACAAAAACCGTGATTACGCCTGCTTCTTCTCCGCTAACTCCACGCAGAAACCGGCGCTGTACGATACCGCTGACGCAACCGCCAATAGCCGTATCAATGCGCGCCTGCCGTATATCTTCCTGCTCTCGCGTATTGCGCATTATCTGAAGCTTATTCAGCGTGAAAACATCGGTACGACCAAAGATCGCCGTTTACTGGAACTGGAGCTGAACACCTGGGTGCGCAGTCTGGTCACCGAAATGACCGATCCGGGCGACGAGCTGCAGGCTTCCCATCCGCTGCGTGATGCCAAAGTCGTGGTGGAAGATATTGACGATAACCCGGGGTTCTTCCGCGTCAAACTCTATGCCATCCCGCATTTCCAGGTCGAAGGCATGGACGTCAACCTGTCACTGGTTTCCCAGATGCCGAAGGCCAAGTCATAAGGCGAAGGAATACCAGGGATGAAGATCTATCGTCCGTTATGGAATGAAGGGGCCTTGCTGGCCCCTCAGCAGTTCCAGCAGCAGTCCGGGTGGGAATCTTTTTCCCGTGCCGGATTATCCCGGCTTTACAGCCCCTTTCCGTGGGGGGTTGAGCGAGTCGAGTTCAATGACGCCCTTCTCGCGTCTGGTCGGGTGCAGGTGCAGACCCTGCGTCTGTGGCTGCCGGATGGCACACTGGTTGACACACAAAACAGTGATTTACCGCCTGAGCCGAGAGAAGTGGCGCTGCCGGACTCCGGTCAGGTGGAGAGTGTGACCGTGCTGATTGCGCTGCCAGTGATGCAACCCGGCATTGTTAATGTCCAGATGGAAACAGTGTCTGCCGAACGTCCGCTGCGCTATCGCGAAGAGTGGGTGGCCGTTCAGGATCTATTCGGTCAGGAAGAAGAGCCAATGGCCGTGGCCCGTTTCAATCTCGCGTTCCGCTTTGATCACGAAAGTAACGATGCCTGGCAGACCTGTGCCGTAGCTCGTCTGTTGCGTGATGGGCAGGGTGGCTGGCGTCAGGATCCGGACTTTGTGCCACCGATGGCAATGTTCTCTGCAAGCAGCCTGTTACGTGAACGTCTGGTGCTGCTGAACCGCCAGTTGCGTTCCCGACGCCAGCGTCTGATGGCGATGCGTCGCGAGAGCAATGACCGCATGGCAGACTTTGCGGTTGCCGATGTCTCGCTGTTCTGGTTGCTGAATGCGCTAAATACGCATGCCCGTGTTTTGACTGAGTTCGAACGCTTCCCGGCTCGTCACCCTGAACAGGTATGGGCAGAGCTGGCGCGACTTGCCGGCAGCCTGCTGACGTTTTCGCTGGATCGCGATCTGGATGCGATCCCGGGCTATGACCATCACGCTCCGGAAAACACCTTCCCGCCGTTATTTGAACTTATCAGTGAGCTACTGGAAGCCAGTCTGCCGTCGCGCGTGGTTGCCGTGAATATGACCCGCCTGGACGAGCAAACCTGGAAAGCGGTGTTGCACGATATCCGTCTGCGCGAAGAAGCCGATTTTTACCTGTCTGTCCGTTCAAATTTGCCGGCCTGGCAGGTAGCCGAGAAATTTACCGAAATGGCCATGGCCGGTACCCCGGATGATGTGGGCCAGATTACCAGTGTGGCAATGGAAGGCATTGGTCTTATCCCGCTTACCCGTGTTCCTGCAGCACTGCCGGTGCGCCTGGAAAATCAGTACTTCGTGCTGGATATGGAGAGCCGTGCGGCGCAGGAGATGCTGGAGCAGGGCGTGTGCTTGTTCTACGTACCGTCACTGTTGGGCGAGCTTGAACTTGAACTGTTTGCGGTGCTGCGCTCATGAGAAAGGATATCGATATCGACGACCTGATGGCGGACTCCTGGCTCACCGTGTCTCAACTGCGTCACGCCGCCAGAGCGCCGGATGGCAAGGCGCTCTATAAAAACTGTTGTGCCCAGGTGGAGAGTGTACGCGAAGCGCTGGAGCACGCTGGTTACGACAGCGAGAGCATCGCACATATTACCTATGCGCAGTGTGCCCTGCTGGATGAAGCGGTGATGAACCGTAAATCTGTGCCTGCTGGAACAGAGGCGGATTCGTCGGACTCTGAATCTGCAACAGTGGCACCGCAGAAGGCTGACATGGACGAAGGCATCAAAGCCTGGCGCGCAGCGCCGTTGCAGGCCCGTTACTTTGGCTCGCTGCGTGCGGGTGGTGCTTTATATGACCGCATTGCGGAAGTGCTGCGTCAGCCGTCACCGGTTCCTGCGGTGCTGACTTGCTACCAGCGTGTTCTTGCGTTGGGGTTCCAGGGGCAGTTTGCCTTCTCTGGTGCCGGACAGACCCAGCGAGAAGAGGTGATTGCCGCTCTTAATGAGCGCGTACCACCGCTGGAGACTAGCGTTGATCTGGTCGTACAGAAAACCGGTAAGCGCCGCTACAACATTCTGCGCTCCGTATGGTTCTGGATAATCCTGGCGGCACTTGTCACTGCACTGGTCTGGGCTGGCGGTCACCTGTGGTTGAAGGATCTTCTGCGCCAGCAATTACCGGAGTTGCGCTGATGCGAAAATCTGCACTGTCACGGGCTGCGTTTCCGGTGCTGATTTGTCTGGCCGCCGCGCTCTGGGTGATTTGGGGTTTTCTGAATTTCTCTGTGCCGGTCAACGGTGTGCTGACGCTGACAGGGAGCATGGTGGCGCTGTTGCTGATGCGTCGCCGATACAGTCGCCAGCAGCCTGTCGGGCAGCACGTTGATGAGGGTGTTTCTCCGCCAGCCGGTTTCACCGGTCCGGTTTTACTGGTATGCGGCGATATCGACGACGAACTGTTTGTCGAGGATGTATGCCGCACCACAGCGCAGGGCTGCTATCTGAAAGTGGGGGCAACGGATCAGCTAAGCACATTTGCTGAGCGTTTACTCGCGCGTGAACCCCGTATGGCCGGGCAACTGGTGGTGATGTTTCGCTGCCTGCCAGATTTGCACAAAGATGAAGGGCGACTGCGTGTTTCTCTGAAGGAACTGCGTCAGCAGATAAAGCAGCTGAAAAATCTTTCCGGCTATTTGCCACCTGTCGTGCTGGTTGGTGAGTTTTCCGGACCGGAAACACCGTGGATCGTGATTCGCGGTAAAACGCCGCTGGTCTGCCCGACGGATGAACCAGTGCAGACGCTGGAGGCGTGGCGGACTCTGCCTGAAAACGTGACCCGTCTGCCGTATCTGTCGCATGCCATTAGCTTGCTGCAACAGGTGGTGATGGATGAACTGACGAAAGCGGACAGGCTGTGTCCGGTTGTCACGCCGTTTGCGGTGGTTGTGCGCAGTGGGGCTGTCCGTACTGAGGCCGGTGCCATCTGGCCGCAGTGGTTGTTTCGCCATTCCAGGCTCTTACCCCCGGCTTCCAGCTCAACGTATCCGGCGCTGTGGCATTTTGCCGATCCGGTTTTGCCGTTACTTGCACCTTATGCCATGCCTCTTCAGGACGGGAAAACCGGGCGTCGTGTGGTGATGTTCCTGCTGTTTTGCATGGTCAGCGCGCTTGGTCTGTCCGTGCTACATAACCAGTCCCTTATCGGGCGGATCGCTGCCGATCTGCAGCGCTGGTACGCCATTCCGATGACGCACTACGCACCGAAAGCCCAGTCACTACAGGCCCTGCAACAGGATGCCTTGCTGCTGGAACGCTGGCAGCGCCAGGGCGAGCCGCAGCGTTACGGTCTGGGACTCTATCCGGGCGAGCGTTTGTGGCTCAGCGTTCAGCAGGCCATTGATACGTGGGTTCCACCACCGCCACCGCCAAAGTCAAAAGCGGTGCCGAAGATTATCCGCCTCGACAGCATGTCGCTATTCGACTCGGGTATGTCCGACCTTAGGCCAGGCTCTACCAAACTGCTGGTCAACTCCCTGGTAGGCATCAAAGCCAAACCCGGCTGGCTGATTGTCGTGTCCGGGCATACCGATAACACCGGCAATCCTGGGCTTAACCAGACGCTCTCCATGAAGCGCGCCGAAGCGGTACGTGACTGGATGCGCGACACCGGTGATGTGCCGGAAAGCTGTTTTGCGGTGCAGGGCTACGGTCAACGTCGCCCCATTGCAACTAATGACACCACGGAAGGCCGTGCGCTCAACCGCCGTGTCGAAATCAGTCTGGTACCGCAGGTCGATGCCTGCCAGCTACCGGGCAAACCCTCAGCGTCATCACAGGATGATGACGTTTCTCAACACTAAATGGAGTAAATCCAATGGCAATTCCCGTTTACCTTTGGCTGAAAGATGACGGCGGCGCGGACATTAAAGGGTCTGTGGATGTCCAGGATCGCGAAGGCAGCATCGAAGTCGTTGCACAGCAGCACAACCTGTACATCCCGACGGACAACAACACCGGCAAGCTGACCGGTACCCGTATCCACACCCCGTTCCTGTTTACGAAGGAAATCGATTCTTCCAGCCCGTATCTGTACAAGGCGGTGACGACCGGCCAGACCCTGAAGTCTGCTGAATTCAAGTGGTACAAAATCAACGACGCGGGTCAGGAAGTGGAGTACTTCAACACCACTCTGGAAAACGTGAAAGTGGTGAAAGTGAATCCGGTGATGCACGACATCAAAGATCCTTCTTACGAGAAGCACAACCACCTCGAACAGATCGAACTGCGCTACGAAAAAATCACCTGGACCTACAAAGACGGCAACATCATTCATTCCGATTCCTGGAACGAACGCGCCACCGCGTAAGTAGCAAGCGGACAGTCCCCCCTGTCCGCTTTCTCTTTTTTGCTGAATATCTGCCGCCCCGGGTTTTCAGCAAAGAACCACACAATCTGCCTGCCTGACCTGATGCGCTTTGGGTTCCCTGTCAAAAGGGAAAGCGATGGGCGGTAGCGTACCCGGCACAACCTAAGAGAGAAAAAAATGGAAAACTCAGCCGCCCTGTTACGTCGCCTTAATCCTTACTGCGCCTGTGCGCTGGAAGGGGCGGCCTCCCTGTGCCAGACCCGCGCCCATGCGGAAATTCTGCCGGAACACTGGCTGCTGAAACTGCTGGAGCAGGGCGAAGGTGACCTGACGGTGCTGGCGCGTCGCTACGAGTGGGATATGGACAGTATGTGGCAGGCGCTGCTGGACTGGCTGGACAGGCTTCCGCGATCGGTACGCAGCCGGCCACAGCTGGCGAGCTCTCTCAACACGCTGCTGAAACAGGCATGGATGATAGCGTCATTGCAGGACGAAGAAAAAATCCGCAGCCTGCATCTGCTGATTGCGCTGGTTGAAAGCCCGACGCTGATTCATTGTGATGGTCTGTGGCCCCTGCTGACGCTGGGCCAGAGCCAGCTGGAGCGCCTTCGCCCGCTGCTGGATGCGCAGTCTGACGAACGCCCGGACGTGCAGCAGGAAGCAGAACTGACCCAGAGCTACAGTGGCGATATTGAAATGGTCGGCCGCCCTGTGGGGGCAGAGGTAAAAGAGGGCGAACTGAGTGCGGCGCTGCAGAACGCGCTGGATAAATTCACCCTTGATGTCACCGCCAAAGCGAAAGCGGGCAAAATCGACCCGGTGTTTGGTCGTGACACTGAAATCCGCCAGATGGTGGATATCCTCTCCCGACGTCGTAAAAACAACCCGATTCTGGTCGGCGAGCCCGGAGTCGGAAAAACCGCACTGGTTGAAGGCCTCGCGCTGCGCATTGCCGAAGGCAACGTGCCTGAATCGCTCAAACCTGTCGTTCTGCGCACCCTCGATCTTGGGTTGTTACAGGCGGGCGCAGGTGTGAAGGGAGAATTCGAACAGCGCCTGAAAAACGTTATCGACGCCGTACAGCAGTCGCCGGTGCCGATTCTGCTGTTTATCGACGAAGCGCACACCATCATTGGCGCGGGCAACCAGGCAGGTGGCGCGGATGCGGCGAATCTGCTGAAACCGGCGCTGGCACGTGGCGAATTACGAACAATTGCCGCGACCACCTGGTCTGAATACAAACAATACTTCGAGCGTGACGCCGCGCTGGAACGCCGCTTTCAGATGGTGAAAGTGGATGAGCCCGACGACGACACCGCCTGCCTGATGCTGCGTGGCCTGAAATCCCGCTACGCCGGGCACCATAACGTGCATATCACGGACGATGCGGTGCGCGCCGCTGTGACGCTTTCCCGCCGTTATCTGACAGGCCGTCAGCTGCCGGACAAAGCCGTTGATCTCCTCGATACCGCCAGCGCCCGCGTGCGCATGAGCCTCGACACCGTGCCGGAACGGCTGACCCGTCTTCGCTCGCAAATTACAGCGCTGGACATGGAGAAGCAGGCGCTGCTGGAAGATACCGCAGTCGGTAATCAGAGCCCCGGTGAACGCCTGGCGGCGCTTGAGCAGGAAGACGTGCGGCTGAGGGCTGAACTCGACGAACTGGAGATCCGGTACGGTCAGGAGCTGGAACTCACCGAACAACTGCTGGCGAGCCGCCAGGATATCTCCCGCCAGAGTGAAATCTGCACGCTGCAGCAGGAGCTGAGCGGCATCCAGCACAACAATCCGCTGCTCTCCGTGGATGTGGATGTACGTACCGTCGCTAACGTCATTGCCGACTGGACGGGGGTGCCGTTGTCATCTCTGATGA